>JAYUHO010000001.1:0-19735 GCA_043766915.1 Cypionkella sp.
CCCATTACAATAACCCCGTGCGCGCGCGCCATGAAATTGCCCGCGCGGTGGCCTTGGGGGTGAAATCCTATTCTGTTGATTCAAAATCCGAATTGGCCAAACTGATCGAAATGGTGCCTGTCGCGGGCACCGAGATTTCGGTGCGCTTCAAGCTGCCGGTATCCGGGGCCGCCTATAACTTTGGGGCCAAGTTTGGCGCGACTGAAGATGTCGCGGTAGAGCTGCTGAAAATCGTGGCCGAAGCCGGGTTCATCCCGTCAATCACCTTCCACGCGGGCACGCAGTGTACCGACCCGAATGCCTGGGGATCGTATATTGTTGAGGCCGCGAATATTGCGCGCAAGGCGGGCGTGAAAATCGCGCGCCTGAACGTGGGCGGCGGGTTTCCGTCGCACCGTGCATCGGGTGTGTTGCCGCAGCTTGAAGCGATTTTTGCGCTGATTGACCGGGTTGCAACCGAGGCATTTGGTGCAGATCGCCCTGAACTGGTGTGCGAACCGGGGCGTGCGTTGTGCGGGGACGGGTTTTCGTTGGCTGCGCGCGTTAAGGCCGTGCGCGACGACATGCATGTGTTCTTGAACGATGGTGTCTACGGGTCGTTGTTTGAGTTGAGCCAGATCGGCATCATTGATCGCATCGAAGTGATGGCACCGGATGGCGCGCCGCGCAAAGGGTCCGTCTTGCCGCGCATTTGCTTTGGCCCCACCTGCGATTCGGTTGATCGGCTGCCCGGCGATATTCCGTTCCCCGCCGATATTGCCGAGGGCGATTATGTCATCGTGCATGGCATGGGCGCCTATTCGACCGTCACCAACAGCCGGTTCAACGGCTTTGGCGAATTGGGCATGGTGACGGTGCTGTCGCTGGCGCTGTGATCTGATCCGACGGCACTGCATCCCCACGCCCCCGCTGGACAAATCCTGCCGGGGGCGTAGGTATTTCTGGATTGGTGTTGCAAAATCCGGGGGCAGGCATGACGAAATTTGGCATAGCGCAAGGCAAGGGGCGTCTGGAAGACGCGCGGTTTCTGACCGGAGTTGGCAGCTATGTCGATGATATCGCCCCCAAAGACGCGCTGGTGGCGTATTTTCTGCGCGCAACCGTGGCGCATGGCCGGATTGCGCGCCTTGATCTGACCACAGCCAGCGACATGCCCGGTGTGCATCTGGTGCTGGACGCAGATGGTTTGCTGGCCATGGGCGTCATTCTGGGGATGCAGGGCGAACAGATTGAAACCCGAGATGGCGGTTTGGGCGCTGACCCGGCACGCCCGGTGTTGGCGCAAGAAGCGGTGCGTTTTGTGGGCGAGGCGGTGGCCCTGATCGTCGCCGATACCTTGGAGCAGGCCCGCGATGCGGCCGAAGCGATTGAGGTGGATATCAACGATCTGCCTGTCGCCCTTGCCCTGTCACCCGGTGGGCCTGCGATCCACCCCGCTGCCCCCCGCAATCTGGCGTTTGATTATGGTATCGGTGACGCGGCAGGGGTTGAGGCGGCGTTGGCGGGCTCGGCCCATCGCGTCACCCTGCCCGTGCTTCACAACCGCATCATCGTCGCCTCGATCGAGGCGCGCGCGGCCTATGCCGAATGGTCCGACAACCGCCTGCACCTGTGCGTGAACGGGCAGGGGGTGTGGACGCAGAAAACAGAGTTGGCGCGGATGTTGCGGCTGACCCCTGCGGCGGTGCGTGTGACCAACCCGGATGTCGGTGGCGGCTTTGGCATGAAAGGGATGACCTATCCCGAATACATCTGCATCGCCGCTGCCGCCCGCGCTTTGGCCCGCCCGGTGCGTTGGGCGTCGGATCGGTCCGAGGCGATGCTGACCGATAACGCAGGCCGCGATCTGGTGGCGCATGCCGAGATTGGCTTTGACGCAGACCTGCGCATCACGGCCTACCGCGTTAACCTTGTGTCCAACCTTGGGGCGTATAACTCACAATTCGGGCAGGCCATTCAGACAGAGTTGTTTTCCAAAGTGCTGACAGGGATTTACGATATTCCAAAGGCTTATCTTGGTGCGGTGGGGGTTTATACCAACACCACTCCGGTTGACGCCTATCGCGGGGCTGGGCGGCCCGAGGCGAACCTGACGATAGAGCGGGTGATGGATCAGGCGGCGCGGCAGTTGGAGGCGGACCCAATTGATCTGCGCCGTCGCAACGTGATCACGCGGTTTCCGCACGCGCTGATTTCGGGCGAAGAGGTGGATTGCGGTGATTTCGCCGGGCTGCTGGACGCCGCGCATACCCATGCTGATATCGCCGGATTTTCCGCCCGCCGCAATGCAAGTGCGGCCAAAGGGATGCTGCGCGGCATAGGCGTTGCCAGTTATCTTGAGGCGATTTTAGGCAGCCCGGTTGAGACGGCGCGCATTGTGCTGGACGTTGATGGCGGCGCGACCTTGTATGTGGGCACCCAATCCAACGGGCAGGGGCATGAAACTGTCTATGCAAGGATGCTGTCACAAGCCACCGGAATTGATGCGGAAATGATCCGCATCGTGCAAGGGGACAGCGATCTGATCCGGCACGGCGGTGGCACGGGGGGATCTCGATCGGTGACGGTGCAAGGCACCGCGACACGGGCAACGGTGGCGGAACTGGTGGCGCGGTTTGTGCCATTTTTGGAAGCGCATATGGGTGTTGCAGGCGTCGGCTTCCGAGATCTGGCCTTTGGGGCTGCGGGCAGCAACATGCGCCTGACCCTGGCCGAAGCGGCGGCGTTGGCTCGGGAAAACAATCGCCCCGATTTGCTGGATGTCGCCCAAACCATCACTCTGCAGGCCGGTGCCTATCCCAATGGCTGCCATGTGGCCGAAGTAGAGGTTGATCCTGAAACCGGCGCGCTGACCTTGCAACGCTATACTGTGGTGGATGATTTCGGGGTGCAAATGGCCCCGGAACTGGTGGCGGGGCAGGTGCAGGGGGGCATCGCCCAAGGGTTTGGGCAAGCGGTGACAGAAAACGCGATCTATGATACCAACGGTCAATTATTGACAGGTAGTTTTATGGACTATGCCATGCCCCGCGCCGCCGATCTGCCGTTTTTCGCAATTTATGATCAGGCCGTGCCGACCAAAACCAACCCCTTGGGGATGAAAGGCTGCGGCGAGGCGGGAACGGTCGGCGCGTTGGGCGCAATCTCTAACGCGGTGCGCGATGCTCTTGCACCTGCGGGTGTGACCCGTGTCGATATGCCGTTCACCCCGCACCGCATCTGGCATTGGTTGCAGGAGGCGCGCTCTGTCGCTGTTTAGCCGCCTTACGCAGTGGTGGAAGGGGGCCCCGGTTGTCGAGGTTGAGCCGGCCGCCGCACCCGAACCCGGGCGCATGCGCGGCGTGGTGGATCATGTGATCATTCTGGACGGCACGCTGTCAAGTTTGCAACCGGGGCAAGAAGGCAACGCGGGGCTTTTGTTTCACCTGTTGGCAGGGGCAGGCCGCACTGCGCATCGGACGTTGTATTACGAACCCGGTTCGCAGTGGGAGGGGTGGCGGAACGGCCTTGATCTGGCCACTGGCAAGGGGCTGAACCGCCAGATCATCCGTGCCTATGGCTGGCTGGCCAGCCACTACCGTGAGGGGGACAGGATATATCTCTTTGGGTTTTCGCGCGGGGCCTATGCGGTGCGGTCCTTGGCAGGTGTGATCGACCGGATTGGCCTGTTGCAGCACAAACATGCAACGGAACGCGCCGTGATGCTGGCGTTTCGCCACTATCAGCGCAACCCGGACTCCGTTGCTGCAAAGGCATTCGGGCAAGCGTTTTGTTATGGGTCGGCGCCGGTCCAGATGGTGGGCGTCTGGGATAGCGTCAAGGCGCTGGGCATCCGGTTGCCGCTCTTGTGGATGTTGACTGATAAACATCATTTGTTCCACGACCACCGCCTTGGCAAATCCATTCAGCATGGGTTTCACGCGCTGGCGATGCATGAAACCCGCCGCGTGTTTGAGCCAGTGATGTGGAGTTGCCCGGCGGAATCACTGGGCCGGGTGCAACAGGTGTGGTTTCGCGGCGCGCATGGCGATATTGGCGGCATGATCGGCAATGACAGCGCTGCCCGCCCTTTGGCCAATATTCCACTGGTCTGGATGATCGAAAGTGCGGCCTCGGTGGGGTTGGCGCTGCCCGATGGTTGGCGCGCCCGCTATCCGTGCGATCCGGCTGCCCCCATGGTGGGCACCTTGCGCGGCTGGGGGATGTGGTTTTTGCTGCGCCGCAAACGGGTGATTGGCCGCGATCCGTCCGAGTCGGTGCATCCCGCTGCGGAAGGGGTGCCGCCGCGCAGTTGGGCACGCTGGCCCTTGACCCGGCTTTTCTGACTTTACCTTTGATGGTTTGATCAAATACCAAGGCGCAAACCAAGGAGCCGCCCTATGCGCACCGTCACCGTCACCGTCGCTGCCACTCAATTTGCGTGTTCGTGGGATTTGCCCGCCAATGTTGACCGCGCCGAAAGCCTGATCCGTCAGGCGGCAGCGCAGGGCGCGCAGGTGATTTTGATCCAAGAGCTGTTCGCTGCCCCCTATTTCTGCATCACTGAACGGGCGGAGTATTTTGCGATGGCGCAGCCGATGCAGGGGCATCCCCTGATCGCGCGGTTTTCCGATCTGGCGCGGGAATTGGGCGTCGTGCTGCCATGTTCGTATTTCGAACGGGCGGGGCAGGCACATTTCAATTCAATGGCGATGATTGACGCGGATGGCAAGGTTCTGGGGAATTACCGCAAAACCCACATTCCGCAGGGGCCGGGGTATGAAGAGAAATACTATTTCTCGCCGGGGGATACCGGCTACCGGGTTTGGGATACGGCATTTGGCCGCATTGGGGTGGGGATTTGCTGGGATCAGTGGTTTCCGGAATGTGCGCGGTCGATGGCGTTGATGGGGGCCGAAATGCTGCTTTATCCCACTGCGATAGGATCAGAACCGCCCGTGCCGGGGTATGACAGCCAACCGCACTGGGAAATTTGTATGCGGGGTCATGCCGGCAGCAATATCATGCCGGTGATCGCGTCAAACCGGATCGGGCATGAGGTGGCACCCGAAGGCACGGCTGTGACGTTCTATGGCTCCAGCTTTATCGCCGATCACACGGGGCAATTGGTGGCCCGCGCCAGCCGCGACGCGCAGGAAATCATCACTGCCAGTTTCGATCTGAATGCCATCGCCGATCTGCGCGCCAGCTGGGGCGTTTTTCGCGACCGTCGCCCTGAAACCTATCGGTCGGTGGCGACGTTGGATGGGCGCTGTTAGGCCAGTTGCGTATAGGCCCAGACCAGCGCCATCAAGATCGGCTGATGGATCAGGTAAATCAACAGGCTGTGACGACCCGGCCAGCTAAGGCGGTCAACCCACGCCCCTTTCGGGAAACCTGAAAGCCGCACCCAAAGACCCAGTTTAGTGCCGATCTGCCCCAAGGCGATGCCCAATAAAACCGCGCCAAACCACGGAAAAACCGGTTCGAAATCCATGGTTTGCGCGGGCAAGCTGCTGAGACCCACAAACCGCAGCAGGGGCGCGTCAAGGCCGGAGCCTTGCAGAAAATAGGATCCTGCAATGAAACCTGCCGCGATAAGTGCGGTCATCGGTGCGGGCAAGCGCAGTGCTGCAAGACCAAGCAGGCTGTAAAGGGCGATGGCGTGCAGAATGCCGAAATAGATGTAAAAGTCGGGCATCGCCAGCCGTGTGGCCACTGTAACCAGCACCGCCGCGCCAGCAACTTTCGCAAACCGTCGCCAGAACGCGGGCCAGCGGATGCCCTGCCCATGCGCCAGCCACAGCCCCAGTCCCGCCAGAACCAAAAAGCTGCCCGCGACGATGCGCGCATGGAAATAAAAGAAATCCGACGCCGCATAGGCGCGCGGGATCAGGCCGAACATCAGCAGATCATAGCTGAAGTGAAATGCCACCATCCCGGCCAAGGCAGCGGACCGCGCCAGATCAATCAGCGGAATGCGGGCGGGCTGGGTCACGCGGGGCCCCTTCGGCTGCAAGCGGAAAACTGAGGCATTTGCATGACCCAAAGCAAGGGCGAAAAGGCGGCGCGATTGCGCCGCCCCAGACCGTCAGCGATGTTTCACACCGACATAGTCGCGGCGTTTTTCGCCGATATACAACTGCCGGGGACGGCCGATTTTCTGATTGTTCTCGGAAATCATCTCTTTCCACTGCGAAATCCAGCCCACGGTGCGCGACAGCGCAAAAATCGGCGTAAACATCGACACCGGGAAGCCCATCGCATCAAGGATAATGCCGGAATAAAAATCGACATTCGGATACAGCTTTTTTGAGATGAAATACTCATCCGACAGCGCAATGCGTTCCAGTTCCTTGGCGACCTGCAAAGTGGGATTGTTATGAATACCCAACAATTCCAACACCTCATCGGCGCTTTCCTTCATCACCGTGGCGCGCGGGTCAAAGTTTTTGTAGACCCGGTGTCCAAAGCCCATCAGACGGAAGCCCGAGGATTTGTCTTTCGCCTTGGCGATGTATTCCGGAATGCGGTCCACCGTGCCGATTTCGCGCAGCATTTCCAGACAAGCCTGATTGGCCCCGCCATGCGCGGGCCCCCAAAGGCAGGCGATCCCGGCAGCAATACAGGCAAACGGATTGGCCCCCGATGATCCGGCCAGTCGGACGGTGCTGGTGGACGCGTTTTGCTCATGATCGGCGTGCAGCATCATGATCCGGTCCATCGCGCGTGCCAAAACCGGGTTCACCACATAATCGGCGGCAGGCACCGCAAAGCACATATGCAAAAAGTTGCTGGCGTAATCGAGGGAATTCTTTGGGTACGTAAACGGTTGCCCGATTGAGTACTTGAACGCCATCGCCGCAATTGTTGGCAGTTTGGCGATCATCCGGATGGCCGCAACTTCGCGCTGCCACGGGTCATTGATGTCAAGGCTGTCGTGATAAAACGCCGACATCGCGCCGACAACGCCCACCATCGTGGCCATCGGGTGGCTGTCGCGACGAAAGCCGCGAAAGAAATAGTGCATCTGCTCATGCACCATAGTGTGATTGGTCACCCGGCTGACGAAATCGGCCAGCTGTGGGGCGGTCGGCAATTCGCCGTACAAAAGCAGATAGCACACTTCAAGAAAATTGGACTGATCCGCCAGTTGTTCAATCGGATAACCGCGATGCAGCAGTTCCCCCTTATCACCGTCGATAAAGGTGATCGCGCTTTCGCAAGCCGCAGTCGAGGTAAAGCCGGGGTCAAAGGTAAACACATCCGCCTGGCCATAAAGCTTTCGGATATCAAGCACTTCTGGCCCCATCGTGGGTGTCAGGATCGGCAGATCATAGGTGGTGCCGTGCAGATTAAGCGTGGCAGTTTTGGTCGATTCGGCCATCTTTCGTTCCCCTAAATGTACCAGGTCCAAACGCGCGGACCCGGCCTTTGGTTGCTGTGGTGAAGGACGGAACTTACACCGCCGCGTCCGTCAGCCGTGCAATCGTCTCGTCCCGCCCCAGCACCAACATCATATCATAAACACTTGGTGTCGCGGCACGTCCTGCCAGCGCCGCCCGCAGCGGAGACGCCAGTTTTCCAAAGCCAATCTCGTGTGCAGTTGCAGCATTTGTCAAGATCGGCTCTAATTCCGCCTTTGTCCAGCTAGCATTTTGCAACTGCGGCGTCAATGTTTTCAGTATACCACGGGATACCGGATCGAGGGATTTAGCCGAAGCCTCGTCCATCGGCACGGGCCGCGATATCAACGCAAACTGCGCTTTTTCAAGCAGTTCCGGGAAAGTCTTGGCCCGGTCCTTGACGCAGTACATCGCGCGGCCTGCCAGATCGTGTTGCGCGGGCGTCAGGGCCGGGCGGTTTGCGGCCACCAGATAGGCGTCTAATTCATGCAGCAGTGCAGCATCTTCCGCCATCGCCATGTGATGCCCGCAGGTGTTTTCCAGCTTTTTGAAATCCAGCCGGGCGGGTGCGCGACCGATCCCGCTGAGATCGAACATCGCCAAAGCCTCGGACGTCGTGAAAATCTCGGCATCGCCATGCGCCCAACCCAGCCGCGTCAGATAGTTCCGCATCCCCGCCGCCGGATAGCCCATCGCCTGATAGTCTTCCACGCCCGTCGCGCCATGGCGTTTCGACAGCTTCTTGCCATCGGGGCCATGGATCAGCGGAATATGCGCCCAGACCGGAATTTCCCAATCCATCGCTTGATAGATCATCGTCTGGCGCGCCGCGTTGTTCAGATGATCATCTCCCCGGATCACATGGCTGACATCCATGTCGTGATCATCGACCACCACAGCCAGCATATAGGTAGGTGTGCCATCAGAACGTAAACAAATCATATCATCCAGCGTATCATTCTTGATCCGCACCACGCCCTGCACGGTATCGTTGATCACCGTCTCACCGCTGCGCGGCGCGCGCATGCGGATAACGTAGGGCAGATTGGGATAGCTTGCGGGGTCGGCATCGCGCCAAGGGCTTTGGAACACCGCGTAAGAGCCGCGCGCTTCGGCCTCGGCGCGAAAGGCGGCAATTTCTTCGGTGGTGGCAAAGCACTTATAGGCGGTGCCGCGCGTCAGCATCTGATGCGCCACTTCAGCGTGGCGATCTTTGCGGTCAAACTGGCTGACCACTTCGCCATCCCAATCCAGACCCAGCCACGTCAGGCCCTTCAGAATCGCCGTCGTCGCCTCGGGGGTGGATCGTTCGCGGTCAGTGTCTTCTATCCGCAACAGAAATTTTCCGCCCCGTCCGCGCGCATAAAGCCAGTTGAAGAGTGCGGTGCGGCCGCCACCGATGTGCAGATACCCGGTGGGCGAAGGGGCAAAGCGGGTCACGACAGGGCGGGACAAGGCAGACATCGACATTAACCTTTCAGCAACCATCGCAGAAGTAAGATGCCCGCAGCTTTAGGCAAATGCGGGGTCAGTAACAAGGTGTCGGACACAGCGGTGGGTGTTATGCGACGGGCGGTCTGGCCATTGGTGGCGTTGCAAAACGCCCAAGGGCAGCTGTTTGGCTGGGTGCCCGTTTTTATCGCCCTCGGCATCGCCGCATGGTTCGCCCTGCCGTATGAGCCGGGCTTGGCGTTTTATGCCGCGGTTTTGGCAGGGCTTGGCGCTGCAGGACTTGCCCGGCTTTTTGGCCCCGAACTGACGTATCCTGTGGCATTGATGGCGGGGTGTATCACGATTGGCCTGCTGGCCTGCGGCATCCGCGCCCACTCAGTGGCGGCCCCGATGCTCGATTTTCGCTATTACGGGCCGGTGCAGGGCCGGATTATTGACATTGATCGCTCGCAAACCGATGCGCTGCGGATCACGCTTGATCAGGTGGTTCTGGAAGATGTTGCACCCAAACGCACACCACTTAAAGTGCGGATATCCTTGGGAAAACAGCCCTACATCCCGGACCCTGGCCAAGTGGTTTTGCTGACCGCGTTCCTCTCTGCCCCCGAAGGCCCGTCAGAACCCGGCGGCTTTGACTTCCGGCGCATGGCGTTCTTCAATCAGCTGGGCGCTGTCGGCTATACCCGCAGCCCGGTGATGTTGTGGGAGGAACCAAAGGATGGCGCGCAGGTGATCAACCGCCTGCGCACGCGGCTGTCACAGGCGATTATGGCGCAGATTCCCGGCGATGCGGGGGCGTTTGCCAGCGGGGTGATGACGGGTGACAGGTCGGGCATCAGTCTGGACACGGTCAGGGCGCTGCGCGACAGCAATCTGGCGCATTTGCTGGCCATTTCGGGGATGAATATGGCGTTTCTGACCGGATTTGTGTTCATGCTGCTGCGCTATGGCGTGGCGCTGATCCCGCCTTTGGCGCTGCGGGTGAATGCCAAGAAACTGGCGGCGGTGGCGGCCTTTGGCGTGGCGCTGTTTTATCTGTTGTTATCGGGGGCCAATGTGGCCACCACACGGGCATTTTTGATGGTGTGCGTGATGCTGGGGGCAATTCTGCTTGACCGTCGCGCGTTGACCATGCGGTCGGTCGCGCTGGCGGCAGTGGTCTTGCTGTTGGTTGAGCCCGAAAGCCTGATGGAGCCGGGGTTTCAACTGTCTTTCGCCGCCACGATAGTGCTGATCGCGGGTTTTGGCGCGCTGGACCGGCGGGTGATGCAAGAACGGCTGCCGCGTTGGATCATGCCGGTATTTACGCTGGTGTTAACCTCGGTTTTGGCAGGCCTGGCCACCGCGCCCTTTGCTGCTGCACATTTCAACCGCTTTACCGATTACGGGCTGCTGGCCAACCTGATGACGGTTCCGGTTATGTCATTGCTGATGGCGGCAGGGGCCATTGCAACTTTGTTGGCCCCGTTGGGATTGGCCGGGCCTGCGCTGTGGGTGATGGATATGGCGGCGCGGTGGATATTGTTTGTGGCGCACTGGGTTGCCGGCCTTGAGGGATCGGTGACCCCGATTGTCGAACCGGGCGCGGGTGTTTTGCCGTTGATCGCCTTTGCGGGGTTATGGGCGGTGCTGTGGCGCGGCCATCTGCGCTGGCTGGCGGTTTTGCCTGCGGTGGTTGGCTTTGCCCTCTGGGCGGGGGCGGCGCGTCCGGTGATGCTGATCAGTGGCGATGGGGGGCTGGTGGGGTTGTGGGGCAAAGATGGCCGCGCGCTGTCCTCGGCGCGGGGGGCTGGGTTTGCCGCCCGGACGTGGATCGAAAATGATGGCGATCTGGCCTTGGCGGAAGTGGCCGCGTTGCGATCAGGCTTTTCCGGTGCCAAGGGCGCGCGCGCCTTTGAACTGGCGGGGTGGCGTGGGATTATTCTGGGCGGTAAAGGGGCGGTGGATGCCTTGCCCGCCGCCTGTGCGCATGCCGATTTTGTGGTAATGCCTGCCGCACTCCCGCCCGTGACGCCAGCCCCAACAGGATGTTTTCTGATTGATCGCAATGTGCTGGACGAAACGGGGGCACTAGCGGCTGAGGTGAAGGGTGACACCTTAATCCTGCATCCCACCCGCGCAGTGCAGCGGATATGGATGTCACGCGCCCCCGTGCGTCAGCCAATCGTGTTACGACGCGGGTCGGCAAAACTTGCACAAACGCCGTAGGTTGTGATCAATAACTGCGGATCAGCCCCACCAAGCGCCCCTGCACCTTGACCAGATGATCGGGGATGATGCGAGTTTCATACGCCGGGTTCGCCGCCTCAAGCGAGATCATGCTGCCTTTGCGGCGAAAGCGTTTCAGCGTCGCCTCTGAATCTTCCACCAAAGCCACGACGATATCGCCGTTTTCGGCGGTGGATTGTTCGCGGATCACCACGATATCGCCGTCATTGATCCCGGCGTCGATCATCGAATCACCCTTCACTTCCAGCGCATAATGCTGCCCTTTTCCCGACAGCATTGATCCGGGCACCGCGACGTGATGCGATACATGGCTGATCGCCTCAATCGGCACACCCGCCGCGATCCGGCCCATCACCGGCACCTCCATGGCATAAACCGCCTCAACCGGAATGGCACTGCGCGGCGGATCAACCCGGTCGCCCTGAATAACCCGCGGCGTAAAGCCGGGTTTTTCCATCGCTTCGGGTAATTTCACGATTTCCAGCGCGCGCGCACGGTGGGCCAGACGGCGGATAAAGCCGCGTTCCTCCAGCGCCGTGATCAGCCGGTGGATGCCGGACTTTGACCGCAGATCAAGCGCGTCTTTCATTTCATCAAACGACGGCGGGATGCCATCCCGGTCAAGCCGCTGTTTGATGAAGTCCAGCAGTTCCAGTTGCTTGCGCGTCAGCATGTGGGGCACCCATACTTATGTTGTTGATATGTTCTGCCCGCGTTCTTGGTTTGTGTCAAGCGGTTAACCGCGCGAGGGTTACAAAGGAATGTAATCCATCCGCTCACCAGCGCGGCGGATGCCATCATTCGCCGGGCGGATCAGCAGGGCGTCTGCCTCGGTCAAGATGGACAGCAACGCCGAGTCCTGACGATCAAAGGGCGCAATTGTCTGCCCCGCATCGCCGACCCCCAGACGCGCGCGCATGTAATGGGTGCGCGGGCCGTTGGCGGGTTGATCGGTGGCAAGAGTGGCTTGCCGCATGGGCGGCGCACAGTCGGTCAGGCCCAGCATTGCGCGCAGCATTGGCAACATGAACAAATGCCCACAAACGATTGCAGACACGGGATTTCCCGGCAGACCCAGCATGGGAATGCCCAACACGCGCCCCGCCATAAGCGGCTTGCCGGGCCGCATGGCGATCTTCCAGAACGCCCGCTCCATCCCCAGATCAGTCGCCACTTTGCCGACCAGATCGTGATCGCCCACCGACGCGCCGCCGATGGTGACAATCAGATCGGCCCCTGCCGTCAGGGCAAAGACCTGCCGCAGATGGTCTTCGGTATCCCGCGCAATCGGCAAAATCCGCGCCTCACCGCCCAGCTGTTCCACCATCGCGGCCAAGGCAAAGGTGTTTGACGCCACGATCTGATCGGCGCGCAGGCTTTCGCCCGGCATCACCAATTCATCGCCGGTGGCCATCAGCGCCACGATGGGGCGGCGAACGACGGAAAATTGCGGAATATTCATCGCCGCCAGCAGCGCCAGATCGTTGGGGCGCAAGGGGTGGGGCGGTTGAAAGACCTGCCCGTGGGCAAAATCCTGGCCCTTGGGACGGATGTTATCGCCCGCACTGGCAGTGGTGTTCAGGGTGATCTTTGCGCCAACCGCCGTGATGTCTTCCTGAATGGCGATACTGACGGCCCCGTCGGGCACGGGTGCGCCGGTGAAAATCCGCGTTGCCTGATGGGGCAGCACTTGCCCCGCATAGGCATGGCCCGCACCTGCCTCTCCCATCACATCAAAGCCGTCGCCCACGCCCGCAATCCGGCCCAATGCATAGCCATCCATTGCCGAGGCGGCAAAAGGTGGTTGCGTCAATTGGGCATAAACCGGGGCAGCCATGACGCGGCCAAGCGAGTGGCGCAGAGGCACGGTTTCAGGGGGCAATATCTGCGTCAGGGCCAGACAGCGGGCCAGAGCCTCTTCAACCGATATCATCACTTCGCCTCGTAACGACCTGATTTTCCGCCATCTTTCAGGATCAGATGGATGTTCTCGATGGCCATCGATTTCTCAACTGCTTTGACCATATCATAGATTGTAAGGCATGCGACAGAGACGGCTGTCAGCGCCTCCATCTCGACCCCGGTTTGCCCGCCGGTTTTGACAGTGGCCTCAACCACAATGCCGGGAAGGGATGGGTCTGCGCGTAAATCTAGCGTCACGGATGTGATCGGCAAGGGGTGGCACAGCGGGATCAGATCAGCGGTTTTCTTGGCGGCCATGATGCCTGCCAGCCGCGCCACACCCAACACATCGCCCTTTTTGGCGCGGCCTTCGGTGATCAGGGCCAGCGTTTGCGCCGTCATCTTCACCGCGCCACGCGCCACGGCCACGCGGGCCGTGACAGGTTTGCCCGAAACATCAACCATATGCGCATGGCCTTGCGCGTCAAAATGGGTAAGTTCCGGCACGGTCATGCACCACCTTCCGATGTCAGGGGGCTGGCAAGGATGGTCCGGGTGGCGGCGGCAACGTCGTCTTGCCGCATCAGGCTTTCGCCGATCAGGAAACAGCGCGCGCCATAGCGGGCAACATCAGCCAGATCGGCAGGCGTGAACAGCCCCGATTCCGAAATGATCATCCGGTCGGCAGGCACAAGACGGGCCAGATCGCGGGTGGTTTGCAGCGTCACCTCAAAGCTGTGCAGATTGCGGTTGTTGATCCCGATCAGCGGCGATTTCAGCCGCAGGGCGCGGTCCAATTCGGCGCGGTCATGCACTTCGATCAGCACATCCATGCGCCACGCAAGGGCCGCATCTTCCAGCTCGGCAGCTTGGGCATCCGACAAAGACGCCATGATGATCAGGATGCAATCGGCATTCAGGGCACGGGATTCCGTGACCTGATAGGTGTCATACAAGAAATCCTTGCGCAGGCAGGGCAGTTTGGTGGCCGCATGTGCCGCCGTCAGATAGGCATCCGCGCCCTGAAACGATGGCGTGTCGGTCAGCACGGACAGGCAGGTTGCGCCACCGATTTCGTACGCCCGTGCAAGAGCGGGGGGATCAAAATCGGCGCGGATGACACCTTTGGACGGGCTGGCATCTTGATCTCGGCGATCAATCCATACCCGGTGGTCGCCGCCTCGGCCAAAGCGCGGCCAAAACCACGCGGGGCAGGCGCGTTGCGGGCGGCCTCTTCAACCTCGGACAGCGCGCGCGCGGCTTTGCGGGCGGTGATTTCGTCCAGTTTATAGGCTTTTATGCGGTCAAGAATGGTGGTCATTGGGTCTGCCTGATCAACGTATGGGGAATTGGGTCAAGCATGGGTTAACCGTGCCAAAGCGGCGATTTTGGCCTTTGCGGCACCGGAATCAATCGAAGCGCGCGCCATCTCGACGCCCTCTTTCAGGTTCGCCGCCCGGTCTGCCACGATCAACGCCGCGGCGGTGTTGAACAAAACCGCATCGCGGTAGGCCCCGGTTTCGCCGTCAAGCAGCGCGCGAAAGGCCACGGCGTTTTCGACGGGTGTTCCACCAAGGATTGCCTCAAAGGGATGCACCGGCAGGCCAGCGTCTTCGGGATGCACGGAAAACTCGCGCACCGCACCGTTTTCAACAGCGGCCACGGCCGTGGGGGCCGCGATGGAAATCTCATCGGTGCCATCGCCGCCATGCACCAGCCAAGCCTTATGGGTGCCCAGTGCCAACAGGGTTTCGGCCATGGGCCGGATCAGGGCTGCAGAAAACGCGCCGGTCAATTGCCGCGTTACCCCGGCGGGATTGGTCAGCGGGCCAAGGATGTTAAAGATCGTGCGCGTGCCCAGTTCGGCCCGCACCGGCATCACATGGCGAGTGGCGGGGTGGTGCATGGGCGCCATCATAAAGCCGATCCCGGCCTCGGCCAGACAGCGCTCTACCACATCCGGCCCCACCATCACATTCAGGCCCAGTTCGGTCAACGCATCGGCGGCCCCTGATTTCGACGACAGGTTGCGGTTGCCATGTTTGGCCACCACAACGCCCGCGCCTGCGGTGACAAAGGCGGTGGCGGTCGAGATATTCAACGTGCCCTTGCCATCGCCGCCGGTGCCGACAATATCCATCGCGCCTATGGGGGCCACCACCGCGTTGCATTTCGATCGCATGACAAAAGCGGCTGCAGCGTATTCATCCACCGTCTCGCCGCGTGTGCGCAGCGCCATCAGAAAACCGCCCATTTGGGCAGGGGTGGCGGATCCTTCGAACAGCGCGCCAAAGGCGGCCTCTGCCTCGGCCCGCGTCAGCGCGCGTTCGCAGGCGACGGCGATCAGGGGGCGCAGCACATCGCTCATGCCGGAACCCGCGCTTTTGCGCTGTCGAGAAAATTGCGCAGCAATTGGTGGCCGTGTTCTGACGCGATGCTTTCGGGGTGAAACTGCACGCCCTCGATCAGTTTTTCGCGGTGCCGCAGCCCCATGATGGTGCCATCTTCCAGCCAGGCGGTCACCTCAAGGCAGTCGGGCAAGGTGGTGCGATCAACGATCAGCGAATGATAGCGGGTGGCAAGAAACGGCGACGGCAGGCCCGCGAACATGCCAGCCCCTGCGTGATGCACCACGCCCATCTTGCCATGGACAATCTCGTGGCAACGGATCACATCGCCGCCAAACGCCTCACCAATCGTTTGATGGCCCAGACAGACGCCCAATAAAGGGATATCCGCCGATGCCGCAGCCTTGGTCAACGGTATGCAAATCCCTGCCTGTGCCGGGTCACAGGGGCCCGGTGACAGCACGATCAGTTCGGGGCGCATCGCAATCGCGTCCTGCACCGACATCGCATCATTGCGCACCACGCGCACATCTGCGCCCAATTCCCCCAGATAATGGACAAGGTTATAGGTAAAACTGTCATAGTTATCTATCAGAAGAAGCATCTTGCAGGGTCCGGTCGGAAAAGGGATGAAGGCTGCGTCAAGCCGAGCTATAGATGGGCCTAGCAGCAGGGGGGCGTCAAGGGTAAGTGACGCCTTTGAGACGATATGACGAGATTGAACGGGGTGGAGTGGCGACGTGATCCGTAACTTTGTAGCAGGTGCGCTGTGGGGCGTTGCGGTGGCAGGCGTCGGTTTGGGTGTAATCTCTCAGGTGGCACCCATGCCGGGCGCGCAGGAGGGCGTGGGCGCGGGGAACGTCGTGGTTGCCAGCGAGGGCGTGGCAGTGCCCGCAAAGCCTGCCGCGCCAGATGCGGATCCAGCCAAACCTGTGGTGCCCAAAGCCGATGCCGATACAGTGCCAACAAGCCCTGCGCCCAAGGTCGATGTCGCGCCGGAATTGCCCGCAATCACCCGCGCAAAGCCGTCGCTGCCCGAACTGGCAGCACCCAAAGCTGTCCTTCCGGCTGATGCGCCGCTGGCCGCCCCGGCTGAAACGATTGCTCCGGCTGTGCCTGCCGACGGGGGCCGCGATGATCAACTGGCGTTGGGCGATGCGGCAGATGCGCCCGCCGCCAAAACAGCCCCGCCCCGCGTTGCTGATGCGCCTGCGGCCTTGGACGCGCCAGCCGCGGCAAAGGTCGATCTGCCCGCAGTGGCGACGGTTGATGCAACCGTTGATGGCGCGAAACCCGACGACCTGCCGCAGGCCCCACAAACCGATGCAGTGCCAAATGTCGCCGGTGCTCCGCCACCACCCCCCGAGGCGCTGCTTGATCCTGCCCCGCAAATCAACGCCAACCCTGCGCCCGCAACGATAAAGCCTGATCAGCCCGCAGCGGAACCTGCGCCATTGCCCGAAGTCCTTGCGGATGTGCCCATCACCAACAGCCCCCCTGAGGCGCCTGCCCAGGCAGAGGCCGACCCTGCTCCACAGGCCGACACTGCGATCATGCAACCCGTGGCTCCACCAGAACCAGCCCCCGGGCTGATTGCCAAGGATCAACCGTCAACTTTTGCACCAGATGCGTCCATCACGGAATCGGCGGGTGGGGTGACGACCGGCCGTTTGCCCCGCATCGGTGATCAAGCTGCCGCAGCGGGCTCAGCCTCTGTCCCGGTTGAACAGCCGCCCTTGGAGAAATTTGCGCAGGATTTTGCCAACCCCACTGGCAAGCCGCTGTTTGCAATCATCCTGCGCGATACTGGCGGGGCCGATGTGGATCGCGCCACCTTGGCCGCTTTGCCGTTCTCTGTTGGCTTTGTGGTTGATCCCTTGGCCCCGAACGCCGCCGAAGCCGCCGCGATTTACCGCGCGGCGGGGCAAGAGGTGATCATGCTGGCCAGTGGAATCCCATCGGGTGCGCAGGCGTCGGATCTGGAGCAAACCTTTCAATCGCTGGGGGCGGCGCTGCCGCAGGCCGTCGCGGTGATGGATTTGGCCAAAGACGGCTTTCAGGACAACCGCCCGTTGGCCAGCCTCGTGGTGCCGATTGTGAAATCCCAGGGGCGCGGGTTGATCACCTTTAACCGCGGCCTGAACGCCGCCGATCAGGTGGCGCGGCGCGAAGATGTGCCCGCCGCCACGATCTTTCGTCAGTTGGATGCGGAAGGCGAAGACCTGCCGCTGATCCGCCGCTATCTGGACCGCGCCGCGTTCAAAGCCGCGCAAGAGGGCCGGGTGGTGGTGCTGGGCGATACCACGCCTTCGACGATAGCCGCGCTGATGGAATGGACGGTTGAGGGCCGTGCGTCGTCAGTCACGTTGGCCCCGGTCACGGCGGTATTGTCGGTGGATTGACGGGGATTGGTTCGGCATGGTGCGCCTGAAGGCACACCCTACCTTTTTCTATCCAAAATCAGGACTGTGGAGCTGTTGGATGCCTCCGGCGGGGATATTTGAAAACAGAAAAAATAAAGTTTGATACAATTGATTTTTCTGTTCTTAAATATCCCCGCCGGAGGCATCCAACTTTACAACAAAATCAAAAGCCTGTCATTGCGCGCAGGACCTGTGATGCCACCCGCCGCACCCCCAAACTTAGCCATTGCCCCGCCACGCAAACAATCCCGCATCTTCAGCGGCGCGGCGTAAGGCGCGGGATTTGTTGACGGTTTCCTGATATTCCGCCTCGGGGTCGCTGTCATAAACCACGCCGCCTCCGGCCTGAATATACAAGACCTCGTCCTTCAACACCGCGGTGCGCAGGGCGATGCAGAAATCCATCTCGCCGTTGCCGGCGAAATAGCCCACGCCGCCGCCATAGACACCGCGCTTTTCGGGTTCCAACTCATCTATGATCTGCATCGCGCGCACCTTTGGCGCACCAGACACCGTGCCCGCAGGCAGACCTGCCAGCAGCGCCGAAAGGGCATCTTCGCCATCCGCAATCTGGCCCACGACGTTAGAGACGATGTGCATGACGTGGCTGTAGCGTTCGATGACAAATTGCTCGGTCGGGCGCACGGTGCCGACTTTTGCCACCCGGCCCACATCGTTGCGGCCCAGATCCAGCAGCATAAGATGTTCAGCCAGTTCCTTTTGATCCGCCAGCAAATCCAGCTCCAGCGCCTTGTCTTCTTCTGGCGTGGCCCCGCGCATCCGGGTACCTGCAATCGGGCGCACGGTAACTTCGCCGTCGCGCAGGCGCACCAGAATTTCGGGGCTTGCCCCGATCACCTGAAAGCCGCCAAAGTTGAAGAAAAACAGAAACGGCGACGGGTTGGTGCGGCGCAAGGACCGATAAAGCGCAAAGGGTGGCAGATCGAACCGCTGCGCCCAGCGTTGGCTGGGCACCACCTGAAAGATATCCCCGGCGCGGATGTATTCTTTGGCGCGTTCAACGGCGGCTTTGTAGCCGGCATGGGTAAAATTCGATACAGGGTCACCCACGCCAGCCGCCTCGCCCAGATCGCGCGGGATCGTGGCGGCACGGTCCAGATCGCGCAGGGCGTCCATCACCCGTTCGGCGGCCTGGGCATAAGCGGCGCGCGCCGACAGGCCCGAGGCGTGCCAGGCAGGTGCCACCAGCGTCACCTCACCCTTCACCCCGTCCAGCACGGCGACCACCGACGGGCGCAGCAGCACAGCATCGGGCAGGCCAAGCGGATCGGGGTTCACATCCGGTAGATGCTCGACCAAACGGATCATGTCATAGCCAAGATAGCCGAACAGGCCGCTGGCTATGGCAGGTAGTCCTTCGGGCAGATCAACGCGCGTCTCTGCGATCAACGCGCGCAGGCTGTCCAGCGGAGCGGCGGTTTCGGGCACAAACGCCTGTGGATCAAACCGCGCCTGACGGTTGATCTGCGCCGAGGTGCCGTGGCATTTCCAGATCAAATCGGGCTTCATCCCCACCACGGAATACCGCCCGCGCACCTCGCCGCCGGTCACCGACTCCAGCATGAACGTATCCGTGCGCGCCTCGGCCAGTTTCAGCATCAAAGATACCGGCGTGTCCAGATCAGCGGCCAGCCGCGCATAGACCAGTTGGTTGGTCCCTTGCGCCCAGCCACGTTCAAACTGGTCAAAGTCTGGTTGCAGGGTCATCGCAGCGCCCGTCAGTTGCCAAATTGTGCATGCACGGCGTTGATCGCGGCCTGATCCAGCGTTATCCCCGCCTGTGCGGTCAGCGCGTTGGTGAACAAGGTGAACGCATCGCCCGCAATGGCCTGGGCCGCCTGGGTTGCAATCGCCTCGCGCAGGGCCACCGCATCTTCGCCCGTCGTCAGCGCAGGCGCGACACTGTCCAGCGTCACCACGGCGGTAAAGCCCGGCCCTTCGATGACCCGCACATCGCCTTGCGCCATCTCGAAAA
>JAYUHO010000002.1:0-7554 GCA_043766915.1 Cypionkella sp.
CGCCGCCCTTGGCCTTGACCATGCCCGCGATCACGCCGCGCGCGATTTCCAAGACTTTAACGCCGTGATCACCCTTGGCGCGGTGGCTTTGGTCAGGAACCGCAACGACGATACCTTGAAACACCGAACCAGCCATTTGTTCATGGCAGGTTCATCCAGCGTTTGCATTTGGGTGGTTTCCAGCCATAGCGTGCGGATCAATTCCAACTGGGCATAAGTCGCCATACCTTCCCGGTTGCCATAATTCGCACCCGTGGCCGATCTGGGCGTAAAGCCGCAATATTCAAAGAACCCCATCACGGCGGTAAAGCCCGCGACGTCCAATTCGGTGGAACTGGTAACGCCCGCGCATTTGGCCAACACACTGCGATAGGCGTCATCATCCATGGCCAGTTTGGACTTTGCGACGTGAAGGATGGCAATTTGGGCTTTGCTGATCGTCATGCTGCATCCTCCTCTTCAACGTCCAGATATTCGCGGGCTTTGGATATCTTGATTGCAAACTGGCGAAGTTCGCTAACCTGCTCTTCCGCGTGTTCCAACGCCCGATGGGCCAGTGAGATTATAGCCGTCGCCTCAAAGTCTTCGATGGTATCTTTTTCTTCCGCCCGACTTTGAAGAAACCCAAAGACAGTTGCCGCATCTTCAATTACCCGGCTGGTTTCTTTAATGGCGTGAGATAACATCATGGCGGTTCCACTGGGCAAAGTAATCGTCACATCACTACCGCGATTACGATCAGCACGGATGCGTTTGATATCTTTGATAATATAGCTGGAATCAGTCGCAACACCGAATACATGACCGAAGATATCGCCCTGCGAATAGTCAAACTGTTCCCGGATCAGGTCGCACCCTTTTTCCAAAGGCGGGGCTATGGTTTTAGCATAGGCTTCAAACAGGTCTAATAGGTCATTGAACGATATCGGGTTCTGTCCCAACAAATGGCGAATGGTCATTGGGTGCGCCCTTTCTTTACAGAATGGGGGCCAACAAACACCGCGCGGCCCAAAAGTTCGGGCGATTGGCCTTGCAAATGCAAGGCAGATCGTGCCGGTTCCATTAGCATATGCAGCGTCTTGGCAATCTGGGCTTCTTTGTCGCCCGTCGACTCAAGTATTTGCTGCAATGTCGAGAGGCATTTCAGGTTTTGCGCCAAAAAGTCCTGCACCCCGATCACATTGTCGCGCAGCATGGCGGTTTCACCGTCCGAAAGCGCAACAACCATGGCGTTGCGATCCTGAAAAACGGCGGCTTCATCATCAGATAGGCTTATGTTTAAGATCAGGTTGCGCATCACTTGCCCCTCATATCAAAAATCTTGAGGTCTTCGACAGCGGCCCCAATGTCTTCGGGCCGTGGCGATTGCCCACCGCTGATCACCCACGCATGGCGACAAACGTTAGCAACCTGTCGCAGACCACCGCGCTTTGACACGCTACGCAGGACTTGCAGCGAGGTCGCGTCCAAGATCCGATAGGATGAAGCGATGGCTTGCACATCTGCCTTAGCTGTTTCCCTGATGATCACTGGCCGATTAGTCGAAACACGGCCCCAGAGTTGTGGAAGCGCCGTTTCCATGCCCAGAAGGAACAAATCGCCAATCAGCGCGACGTTGATAAAGCATTCATCGGCCATTGATCTGAACCATTCCAAAGCCAGCCAACTATCCGCGCCCCGCGTGTTGAATTGGCAAAGATACTGCGCCTCGTCGATCAGCAGTGTGCTTCCTGCCCCGATCCATTCCCCAATCCTACGCCGCTCTGCGGCGAGCTTGCGGGCGTTCGGTTCGCCCATCTCGAAGACCCGCATCATCTCTTGTGCCGCACCAAACGCGCCGCCTTCGCCCGCAGTGACAGTATAATGAACCACATCTGGCGTGCCGTTTTTGAAATCCCTCATTGCCTCAGTCTTGCCGCTACCGGGTTGCCCGACGATAAGCGCCATCTGCCCGCCGCCCGATGCATGCAGCATAGTTAGGGTGCGTTGAATATCCAGCGCCACCTCTGTCTTTACGAAGCCGCCAAGCACTGGTTTTGTGCGTTCATGACTGCTAAGCTTTACGATATCTGCCATTCTAACGTCCTTCGTTGGTGGGCTTTTGCCCGTGGTAGAAGACCGGGTTGGCGGTGCAACGCCGCCCGGTCACATCAGATACAGCCCAACTTTCGGGCTGAATCCTTGTCCAAATTCTGCAAATGTTCCTCGGTCAGGAACCGGCGTCGGCTTGCCGGCTGTGCCACAAGGTTCAATTCGTCTTCGTCAATCGCAGGCGCGGCGCTGCCCCGCTTTTTGGTCTTGAGCTTGCCAGAGAACTGGCCAGCAACAACCGCCGCCGGTGTCGGAGTCGGTGCGCCCGGTGTCGGGATAGCCGCAAGTGCAGCCCTCATTTCCGCATCGCCCAGATAGTTGTTTGCAACCGCCCCAGCCCGCACGGCAACCCTTGCCGCCTTGCGATTGCGGGCGGCATCGCGAACCCCGTCAACACTGCCGTAAGCACCACGCGTTACGGGCATGATGCCTTCACAAATCAACTGGTTGTCAGCGTTCCATGCCAAGGCAGGCATGCTGAAATCATCCGGGTTGCGACCTAACAGAATGTGCTGCCCCGTTTTGTGGTAAGGCAACAAGTCTTCTTGGGTTTCCGGCCCGCCGTAGGTCCATGTTTCAATTTGGACCCGGCCCCAGCGGTCCACTTTAACCGGGGTATAGATCAATCCGGCAAGATATAGCTGCCGCTCTGTGGCCTTGCGATGGATACGAAGGGGCAGGCCAGCAGTAAATGCCGCTTGATACGACCGCCCGTTCATCCCCTGCCCGCGCCGCCCCGCCTCATTATTGTAGCGGGCCACCTCGCGAGTGATCACTTCGCGGGCAACGTCCAAATGCACCGGAATGACTTTCGCATCTGGTGCGGCCCCAGGCGCATGGCCAGAGTGCGCCCCTTTGAATTCCGGTCGATCATCTATCACGCGGGAAAGACTGGCAAAAGTGCGCTCTGCCGTCTTCGCCTGCCCATTGGCAGGAAGCGCGAAGTGCAGCCTTATTCCCAGATGATGGCAGATGCCCAAAGGCTTCACCGCGTCCATTTTCTGGCGCGAATTGCGGAACCGATGCACCGCGCCGCCTGCCACCAGATGCCCCGCGAATGCAGAACCGTTGTCGGTGTAAAGGCGGTCAAATATGCCGTATTTCTCGCAGGTCCGCTTGATCAGCCGCACCGTTGCGCGCGCGTTTTCGCTTTCCGCAAAGTTCCCAATCCAAAACGAAGTTCGTGGCACAATCCACCAGCGGCAAGAACGTGTAGCGGCGCGGCTTGCCATCGCCATTATGCGCCCAAAAGTCTTTGGTCTGCCCGTCCAGCGATACCCATTCCAGCGGCAAGATCGTGGTCTTGTCCCGCAAAGCAGGTTGCGCCAACCGCTTGTATGCTTCCTCTTGCCCGATCCGCGAATGAAGCTGTTGCGACAAGGGCAGTTTCTTGAAAGCCCGGTAAACAGTCGGCCAGCTTGGCCAATTCCATCCTTCGACCGGGGCCACATCGCGCACGTCGCGCCAAGCTTGTTGTAGCGGGAATTGTTCCCCTGCATCCCGAAGCGTCGTCATAAAGAAAGACCATGCCGCGTCCGACAGGGGGGCCGAAGGTGCACAATCCAGCCGATAATCTGCCATCAATGCGGGGGCAAAGTTGATCGGATCAACCCCTTTAATCGCTGTTAAAAGCCGGGTTAAAGATGGTTGTGAAACGCCTTTTGACCCGAACCGCGACTTGATCAGACTAAGCTTTTGCGACCATGGTAGAGCCTTGCCAACCGTCAGCAACACGCGGGCGATTTCCGCCTTGCGCTCCGCTTCAGCCCGCATTTTCGGGGGCATTTCGGCAAGGCGTTCATGGGCGGTTTCGTCATAGTTGCCGGGGGAAAGGTCAGCGTTTTCAAGCTGGCGTTCCACATAGGCCCGGCGAACTGGGGCGGGTAGGTCGGAAAGTTCCACCGCCTCAGGCCGTCTTGCGTCGCCTTCCAACGTCAAAATCGGCACTCCGGCCTTGATCAGCCAATTTGTCGCGGAAGTCCGATGTGTCGGGATGCCCGCAACTCCAAGGATGAACTTCACAGGAACGGCCATCAGGCGGCAACCTTTGCGGCTTCAAGAATCCGCGCAACGAGGGCCGATGCCTTTGGGCCTTTCCACTGAGTCATCAGTGCCTTGCCAGCATTTTGGCGCGTGACACCTTCCCTGACGCACCAAGCTTGAAAGCTTGAGCCTTGGGCGATGAAGCCAGCGCGAACAAGCCTGTGGCGGTGACGTAGTTCTTCAGCTATATTTACATCTGACATGGCGCGCCCTGCGATGACTTTGCATGTAAAGTATTCGCACCGCACACAAGGTTAGTCAAGAGGGTACAATGCAGCAGTCTGTTGACGCGACGATTCAAAATTTGCGCGGAGCTGTAAGCGCGAAATCCGATGCAGAACTTGCGAGAACTCTTGGCATTGATCAGAGCACTATTTCTTCATGGCGCGCGCGTGGAAGCGTTCCGCAGAAGTTCGTGAAGCTCCTTCGCTCGAACGGCTTAAGTGCGGCCAGCGGCCAGATAGATTGGTCCACCTTGGAAGCGTGGCCGGAGTTGCAGGAACGCAGCCGGGCGATAGGCTTGCTGCGCTTCACATTGCTTCGCTCTGAGGTCGCCAAAAGCGGCGACGTAGACCGGGCGATGAACGCCTTTATCGACCAAAAACCATTTTGGCTTTTGATGTATCGCGCCGCCCATGATCTGGGCGTGAAGATGCAAGTGCTTGGCGTAGAAATGAAGACAGCTCAAGCATTGATCTTGCAGGAAGACCTCCGCAATCCGGACGCTACAGCGCAGCGCGTGGCGAAACACCTTGCCGAAGATATCGCCGAAAATCCCAACCTCAAACTGTGAATTCGGATCGTGCGTCGTGCGCCAAAACGCGCACGACTTTTGCAGTCTCGGCACGAACTACCATTGATTTAATTACATAATTTCTTGACACCAAAACCTGCATACAGCCAATAAACTGCCAAAATCCCCGAAACCGCTCAAACCATGTGAAATCGTCACTTTGCAATGCATTGATTTTGCTTGCAATTTTTCCGCTACCTATTCAAACCTTCTGGACGCCGTCAATGCCATTGAGACGGGGGGTGTGAAACCCCCGGCGATGTCGGGGCCGCAAACCGCCGCATCACAACTCCGCAAACCGCCCCGCCTGCCGCGCCGTCCAGCGCACGGTGATCTGCCAGCCGTCCTCGGTCTGCACTTCGGACTGCACCACAGCCTCGGCCTGCAGCCACGCATAACGGCGACCATCGGCAAAGCTGACCTGCAACACCGCCCCAACCTTGGCCTCGTCAAACGCCACTGACACGGCATCCAGCAGCCCGTCGATGCCCTCGCCCGTCAGGGCCGACAGCGGATATATCCCGGCGCGATTGGCGGCCTGCACCAGCAAACCATCGCGCTGCGCCGCATCCACCAGATCAAGTTTGTTCCACACCTCAAACATCTGCACATCCGGGCTCACCCCCAACGACGTCAGAATATCGGCCACATCCGCCGCTTGTTCGGATGATTCCGGGTGGCTGATATCGCGCACATGCAAGATCAGATCGGCCTCTAACACCTCTTCCAGCGTGGCGCGAAAGGCAGCGACCAACTGGGTGGGAAGGTCTGAAATAAATCCCACCGTATCAGAGGCAATCACCTTGCGCCCTGACGGCAGCACCACGCCGCGCATCGTCGGATCGAGCGTGGCAAACAGCATATCTTTGGCCAGCACCTCGGCCCCGGTCATGGTGTTGAACAGCGTCGATTTGCCCGCGTTGGTATAGCCCACCAGGGCGACCAGCGGGAACGGAACTTTGCGCCGGGCTGCGCGGTGCAACTCACGGGTTTTGCCCACCCGGTCCAACTGCCGTTTCAATCGGATGATCTGATCATCAATCGCACGGCGGTCCGATTCGATCTGCGTCTCACCGGGGCCACCGACAAAGCCAAAGCCGCCGCGTTGACGCTCAAGGTGCGTCCACGCCCGCACCAGCCGGGTGCGCTGATAGCTTAAGGCTGCAAGTTCCACCTGCAACACGCCCTCGCGGGTGCGGGCGCGGTCGGCGAAAATTTCCAATATCAGCCCGGTGCGGTCCAGCAGTTTGACACCCCAGGCCTTTTCCAGATTGCGTTGTTGCACCGGCGTGACCGCGCCATCGACCAGCACCAGATCAATCTCCAGCGCCTTCAACCGCACCGCAAGATCATCGACCTTGCCGGTGCCAAACAGCACACCCGGATGCAGCCGCGCCAGACGCGCCACTTCGGCCCCCATCACCTGCAATCCGGGCAGCGCCGCGGCAAGGGCCACCGCTTCGGCCAAGGCATGATCGGCGATGCGGCGGGTTTTGGCGGTTTTCAGATCGGCATGCAGCACATAGGCGCGCGTCGGCTTGGCGGCGGTTTCGTGATGATCGCTGCGGTCATAGCCAACACCATCCTCGCCTTCCGGCAGGATGTCATCGTCTTCAGGATCGGGGCGATCTGAGATTACTCTTCACCTTCATAAAGGTTGATTGGCCCACCCGGCATGATGGTGGATATCGCGTGTTTGTAGACCAGCTGCGATTGGCCATCGCGGCGCAACAGCACGCAGAAATTGTCAAACCAGGTTATCACACCCTGCAGCTTGACGCCATTGATCAGAAAAATCGTCACCGGAACCTTGGACTTTCTCACATGGTTCAGAAACGCATCTTGCAAATTTTGTTTATCGGCGGCCATTGGTTTTTTTTCCTTATTGTAGTCGCACTCGGGCTGGCCCCCCTTGGCCTGCCTTGCGAGCAATATGTCGCGCAAAACAGATAGATTCCAGCCCCAAAATCAGCGATTTACCCAAAGGCCTTAGCGCCGCCAGCTGTCAGGGGCCAAAAGCGCCAGAATCGCCAGCGTTTCCAGCCGCCCCACTACCATTGCCGCCCCAAGGATAGATTGACCAAATCCGTCCAGATCGCGGTAATTCAAAAACAAATCCGGCAGGCTTTCCGCCAAAGGCCCGGTTGTGGTCAGCGCCGATACGACAAAGATCAGCGCTGGTTCAAAGGCCATTCCGGTGAAGGTCAATGCAGCCGTAAAGAAGGCAATCGACAACCCAAACAGCATGAAAAACACCCACGCGGCATAAGCGCCTTCGCGGCGCATATTGCGCGCGGCCGTACCCGATCCGCCCACCGAGTTGGGATGGATCAGACGTTCCACCTCGCGTTCCCCATGACGAAACAGCGCGTAAACCCGCAGCAACTTGACGCCGCCTGCCGTGGTGGCGACGCCGCCTCCCATAATGGCCAGCCCCATCAACACCAGTCCCGGCGATTTTAACCCGGCCCAGGCCAACGCCCAATTGCCACTTGCAGTATCGAATCCGGTCGTGGTCAGATATGACAGCGCGACAAAAGCCCCGCCCCACAGCGCACGCAGCGGCTGTGTGGTCACCGCCGGGGCAATCCCGATCCAATGGCACAAAAACAGCACCACAGCGACCG
>JAYUHO010000003.1:0-2842 GCA_043766915.1 Cypionkella sp.
CGGAAAAGGGCGAAATCCTGCTGGACGTTTGCAGTACAGGCATCAAGGCGGCCCTCCAAAGTGAATTCAACACTGGGGCGGCATCGCCTGCACCATGATCATCCAATGATGGGCCGGGTCCCCGGCCCATTTTTTTCTGCGTTCGCGCTGGCTCTCGGTCCTGGCGCGTTAGGATGATGTTGTGATCCGGCCCCAACGGAAAATCGGTAATCCTTTCCGCCCCGGCCTCGGTGACGATCATCACGTCGGTGTCGCGGTAGCCCCCCGCGCCCGGCGTGCCTTCGGGCACCATCAGCATCGGGTCCACGCAGATGACCATTCCCGGCAGCAACACGGCAAAACAATCTTCGTGGAGTGCCACATCCGGATCACACCCAAGGCTGTTTGATTGCAGGCCGGTTGTCTGGCCAAAGCCCCCGGACCGGTATTTCAGCAGATCTAATTGCCTGTCCAGATCGCTAAGTTCGCGCGCGATGTTGCTGCAGAGGGCGCCCGGCCTGATCAGTTCCAACGCGCGCCGATGCACGGTCAGATTCTTTTGCCAGATGCATAGGCTTGCCTTGTCAGCATGCTCGCAAAACAGCGTGCGTTGCAAAGTGCTTGAGTAACCGAAAAGCATCGGGGCGCATGTCAGCGAAAGCACCTCGCCCGCCTCTATCCTCTTGTCAGTGACCGGGTTGTGCGCGCCGTCGGTGTGAATGCCCGATTGGAAAAGGACATCACATCCCGTCATCCCGGCCCCGGGAAACGTCGCGGCATTCGCCCGATGCATCGCAGCAGCTGCAGCCATTCCAACTTCAAATTCCGCAATCCCCGGCGCAATCAGGCCCAGCACCGCTGTCGCCGATTGCGCGGCAATCTGGGCCCCGGCGCGCAGCACTTCATGTTCCTCGGTGGATTTGATTGCACGCATCCACATCGACGCCTGCCCGATGTCAAAGAAGTCTACCCCTGGCAACGCAGCCTCCAGCTGGCCCAGGAATTTCGCCGTGACATGGTCCAATTCGATGGCCAGCCGCCCCACCCTTGGGGTCAACTGCCGAAGCGCATGAAAGAAATTGTCGCGTCGCCAGTCGGTGTAGCTAATGTTGGCATGAAACCCCTGCCGCCACGGCTGCCCGCCATCGACGGCGGGTGAGATCGTGGTGGCTGCTGTGGGGCTCACGACCATCCCACATTTCCGCCCGAAGCTGCTGCAAAACCAGCCAGAATAGTACGCGATGCAATAGCTGGAGGTGAACAGCGCCGCATCGACATCATGCGCGTCCATCCACCGCCTGACATCATCTTGCCGCCGCTCAATTTCCTGGTCCGAGAATGGCTGCAGGAGCTTGTCACCATTGTGCCATTCCATGACGTGCAACATGTCATGGGTCATACGGTCGCGTCCCTTTCGGCCAGTTCAACACAACACAAAGATAGGCATGTGGACCGTGGTAGGGAAATTTGTTGACCCAATGGTTGCATTTGCGCTGATTATTTCAGCGAAATGACGTCGCCGTCTCAGGCAGGCAAAGTTTGCGTTGCGTCAGAGGGCTAATTTGGCTTGGCCTGTACCCGACGCCAGACCTCTGGTGTTGCGCCGCGCGCAGACTTGAACACGCGGATCAGGTGCGAAACATCGACAAACCCGCAATCCTGCGCCACCTGTGTCACCGTACGGGCGCTGCGTGACAACAAAAGCTCGGCATGGGCAATTCGGATCGCCTTGCTCGCCTGCGACGGAGTCATTTTCAGCGCATCGGCAAAATGCCGTTCCAACTTGCGGCGGCTGGTTTTCAGATGTTCCGCAAGGGCCGCGACGGTCAGCGGGGCCTCCAGCCTCTGCTGTATAGACAGCAGCGCCTTTCTAACCAGTGGATCAGAGGTAGACAGCTCCAGCGGCAGCCCGGGTTGCGGACGCTCGGCCGCCATTGCCTCGTCGATCATCATGATCGCGAGGCTTTTCTTGGCGGCCGCGCGGCCAATATGCCGGTCGACCAGAAACGCCGCCAGCTGCGCTGAACTGGTCCCGCCCGAACAGGTCATCCGGTCACGGTCCACCACGAATATCTGATCTGAAACTGGGGTAATTCCTTCGAATTGTTCAAGAAAATCATTGTGGTGAAACCAGCTGACGCAGCAGCGATACCCTTGCAGCAGGCCCGCCCGATGCAGAACGAACGCACCCGTGCAAACTCCGACCAACGGCACCCCAGACTGCGCCGCGCGGTGCAGGAACTCTGCGTGGGCAGGGTCCAAGTATTCCAACTCTTGCATCAGCCCGCCCACTACAACGATGTAGTCAAAGCGCGTAGGGTCACCCAACCGCTCCTCTGGCTGAACCGCAATCCCACTGCTGGAAATCACGGGATCTGTCGTGGTCGAAAGCACCCGCCAGCCGCACAAAATGGGGCGCGAGCCATCGCCATCATCCGCCGCAAGACGCAGCACATCAACGAAATTGGCAAAGGCACAGAGCGTAAAGCGCCGGGTCAGGACGAACCCGACCCGCAGACGCGGTGCCGAGGGGGAAGCGGAGGGTGCCTGCACAGTCGGATCTCCAATACAGTGGCGCAATTATAACGCCATCTTGACGCATCCATACAGTGAAAAATCGCCACTCCTGCGATGATGCTTCATCCTGACGAAATCACCCCCGAAAGGCCCCGAGATGACCCACTTCTCTGCCCTGTCGCTGCTGAAGAATGCCCTGACGGGCAACAAGAACTGGACCGAGCAATGGCCCGATGCGCAACCCAAGAAGGAATATGACGTCATCATCGTCGGCGCAGGGGGGCATGGGTTGGGGGCCGCGTATTATCTGGCCAAGGAACACGGCATCACCAATGTCGCGGTGATC
>JAYUHO010000004.1:0-2832 GCA_043766915.1 Cypionkella sp.
GCGATCTCGCCATCAGCAAGAACACCGTCCTCGAAATCATGAAACGGCTTCGACAAAGCGCCTTATGATACGATCCTGCCCCGTCCGGTATTCGACCCCACACTCGGCGTGGCGGTCAATGGGTAGATTTTTAACGGGCATCCGCGCAGGCAAGCCGGGGCGTTCCCCAGTCCGCTTGCAGCCCTTCGTGGTGCCGCCCGCCATCGTCAAAAGACGTCCTCGAATAGTCCGTATACATTTCGCATTTCCTGCCATTCTCCACTTATCCATTTTCTCTCATTTTTCCAGTTTATTTCCGGGACCCAAAGAGCATCACATAAGCAAGAGTTGCAGTTGTCGAGGTGAGTAAATTCAGCGGGTTCGAGTGTGGTCTTGGCACCAAGCGGGGCATCCACAGCATCAGGTCAAATGGCCCCGCCTGCTTCAATCGTCTGGACGAATACCAATCTGCGAAATGGGATGAACATGACAAACGCGCGTCTGCCGGGATCCAAACGGCATACCGAGCGCCGCACGACATATCGAGAAATCGGCGTGCTGAGGGGCATTCACTACATCACCAGCCCGCACAGGAATTGGCACCGCTTGACAGGACAAAATACCCTGCCCGCGAAGATGAAACGATAGCGCCGATAGATGATGCAGGACCAAAGCAGGGACGGGCATCATGCAACGTCAATTGGCTGCACAATGAAGTATCGAAGTGAGTTGTAAGTCCTGACATCGCCGTCGGAAGCCGCCGCGCTTTGAAATTTGCGGCTGGTCCGATTGACCCAAGGCGATCCAACTGCGAATTTGGCCGCCCACCTGAAGGATGGCCGAAGGGCTGCAACTCATAATGCCAGACGCCGCCAGATGTTGGTGTCGCCTCGGCACTTGTGGTCGCAGTCATGTTCTGGATATGAGTCCTCAACCCAACGATAAGGTGACGCATGAAAAAACTGGTTCTCACGGGTGCTGCGGGGCGGCTGGGTTCCTATCTGCGCGAGCCGTTGTCGAAACTGGCCGACAGGTTTATCTCGTCCGATATTGTCGCCGATATTGGCACGCTATACCCCAACGAAACCTATATCCCTGCCGATCTTACCAGCTTTTCCGACATTCATGCCCTGCTGCAAGGCGCTGATATGGTTGTGCATTTCGGTGCAATTGGCGATGAGGCCCCGTTTGAGCAGATCATTGGCCCCAATATCATCGGCGCCTATAATGTGTGGGAGGCGGCCCATCAGCAGGGTGTCAAGCGGGTGATCTATGCCAGTTCGATCCATGCCGTTGGTATGCACCCGCGCCAAGATTTCATTGGCACAGATGCGCCCCACCGCCCCGACACGTTCTACGGTCTGGCCAAATGTTTCGCCGAAGATCTGGCCCGCATGTATTGGGACAAACGCGGGGTTGAGGCGGTTTGTCTGCGCATTCTGTCCTGCGCCCAAGTCAGCAACGCCCGCGCCTTGGGCACTTGGCTAAGCTATGATGACCTGATCCAGCTGGTCAGCCGCGCCATTGATACACCGACGGTGGGCTTTAGCGTGATTTACGGCGTGTCGAACAATGATCGCGCGCCGGTGGATAATGCCAAGGCCAGTTTTCTTGGCTTTCGCCCGCGCGACAACGCCGAACGGTTTGCTGAAACCGTTCTTGCGGCAAGCCCGCCTGCGGACGCCACCGATCCGGCACAAATGTGCCATGGGGGGCCGTTTGCGTCGACCCCGTTGGGCAAAAGCGCAATGGCGGCGCTGAACATCGTTGACGATAAAAAAGTAAACTGACTGGGCTTGGATGGTTGCGTTTGCCTGCGCTCCACAGGCTTTTCATCACAGTGTGTTGCTTTCCAAGTCTCAGTTTGTCTTGGGCGCAGCCAATCTGAAACAGATTGGCTGGAACCCGCCTTAGGGCGAAATCGCATAAACCGCCGCGGTGCCCAGATCCTTGATCATATCAATTCTGAACCCGTCCCAGTGATATGAGACATGCCGCGCCTGAACAGGGGGCGACATCACATCCGGATAAAACGCGGCAAAACACGTGCCTCCGGCATGCCGCACGGATGGATAGACAATGCCATTTGCGCCAGCCATCCGTTCAGCGCGCGCAAACGCCTGCGATGCGGCATAATCATCCGGATCAAGCAACGCCGCGTAACCTGTTCTGATATCAATCAGATCGGCATCAATGCGCCCGATTAATTCGCGTTTGTCGGCAATCCAACCAGCGGCTTCGCGGGTGGCAGCGCAAAATTTCTGGGCGTGATGCACAGTTTCAAACAGAGCCGTTTCGAAATTATCCGCCGCATAAAAAGCCCCATACGTGCCATCGTGAAACCGTCCCTGATAGTCCGGGCTGATATGAGTAAACGGCGCCATCACATAAGACGCCCCCGGCCCGCCCACACGCCGCCCCACGGGCACCAGATCAAGGTTGCCGATGGTGGCCGCCAGTCGCGGGTTTGTTTTACTTTCGGCAGAGGCCAGCAACAGCCAGTCGGCGGGGTCGGCAATATCTTCGAACAGGTCAATCGGCGGATGGGCGGAATTGATCAGGCGATGATATCGGTCCCATATGATGCGGGTTTGCGGTGCCTTCACCAGGGCCCCCGCATGGCATCCAGATATCGCCGCACCCGCATGATATCGGTGATTTGACCGCCCAGCATCACGTCTAACGCCGCAGCGCCGCCAAAGACATCGTTCGCCCGTTTGATCCAGCCATAGCCGCGCGCGGGGTCTTTGAACAACAACCGCAGCGCTTTGTGGATGCCCATCAGGTTCGAAAGCCGCGCCGCAGTATCTACCCCGGCCCGGCCATAATCACCGACTTTCCAGCGCCGGTAGG
>JAYUHO010000005.1:0-2832 GCA_043766915.1 Cypionkella sp.
CTGGAAAAATCGCACCCTATCGAAGTGCCGGGAACGGCCGTGTTCCTGACGCAGGATCCTGACACTGCCCCGTCCGCCTTGATGCACAACATCAAACACAACCGGGTTTTGCACAGCCAGAACTTTATCGTCACAGTGGCCGTGGCCCCGACGCCCACGGTCAGCGATGATGCCCGCCTGACGCTGGACCGTTTGAACGACAAATTCATTCGGGTCAGCATGGTGTTCGGCTATATGGAAACCCCGAATGTGCCCAAGGCTTTGGCCCTTGCGCGCAGGCGGGGCGAAAAGTTTGATATTATGACAACCTCGTTCTTTTTGAACCGTCGCTCTTTCCGGGCCGCGCGCAATCAGGGCTTGCCGTTCTGGCAAGAGCGCGTGTTCATCTCGCTGACCAAATCGGCGTCGGACGCCACTGCGTTTTATTGCCTGCCGTCGAACCGCGTGGTCGAGTTGGGGCAGCAACTGGCGATTTGAAGCGGCGCAGCCCCGGGCTTGATCCGGGGCCTCTGCGTCGCACAAAAAGGCCCCGCATCGGCTGTGGGGCTGCGGGCTATTCAGCAGCCACTGACGGATTGTTCGGATGCGTCGTCCAGTTGCCGTATTCCGCCACTTTGCGCCCGGTGCGCTCGTCCATTCCCCCGACTGGCACCTCAACCATTGTGATGCAGTTATCCACCGGGCAGACGTTGACGCACAGATTGCAGGCCACGCATTCATCATCCATCACCTTGAACACGCGGTCTGCCGACATCGAAATCGCCTGATGGCTGGTATCTTCGCAGGCCGCATAACAGCGCCCGCATTTGATGCAGTCGTCTTGCGAAATGACCGCTTTGGTCACGTAATTCAGGTTCAGGAACTGCCAGTCAGTGACATTCGGCACGGCACGGCCAACCAGATCGGCGGTGCTGGTCATGCCTTTTTGGTCCATATACTCCGACAAGCCCGAGATCATTTCCGAGACGATCTTGAAGCCATAGGTCATGACGGCGGTGCAAACCTGCACATTGCCCGCGCCGAGTGCCATAAATTCCGCCGCATCGCGCCAGGTGGTGATGCCGCCGATGCCCGAAATGGGCAGGCCGTGGGTATCTTGCGAGCGCGCGATTTCCGCCACCATGTTCAGCGCAATCGGCTTCACCGCAGGCCCGCAATAGCCGCCATGCGTGCCTTTGCCGTCGATCATCGGTTCGGGGGAAAAGCTGTCAAGGTTGACAGAGGTGATCGAATTAATCGTGTTGATCAGCGATACCGCATCCGCCCCGCCGCGCTTGGCAGCCTCGGCTGGTTTGCGGATGTCACTGATATTGGGGGTTAATTTCACGATCACCGGCATGCGCGTATGGATTTTGCACCAGCGCGTGATCATTTCGATATATTCGGGCACTTGGCCCACAGCCCCGCCCATACCGCGTTCGGCCATGCCATGCGGGCAGCCAAAGTTCAGCTCTACCCCGTCGGCTTCGGTATCCTCGACATGGGCAAGGATATCGCGCCACGAGATTTCATCGCAGGGCACCATCAGCGAAATGATCATCGCGCGGTCTTTGTAATCGCGCTTTACCGCTTTGATTTCGCGCAGGTTAATCTCCAGCGGGCGGTCTGTGATCAATTCAATATTGTTCAGCCCCAACAACCGCCGGTCCGCCCCCCAGATCGCCCCGTATCGGGGGCCGTTGACGTTCACCACCGGCGGCCCTTCGGAGCCCAGCGTTTTCCAGACCACGCCGCCCCAACCCGCCTCAAACGCCCGGCGCACGTTGTATTCTTTGTCCGTTGGCGGGGCTGAGGCCAGCCAGAACGGGTTGGGGGATTTGATCCCGATGAAAGTGGTTGTCAGATCAGCCATGTGTCACACCCCCCTTAGAATGGGCAATCTGCCCATCTTGCCCCAACGCCAAATGAATGGCTTCCGCCGCATCGCGCCCTTCGGCCACTGCAGTGACAGTCAGGTCTTCGCCCCCTGCCGCACAATCGCCGCCCGCCCAGACGAGGCCTGCCTGCGTCACCAATTTTGCCCCGTCCTGCGCAATGGGCGCGCCGGAAAGGGTTTGGCCAATCGCCTTGAACACCTGATCCGCCTTCACCGTAAACGTCTCGGACGACATCACCAAGCCATTCGGACCGTCGCTGGTATAGGCAAATTCAACGCCTTCCGCGTGGCCTGCGCCGATCACCCGCACGGGTGCTGCATTATAGACAATCCGCACCCCCACCTGGGTGGCATGATCTTGCTCATAGACGCTTGCACTCATCTTCTCACGGCCCCGCCGATAGACGATGGTGACGTTCTGCGCGCCCAGCAGTTTGGATTGAACGGCCGCATCCACCGCCGTCATCCCGCCGCCGATCACCACGACATCGCGGCCAACAGGCAGCGTCGATTTATCCGCCACTTGCCGCAATTCCGCAATAAAATCAACGGCATTGCGCACGCCCACCAGATCCTCGCCCGCACTTCGCAGCGCGTTCACCCCGGCCAGACCAATGCCCAGAAACACCGCGTCAAAGTCGGCCTGCAAGCCCGCCAAAGTGATATCGCGGCCCAGTTCCACCCCGGTTTTCACCGTGATACCACCGATTTTCAGCAGCCAGTCCACCTCAGCCGCCGCATAATTGTCGGGGGTTTTATAGCTGGCGATGCCATATTCATTCAGCCCTCCGGCTTTGGGCAGCCGCTCAAACACCACCACATCATGGCCATGCAGCGCCAGCCGGTGCGCGCAAGACAGGCCCGCCGGCCCCGCGCCAACTACCGCAACCCGCTTGCCCGTCGACGCCGCCCGCACAAACGGATGCACGCCCTTTGACATTAGCGTATCGGTCGCA
>JAYUHO010000006.1:0-2828 GCA_043766915.1 Cypionkella sp.
CGCGGTTGTCGAACTGGGCGGTGATCAGATAGGTCATCATCCCCCCCTCGCGGTAATTGTGCGAGGCTTGCAGCAAGGACGTGGATTTCCCGGCGTTCATGGTGGAATAGTTGAAATACAGCTTGGCCATAGCCGGATTTAACCCAACCCGGCGCCGAGGTGCAACACATTGTCCAGCCAAGGGTTTGAACACAGAAAACGAGGGTGGTGCGCGGCGGTCCGTCGAACCAATAGACCTGAAACTTGACAAAAACTGACGGGCCCGCCGCACGACACTGGCAATCGCCTAAGGACGGTCCTTAACCGGACTCTTATGCGGCGGACCCCCACCCAATATCAGCGCTGGGGACGCCGATCACTCGTTACAACTCCGAACGTTCGAAGTTGCTTTGTGAATGACAAATCTGCACGATCAGAATAATGGGAAAAGGTGAAATGATTTCCCAGTCAGGGCCAATCGGGCAAAGCAAAGGCGCATGATGAGCATCGAGACCTATCTCAAGAAACACTCCGAGGCTTTGGTCAAAGATGTTGGCATCGAGGCAGCTTGCTCTTTGACGGGCAAATCGAAGGCCACGCTGGGCCGGTATTATTCGGATGCGGCAGAACATAACGACCGCTTTATGCCGATTGACGTGGTGGCCTTGTTAGAGGCGGGCGCGCGGTTTCCGCATGTGACTGCTGCCTTGGCCGATCTGCGCGGCATCACGATGTCTTATGATGCGGAAAAGCGGAACGCGCCGTCAACGGGGGTAAACCAGGATGTGGTGACGCTGGCTCAACGTTTTGCGATGTTGATGTCGGAATACAATATTGCGATTGGCGATGGCGTGATTTCGATCAACGAATCCAAACGGTTGCTGCGCGAAACCTTGGCCATTCAGCAGGTTCTGCTGGATATGAAGCTGAACCTTGAAGAAGAAGCAGGATAGGGATCAGCCTGCATCGCTGCAGGCCAACTTGTCTGTTACGCGGGACGACGCTGTGCCGGACGGGCCTTGGCACCTTCCGGACGGCGCGGCGCGAAGGATCCGCCCTTTGCCGCCGGTTTTGCGCCGGGCTTGCCGGGGGCCGCACGCACAACCGGCTGCGATCCGGCCTTTTGGCCGCCGCGCGACGCCGGACGCTGGCCGCGGTTCTGACCCGGCTTTGGGGCCGCAGCCACCGCATCTGCCGCCCAAGGGGCGCCACCCAGAACCGGGATCGCCTTTTTCAGCAGCTTTTCAACCGCCTGCAATTCGCCCATTTCGGCAGGGGCGCAGAAGGAAATCGAGGTGCCCTCTTTGCCCGCCCGTGCGGTGCGGCCAATGCGGTGCACGTAGTTTTCCGGCACATTCGGCATGTCAAAGTTATAGACGAACCGGACACCCGGAATATCAATGCCGCGCGACGCCACATCGGTGGCCACCAGCACATCCATCTCGCCATTGCGAAACTCGGTCAGCGTGCGGTCGCGCTGGCTTTGGCTTTTGTTGCCGTGGATGGACCCGGCCTTAAACCCCCATGTCACCAACAGCTTCATCAGCTTTTCCGAGCCATGCTTGGTGCGGCCAAAGACCAAGGCCTGTTCGCCCGGATGCTTGTTCAGGTATTCCTGCAGCACGCGGGCCTTATCGCCGCTGGGCAGGTAATGCACGCCCTGAACGATACGCTCCACAGGCTTGCCGGGGGGGGCGACCTGCACTTTGATTGGGTTTTGCAGATAGGTTGACGCCAGTTCCTCGATATCCTTCGGCATAGTTGCCGAGAACAGTAAAGTCTGCCGTTTCAATGGGATATGCTTGGCGATTTTACGAAGCGAATGGATGAACCCCATGTCCAGCATATGGTCGGCCTCATCCAGCACCAGATAGCCGGTGGCGTGCAAAGATACATCGCCGCGTTCAATCAGATCAATCAAACGGCCGGGGGTGGCGACCAGCACATCCGCGCCGCGTTTCAGGCGTTCGGCTTGTTTGAACAGCGACGCACCGCCTACAACCATGGCCACCTTGACAGAGGTGCCTTTGGTAAACTGCTCAAGGTTGGCTGCAATCTGCGCCACCAGTTCGCGGGTGGGGGCCAGGATCAGAGCCCGCACGGTTTTCGGCGCGGGCGGATGGCCCAGATCAAGGATGCGGTGCAGCAGGGGCAGGCCAAACGCGGCAGTTTTACCCGTGCCGGTTTGTGCCAGCCCCATCAGATCTTTGCCCGCCATGATATGCGGGATGGCCTGCACCTGAATCGGTGTCGGCATCTTAAGCGTGGTTTTTTCGAGTGCTTTCAATATGGTGGCCGAAAGCCCCAAATCAGCAAAAGTCGTATCCATAACAGTCTTTCCGGCAGCCAAACACCGCCATCCACCCCAAGGATTGGGGCGGCCAGTGGGAAGCGACAGCCCCTCGCGCAGGGTTTATACCCCAAGCCGTGACAGTCGCGGAACCCCTGCGTGCGGTGGGAACCAGTGCCAAAGGTCTTACACATGCTCACGCGGCACGGACGCTTTGGTGGGGGGGAGATGGGGGATTTCAGCGGGGAAGTCAAGGGGGGTGGGGGGTGCTACAAAGTTGCTACAATCGGCATAGAAAGTATGGTGCAGGTTTGGGGGGAAGGGATTGCCTTCAAATCAGCGGGTAGGGCCGGGTAAACCCCGCCCTGCAAGTGACAAGCTGATTTGGTGGTACTAGCGTTGTATCGAAGGAGCCTGACATGAAACGCCGACTAACTTTGCGTCTGCCCAATTCGCTCAAAACCGCAGCGGAAGAGTTTGCGGTGAAAGAAGGTGTGTCGCTGAACCAGTTCATCGCGCTGGCCTTGGCGGAAAAGGTTGGGGCCAAGGGGGCGGAGGC
>JAYUHO010000007.1:0-7485 GCA_043766915.1 Cypionkella sp.
GGTGCAGAAGGCAAGCGTCTGACTTATCGGCGGCTTGACTCAGTCTTCGCCTGAGTTCCGCAACTTGGTTGCGCGCTTGCTGGACGACTGGTCGGACGAAAAATAACCCCAACACCGCAACCTAATGGGCGTGACTCCTAGTCGCACCCCAAGGGCCCCGTCGGTACGGGCGCGGTCAGCTTTGCACGCAGTCGCGGTGGACAATAGGTTTGGGCATGGGGCATGAAGTAGGGTGGGTAAAACCCACGAAATCAACTGTAAACGTGGGTTTCACCCACCCTACGGCTTTCTGACCTAACGGCGGCTTGACTCAGTCTTCGCCTGAGTTCCGCAACTTGGTCGCCCGCTTGCTGGACGACTGGTCGGAATCCTCGAATCGTTGACTCTCTGCCTTGGCCGAAGCCTCATCATGGGGCTTCGACTTCATCCGTAGGAGGTTTTTCACAGTGTCTTGGAACTTGTCTTCTGGCGTGTCTGTTGAGCCTTATCTGTCTTTTGACAATGCCGCCCTAAAGATCGAATGGGCCGCAAAACATTTCATGGACCTTAACACGGTTTGCAAAGAGTTCATCAACCGAAAACCCTATAGTGTTTCGCTGCAACATGATGCGGAAGGCACGGGCCAAGTCCTCAAGATCGGAATGACCGAACCCATTCCATCGGAGATCATCCTGCGGGCCGGTGATATTGTCGGCAATTTGAGAGCCGCCTTGGATTTCGCTTGGATGGGTCTGGTCAGGAGTTTGCCTACGTCTGCTAAAGAAACCAAGGGGACTCTTCCCATAGGGGATGACAGGAAGGGCCTCAGAGGCACCATCGCTAATACGCTGGTAGGTAAGGCCTTCCCAAAGCAAACGGAACTCTTGCTTGTTGACCGGATAAAATCCCACGGCGATATGACCGACGGGGGAAATGATGCCATCAACGCACTTAACCATCTCTGCAATTGGAACAAACACAATCTTCTGATCTTGGCGATTGGCGAAACAACATTCAGCGCCACTATCGGCGGCGGAAGACTGGAGGGTAACGCATTCGAGGGAGTCGTACAGAATATTATCAGATGGGAGGGGCGGCCCGATCTCAAGCTTGATTACGACAGTGAACCGTCCGCTCAAATAGTCTTCGGGAATCACAAGCTTGTCAAAAGCAAGGCTCTCATTCCAACGCTTGCTAACCTCTGTATTGCGAGCATGGATGCGCTCGAAGCGTTCCGCGAGGTCTTCCCCGTTCCAAAATCCTGATGTAGCGTCCATCTCTCAATCTGCTTTCTCAAATATATAATCGCCATATCTTGGGCTGCCAAATGACTTACTCCGCAAACGATTCAACGATTTTCAGCGTTGTAGGGTGGGTGAAACCCACGTTGGCCGGGCAAACGGAAGGAGATATCATATTGAAGAAAGCCGTGGATTTCCCCCACCTCTACCCCAGCTTTTTCTTCTCGGCCGCCGCTTTCATCCGGGCCACCAGTTCATCCTTGCTGGCCTTGCCCCCCGTCCCACTTTTCTCGGCGCCCATGCCCTTGCCAACCTTGTGGCGCGGGATGTTCTTGTCGGCTTTGGCATTGCCGGATTTTCCATAGTCACTCATAGCGCCCTCATTTCTTACCGCGGTTTCGGTAGGGCGGGGTTCACCCCGCCGCCGCTAAAACTCCGAACCAAAAGATCAACAACAAGTAAAACACCCCTGACTAACCCCTTGATTTTATTCAACCCAATCATCTGTCCACGCGTGGACAAAATCAGATCAAGCCTTCCTGCGCGAACAAATCGGCCAAATTAACCTCTGGCCGCGCGCCGAAATGGCTGATCACTTCCGCCGCCGCCACGCATCCCATCCGCCCCGCCACATCCAGCGCCCGCCCCGTAGACAGCCCATACAAAAACCCTGTGGCAAACAAATCCCCTGCCCCGGTGGCATCCACCGGCACCACCCGTTTCACCGGAACATGCACCTTCTCCGCGCCGCGAAGAACGATCACCTCATCGCCCGACCGCGTGCAGGCCACCAGACCCACCTCGGACGCTGCCTGCTTTAGCGCCGTCTCAAGATCGGTCTGATACAACGACGCCCATTCATGTTCGTTCCCGATCACATAGTCCAAATCCCGCACCAAATGCCGGAACCCGTCGCGATGACGGTCCACACAGAAGGGGTCCGACAATGCGATCCCCGCCAACCCGCCCGCTGCCCGGCACAATTTTGCCGCCCGTTCAAACGCCTGTTTCCCCTTGGGCTTGTCATAAAGATAACCTTCGAGGAAGAGGATTGCAGCCTGCCCCGCCACATCATCGGCCACATCGTCCGGCCCCAATTCCGATGATATCCCCAGATAGGTGTTCATCGACCGATCCCCATCCGGGGCAACAAAGATCATTGACCGCGAGGTCGGCAAATCCCCCCCCGCCACCGGCGCATTTACAAAATCGGTGCCGCCTTTGACCATAGCGGCGGCATAAAACCGCCCCAGCACATCATCATGCACCCGACCAATAAAGGCCGTGCTTAACCCAAGATTGCCCAAGCCGGCCAAGGTATTCGCCACCGACCCGCCCGGCGCCTGCACCCGGTTTTGCATCGCGGCATACAGCAACTCACCGCGTTCCCGCTCGACCAGCTGCATGATGCTTTTTTCGATGCCCATCAGTTCCAGAAAACTGTCATCGGCTTGGGCAAACACGTCCACGATGGCGTTGCCGATGCCGACAACCTGATAGCGTTTCATTCGGTCTTATCCTCGTACAGACACTCTTCCCGGATCGGGCAGATGCCACATTTCGGCTTGCGCGCGATGCAGATATACCGCCCGTGCAGAATAAGCCAGTGGTGGGCGTGCTGTTGGAATTCGGCTGGCACGTTGTCTTCGATCGCCCGTTCAACCGCCGTCTCATCCTTGCCGGGCGCAATGCCTGATCTGTTGCCCAGCCGGAAGATGTGGGTATCGACCGCCTGAGAGGGTTGGTGAAACCACATGTTCAACACGACATTGGCCGTCTTGCGCCCCACGCCGGGCAACGATTGCAGGGCGGCGCGCGAGGACGGAACCTCGCTGTCAAACTGATCAATCAGCAATTGGCACAGCTTGATGACATTTCTGGCTTTCTTGCGGAACAGACCGATGGTTTTGATATGGTCGATGACCCCTGCCTCACCCAGCGCCAGCATCTTTGCGGGCGTGTCTGCGATTTGAAAAAGCTTTGCGGTGGCCTTGTTCACCCCCACGTCGGTCGACTGTGCCGACAGGGCCACGGCCACCACCAGTGTGAACGCATTTGTGTGATGCAACTCGCCCAAGGGTTCAGGCTCGGCGGCCTGAAACCGGGTGAAGATGCGTTTCATCGCGGGATAGTCAAGTTGGCGCGCCATCTCAATGGTATGCACCAAACCCAATACTGCCGACAAGGTTCAAGCCGCAGGAAACGGGTCGCATGGGCGCACCCGGAGCGCTATTGTGCAGGCATGGAGGCCACGATGACCGATCAATCCCCCGCCTATCACTATCAAGTTATCGCCCGTGCGCTGAAAATTATTGATGCCGCAGGGCCGCAGTTGTCGCTTGACGATCTGGCGGCGCAAATGGGGATAAGCGTGGCGCATTTTCAGCGCACCTTTTCGCAATGGGTGGGTGTTTCGCCAAAACGCTATCAACAATACCTGACGCTGGATCATGCGCGACGGTTGTTGGCGGATCGGTTCACCGTGTTGGAAACCGCGCTTTCCACGGGGCTGTCAGGTGGCGGGCGGCTGCATGATCTGTTCCTGACTTGGGAAGCGATGAGTCCGGGAGACTATGCCAAGGGGGGCATGGGCGTGGTGATCCGCTGGGCCTATGTGCCGTCGCATTTTGGCGAGGCATTGGTGATGGCGACGGACCGTGGCATTTGCGGATTGGGGTTTACCGCAGAACTTGGCCGCAGTTGGGCGATGGCGGATATGCAGGCGCGCTGGCCTGCAGCGACCTTTGTTCAGGACGATTCCGCGATCATCCCGCTGGCCGACGCGGCTTTGGGCGGGCAGCAAACCCAACTGCATCTGATCGGTGCGCCGTTTCAGATCAAGGTGTGGGAGGCACTGCTGCACATCCCGTCGGGCCATGTCAGCAGTTATTCCGAAATTGCGGGCGCAGTGGGCCATCCGGCGGCGATGCGGGCCGTTGGCACCGCCGTCGGGCGAAATCCGATCAGCTTTCTGGTGCCCTGTCACCGGGCGTTGCGCAAATCCGGCGGACTTGGCGGCTATCACTGGGGATTGCCCGTCAAACGCGCGATGCTGGCATGGGAGGCCGCGCGGGAAGACGCGGCTTAATGCCCTTTGGTTTATTGTGACTTACACTTCGCCAAAGTCGGGGCTAAATGCGATGCCCTACGCGTTCAATGAAACGCCAGGCACGCGCATGGGCGGAAAACAGCCGGGAACTGGCAGGGCCTGTCCCGCGTTATTCAAGGTTGATATAACCCGTCCCATCGGCCGACAGTGGCCCCAGTAAAAAACGAGGCAGACCATGACATTTAAGACCCCGCTTCTCCTTTGCACGATGGCCGCATTCACCCTTGGTGCCTGCGTTGATCCGAACGCTTATCCAAACGATCCAAATGCCCGCGCACGCAATGGTGCCATCATGGGCGGTCTGATCGGGGCCGTTGCAGGTGGCAGCCAAAAAGGCGATGACAAACTGGCCAAGGCGGTAGTTGGCGGCGCCCTTGGGGCTGCGATTGGTGGCGCGATCGGCAATTCGCTGGATCAACAGGCGACTGACCTGCGCGGCTCGATCGGGAATTCCAACATCACCGTCACCAACAACGGCCAGTATCTGGTTGTAAACATGCCGCAAGACGTGCTGTTTGCCACCGACAGCGCCAATCTTCGGTCAGATTTGACCCGCGATATCAAGGCCGTGGCGGGCAGCCTGCTACGGTATCCCAACAGCCAGATCGAAGTGATCGGGCATACCGACAACTCGGGCTCTGCCGCCTATAACCAGGACCTGTCGCAGCGCCGGGCCGTTTCGGTTGCCAACGTGCTGCGTGAAAGCGGTGTTCCAAATGGCCGTCTGTCGGCCTATGGCCGTGGTGAAGATCAGCCGATTGCGTCGAACCTGTCCGATCAGGGCCGCGCGCAAAACCGGCGGGTGGAAATCATCATTCGCCCCACCGCGTAATCTGAACGCCTTTGAAAAGGGCCGGGCATCATACCCGGTCCTTTTTCATTGAGGCCCCGTGATATTGGTCATATGTTCAAACCAATATCGGAGCCCGCCCATGCCTTTCCAGAAAATCGACGCTGAGAAGCTGTCACAGACCGTGGTGCATCAGATCGAGTTGCTGATCTTGCGCGGTATTTTGCGGCCCGGTGAACGGCTGCCTTCGGAACGCGATCTGTCTGAGAAACTGGGCGTCTCGCGCCCCAGCCTGCGCGAGGCGGTGGCCGATTTGCAAAGCCGTGGCCTGTTGACCAGCCGCCCTAATGCCGGAATTTTCGTGGCCGATGTGCTGGGATCAGCCTTTGCACCGGGTTTGGTTGATCTGTTTTCCAGCCATGAAGAGGCAGTGTTCGATTACGTATCCTTTCGCCGCGACATGGAAGGACTGGCCGCCGAACGCGCTGCGCGGTTGGGGTCGGATACGGACCTGAAGGTGATCGGGGCGATCTTTGCCAAGATGGAGATGGCGCATCAGAAACGTGACCCCACAGATGAGGCAGAGCTGGACGCAAATTTCCACATGGCGATCATCGAGGCCAGCCACAACGTGGTGATGCTGCACATGATGCGGTCAATGTATGACCTGTTGCGGCAGGGTGTGTTTTACAACCGGCAGATCATGTTTAAAAACCGCGTGACGCGCGACCATCTGCTGGACCAGCACCGCGCGATCAATGCGGGAATACAAGCGCGCGATCCGGCAGAGGCACGGGCCGCAGTTGCGGCGCATATGACCTTTGTTGAACAATCGATGGCCGATCAGATCAAGGCCGCCCGAAATGAAACCGTGGCCCTGCAAAGATTGCAGCATGAAGAAACCCGGTAGGGCTGCCAAAATGAAAAATCCGGGCGCAAACCCGGATTTAGCATTCATAAACATATCGTTAGTGGAATTTTGCCTCAACCGTTGCAATCGCCGCATCAATTGACGCGCCAGCGGATGCTGCAGTGCTTTGCTTGGCCAGAACCTCAGCCGCCGCTGCAATGGCCACGGAAATGGCGCGTTCGCGAACCGCGCGCAGAGCCGATGCTTCGGCAGAGGCAATCTGATCTTCGGCTGCGGCCAGACGGCGGGCAATCGACTGCTTCAAGTCGGCCTTGGCCTGCTTGGCGGCTGCCTGCGCCTCTTGTTTGGCCGACGCGATGATACGCTCAGACTGGTCCTGCACTTCTTTTTGCTTTTTCTCGTACGACACCAGCAAGGTGCGGGCTTCTTCGCGCAGGGCTTTCGCCTCGGCCAGATCAGCCTTGATCTGGGCCGCACGCGCATCCAACAGCGCCGCAATTTTACCCGGCACGCCGTACCGGATCAAGATACCGACGAACAACAAAAACGCCAGCAGCACGATAAAGTTGGTGTTGTGCAGCGAGATTTCCAATCCACCCGCCGCCAGTGCCGGCGTGGCGGTCAGGGCAAACGCCAATGCAATAAGCTTTTTCATCGCGCTATCCTTTCAGCCGGGCCGTTACGGCAGTCGTGATAGATTTTGCATCCACCGCACCACCCAAAGCTGCCACCAGTTCGCGGGCGGTGTCTTTGGCCACTTCGGTGATTGCATCCATCGCACCAGCCCGAATTTCACCAATCCGCTTTTCCGACTCTGCCGATTTCCCGGCAATCTCTGAATCGGCCAGCGCAATTGCTTTGTTCAGGTCTTTCTGAATGTCGGCTTTCGCTTCGTTCACAATCTTGGTTGCCTCGGCGCGGGCGCGCACCAAAGCGTCATTATAGGCTTTTTCGGCCAAAACCGCCTTATGCTTCAGCTCATCCGCCGCTGCCAGATCGTTGGTAATGACGCCTTTGCGTTCGGCCAAAACTCCGCCAATCCTTGGCAAGGCGATGCGCGACAGCACAAGGTAAATCACCAATAATGTGACAACGAGCCAGAAAATCTGGTTCGGGAATGTCGAGAAATCAAGCTGCGGCATTCCCGCCTTGCCTGCTTCTTGCGCCGTTTCAGTCACAGCCATATCGCCCTCCGTCGGACCTTGGAACTTTTGGGAATGCACCCCGCAGGCCGCATCCCCAAGCGTAAGGAGACTGACGTCAGATCAGACTGCGAACATCAGCAGCAAAGCGACAAGGAACGAGAAGATCCCCAAAGCTTCGGCAAAGGCCAGACCGATGAACAGGGTCGCAGTTTGCGAAGCCGCTGCCGACGGGTTGCGCAAGGCACCCGCCAGAAAGTTGCCGGCCACATGACCAACACCGATAGCCGCTGCGCCCGAACCGATGGCGGCCAAGCCGGCACCGATGAACTGACCCATTTGTGCGATGTTAC
>JAYUHO010000008.1:0-2813 GCA_043766915.1 Cypionkella sp.
GCGCCGGAGTAGCAAGGCGCGGGATCGACCTGTCCCGCGCGGGCGCTGTCCGCCTGTTTGACGAGACCACGCCCTTCGGCACCTCTCAGTCATTCACCGCCCTTGCCTCGGGCTGGCTGATCGTCTGCGCGCCGGGTGTGCCGATGGCCCCCTCGGCCCAGAACACCGCCACGCCGATCACGGTTGAAATACAGCGGGCAAACCCCCGCGTGATCGGCAAACATGACCTGCCCGACCCGCTGGCCGATCCGATCCTTGACCTGCGCGTGCGTTCCGCCACCGCCGAAAGCTATTTCGTCAAGGCGGGCGATTACATTCAGATCATTGATGTCGATGGCCGCCAGTGCACGGATTTTCAGTGTTTTTCCGCACGAAAACTGGACAAGGGCATTGAACACGCTTTGGATGTCACCACCTCACGTACCTTGATGGGCCATGCCTATTCGATGCCCGGGCTGCATTCAAAATACTTTGATCAGGATTTTTTGCCGCTGATAGAAGTGGTTCAAGATACCGTCGGGCGGCATGATGCCTTTGCCATGGCCTGCGCGTCGAAATATTATGACGATATCGGCTATCCGGGGCATGTGAATTGTTCCGATAACTTCAACACCGTGCTGGCCCAGCATGGCGTTACCCCACGCGCCGGATGGATGGCGGTCAACCTGTTTTTCAACACGGCGAGTGATGCGCATGGGGTGTTGATTTCAGACGAGCCATGGTCGCGCCCCGGTGATTATGTGCTGTTTCGCGCGCTGACCGATCTGATCTGTGTGTCGTCCGCCTGCCCCGATGATACCTCGCCCGCGAATGGCTGGTATTTGTCGGATATTCACGTGCGCACCTACTCAGGTGCGGAAAAATTTCATCGTGCGGTCGCAAGCCGCGCCACCCCGGAGGCAGCGACCAAGATGACCAAAGACACCGGGTTTGGCGAAAAAACCGCCGCCCTGACGCGCAACGTTGTGGAATACCGCGGCTATTGGCTGCCTCAGGATTACGCGGGCGTCAGCGCAATCGAAGAATACTGGGCTTGTCGGCAAAAAGCCGTAGTGATTGATCTGTCGCCCCTGCGCAAGTTCGAAATCACCGGTCCGGATGCCGAGGCATTGTTGCAATACAGCCTGACGCGGGATGTCAAAAAGCTGGCGGTGGGGCAGGTGGTTTATTCCGCAATGTGCTATCCGCATGGCGGCATGATTGACGACGGCACGCTGTTCCGTCTGGGGCGTGATCAGTTCCGCTGGATTGGCGGCGAAGATTTCGGCGGCATCTGGCTGCGCGAACAGGCCGAAAAGCTGGGCCTGAAGGTGATGATCCGGTCATCAACCGATCAGTTGCACAATCTTGCGGTGCAGGGTCCGAATTCACGCGAAATTCTCAAGCGCATTTTCTGGACACCGCCCGCCCAAGCCACCGCCGAAGAGCTGGGCTGGTTCCGCTTTTCCATCGGTCGAATTGCCGAGGCCCCCGTCGTGGTTTCGCGCACGGGCTATACCGGTGAGCTGGGGTATGAAATCTTCTGCCATCCCAAAGACTGTGCCAAAGTTTGGGATGCGGTTTGGGCCGCGGGCGCAGACCTTGGCCTGCGCCCCATGGGCCTTGCCGCGTTGGATATGGTGCGGATCGAAGCAGGGCTTATCTTCGCTGGATACGAATTCACCGATCAGACCGATCCATTTGAGGCTGGCATCGGCTTTACCGTGCCGTTGAAATCGAAACCCGATGATTTCATTGGCCGCGATGCTTTGATCCGGCGCAAAGACCATCCGATGCACCGTTTCGTCGGGCTTGATATCGACGCGGCGGTAGATGTGGGCCACGGCGATGGCATCTATATCGGTCGCGCGCAGGTGGGAGTGGTGACATCTTCGACCCGGTCACCGATTTTGGGCAAAAACATCGCGCTGGCGCGGGTTGATGTGGCCCACGCAGGGCTGGATACCGCGGTGGAAGTGGGCAAACTGGACGGTCAGCAAAAGCGTTTGCCCGCGCAGATCGTCGGCCTGTCGCATTACGACCCGAAAAAGACGCGGCCACAGTCATAGGGTGGCTGCGATCAAAGCGGCTTAGGTTTTGATGGAAACAACGGCATCGGAAATCGTGTTCGAGCGCAGCGAGAGGCAGCGATTTCCGATACCAGACAAACCTGAACCGACCTTGCGTTATTTGAACCCGCTCATCGCGATGCCTTGGATGAAGTGGCGTTGTGCCAGAAAAAACGTGATGATGATCGGGGCCACCGATATCAGCGAGGCGGCCATCATCAGTGTCCACTGTCCGCCGTATTGGGTTTGAAACAGGGCCAACCCAACCGTCAGCGTGGTTTTTTCCACATCCGACGGCAGGTATATCAGGGCCGAGAACAGGTCGTTCCAAGAAAACAGGAATGCGAAGATTGCAAACGCGGCCAGTGCCGGTTTCGAAAGCGGCAGGTAGATGGTAAAGAAAATCCGCGCCAGTGAAGCGCCGTCTATCCGTGCTGCCTCGGCCAGTTCGATCGGGATGGTCTGAAAATACTGTCGCATCAGGAACGTACCAAACGCGCCGCCCAGGAAAGCCGGGGCGTAAAGCGGCGCTTGGGTGCCGTATAGACCCAACCATTTGAAGATGATGAATTGCGGAATGACAGTGACTTGTCCGGGCACCATCAGCGTGACCAGCAGCAGCACGAACAGAATATTGCGCCCCGGAAACCGCACCACCGCAAAGATGAACGCGGCCATCGAACAGGTCAGCACCTGCCCTGCCACAGATATTGCGGCGATTTTGACACTGTTCCACAACAGCAGATGAAACGGCATTATCTCAAA
>JAYUHO010000009.1:0-7447 GCA_043766915.1 Cypionkella sp.
GTTGTATGACGAATTCGACTTCAAGATCGCCATCGGCAAGAACGGCGACTGCTACGTCCGCTATCTTGTGCGCATGGCTGAGATGGAGGAGTCGACCAAGATCATCCGCCAGGCCGTCGCCAAACTGCGCGAGCCTGCGGGCAAGACCGACATTCTGGCACGCGGCAAGATCACCCCGCCGAAACGGTCGGACATGAAAACCTCGATGGAAAGTCTGATCCACCATTTCAAGCTGTACACCGAAGGTTTCCACGTCCCCGCTGGCGAGGTTTACGCGGCGGTTGAGGCCCCGAAGGGCGAATTCGGCGTCTACCTTGTGGCCGACGGCACCAACAAACCCTACCGCGCCAAAATCCGCGCGCCCGGCTTCCTACACCTGCAAGCGCTTGATTTCATGTGCAAAGGGCATCAGTTGGCGGATGTGAGTGCTATCATCGGCACGATGGATATTGTGTTTGGTGAGGTGGACCGGTGAGGATTGTCTTTTCGTCAGTATTATCTTTATTTTTTCTTGCGCAACCGATCCTTGCTCAAAGCAGCAAGTTTGAGGTGGCTTCGGTCTGTTCCGAAATAGCATCATACGTTGATGCAATGGCCGCAACGACATCTATGGTTACAAAAGATCAGCGTGTTTTTCTTGAGGCAGACCTAAATAAGTCAGCAACGCGGTATAGACAAAAGATCCAGCTTTTTCGAATTGTCGCCGGACCTATAGCACGGAAGTTTGCGTTTGAAGAAATGGAGGGCGTCTACGGAATTTAGAAATTGGCTCGTGCGTGTGTTGCGGACGGCAGCTGCAATTCAGAAACACTTAGTGTGATTGTAGGGTTTTCGTTTTTCCTGATCGACGCTTGCAAGACTGATTTTGAGGGCTCATAGAAATGTTACGCCGCCTCCACCCCGTCCAACCCGCCTCCTTCGCCTTCACGCCCGCAAACCTTGCTTGGGCCGAAGGGCAAATCTCGAAATATCCCGCCGGGCGGCAGGCGTCGGCGATCATTCCGCTGTTGTGGCGCGCGCAGGAACAGGAAGGCTGGCTTTCCCGCCCGGCGATTGAACATGTGTCAACCATGCTGGGGCTGGCCTATATTCGCGGTCTGGAAGTGGCGACGTTTTACTTCATGTTTCAGCTGCAACCCGTTGGGTCCGTCGCGCATATCCAGATTTGTGGCACCACATCGTGCATGATTTGCGGGGCCGAAGATCTGGTGGCTGTCTGCCGTGAACTGGTGGCGGATAAGGCGCATCAGTTGTCAGCCGACGGCAAGTTCAGCTGGGAAGAGGTGGAATGCATGGGGGCCTGCGCCAACGCGCCGATGGCACAGATGGGCAAGGATTACTACGAAGACCTGACACCTGCCAAATTGCGCGACCTGATTGGGCGGTTTTCCAAAGGCGAGGTTCCGGTTCCCGGCCCGCAGAATGGTCGCTATGCTGCCGAGCCGTTGTCGGGGCTGACCAGCCTGAAAGACTTTGCAGTGGGGCGCAAACCCTATAACGCCAGCGCGCAGGCGGCGGTTGATCTGGGCGATACGGTGAAACGCATTGACGGTAGCGAAGTGCCGCTGACCACGCCTTGGCTGGGCAAAGCGGCAGCGGCAACGCCGGCCCATGGCACGCCACAAGAACCCAAACCCGGCAAGAACGCCGTGGCCGATGCGACAGGCGTTTTGGTGCAAGAAGCGCCCGCGCGGTCCAAGGGCAAGCCTGCAGTGGACGGCAATGCGCCGAATGCAACCCCTGCCGCAACGCCACAGGCCAAGGCCCCGGCGGCTTTGATGGCCACACCCGAAGGCGGCACCGCGCCCAAAGGCCTGACATCCGCGCGCAATGGTGTGGCGGACGATCTGCAAAAGATTGAAGGTATCGGCCCGGTTTTAGAAAAGCTGTGTCATGGCTTGGGCATTTTCCACTTTGACCAGATCGCCGGGTGGGGGGCTGCCGAAATTGCCTGGATGGATGGCAATCTGAAGGGCTTCAGGGGCCGGGTCAGCCGCGATAAATGGGTGGCGCAAGCCAGGTTGATCGGTGAGATCGGGATACCTGCCTTCCTGATCCGCGCCAAAAGCAATGAGTATTAGGGGCTTATATGGATCATTCGCACGATCATCAGGACGATCATCAGGACGGGCATCAGGATGGGCACGAAATCCTGGATGGGCCTTGGGCGGGGGGCTGGTTGGTGGCCGCGATTGCCGGGCTGATCGCGGCGGCGTTGGCGCGGATGTTGGGCGATGTTGGCATCTCGGCGGCGTTTGTGCTGGGTGCGATGGTCTTTGGGGTGTTCGGCGCATTGCTGGGGTCTGGCGGAGTGGAATTGACGCCGCCTGATCACGCCGATGATGCCGCATCAGGGCATCATTAACCCGATGGCTCCGAACCCCGATCCAGCCCGGATGCAGCAGGCCCGTCAGGCGCGGCGGGCGGCCTTGGTGATGGCGGGCACGATGGCGCTGTGGCTGTTGGTGCAACTGATCGGGGCAGAGTATGGCTGGCCTGCGAAGTATACTTTGCTGGTCGATCTGGCGGCGGGGGCAGGGTTCATCTGGGCGCTGGTGGTGACGTATCAAATCTGGCGCGCGCGTCGCGCGTAAGATGCAGGAATAGGAAGGGGCATCATGCTTCAGGATAAAGACCGTATCTTTACAAACCTTTACGGCATGCATGACCGCAGTCTTGCGGGGGCCAAAAAGCGTGGCCATTGGGCGGGCACAGCCGAGATCATCGCGCGTGGGCGTGATACGATCATTGATCAGATGAAGGCATCGGGCCTGCGTGGGCGCGGCGGGGCAGGGTTTCCGACGGGGTTGAAATGGTCTTTTATGCCCAAACAGTCAGACGGGCGGCCGTCGTATCTGGTGGTGAACGCCGACGAATCCGAACCCGGCACCTGCAAAGACCGCGAAATCATGCGCCACGATCCGCATACCCTGATCGAGGGCTGTCTGATCGCCAGTTTCGCGATGAACGCCAACGCCTGTTACATCTATATTCGCGGTGAATATATCCGTGAGCGTGAGGCGCTGCAGGCGGCGATTGACGAATGCTATGATGCAGGATTGGTCGGTAAAAACGCCGCCAAATCCGGTTGGGATTTTGAGATTTACCTGCACCACGGCGCTGGTGCCTATATCTGCGGCGAAGAAACAGCGCTGCTGGAAAGCCTTGAGGGTAAAAAAGGCATGCCCCGGATGAAGCCGCCGTTCCCGGCAGGATCGGGCCTTTATGGCTGCCCCACAACCGTGAACAATGTGGAATCCATCGCTGTGGTGCCGACCATTTTGCGGCGTGGCGCGGATTGGTTTGCCAGTTTCGGACGGCCCAACAATGCGGGCACCAAGCTGTTCGGGATTTCCGGCCATGTGAACAACCCGTGTGTGGTTGAAGAAGCGATGTCGATTTCCCTGCGCCAGTTGCTGGACGAGCATTGCGGCGGCGTGCGCGGTGGGTGGAAGAATATCAAAGCGGTGATCCCCGGCGGATCATCGGTGCCAATGCTGAACGCGGCGCAATGCGATGATGCGATCATGGATTTCGACTGGTTGCGCGAACAAAAATCCGGCCTTGGCACGGCGGCGGTGATCGTGATGGATCAATCCACCGATGTGATCAAAGCCATCTGGCGGTTGTCAAAGTTCTACAAGCACGAAAGCTGTGGCCAATGCACGCCCTGCCGCGAAGGCACCGGCTGGATGATGCGGGTGATGGACCGTCTGGTGCGCGGCGAGGCAGAAGTTGAAGAGATTGACATGCTGCTGTCGGTGACCAAGCAGGTCGAAGGCCACACCATCTGCGCGCTGGGCGATGCGGCGGCTTGGCCCATTCAGGGGCTTGTGCGCCATTTCCGCGAGGAAATTGAGGACCGGATAAAGGCGAAGAAAACCGGGCGCATGGGGGCGATGGCGGCGGAATGATCGGCTATTCGATCATCGGATGGATCGGGCCGATTGTTATGACGGCCCTATGCTGGGCGTTGTTTCGCAAGGCGGGCCTGCGCGGTGGTATTTTGGCGGTGACGTTCTTGCCGATTGTCGGGGGCGTGGTTTCTACCGTGATGAGTATGGCCATCATTGGGATGGCGTTGGGCGATCTTGGCTATTTTGTCGTCGCGACGCTGATAGGTATGACGTTCCACCTTAGCCCGTTGATTGTCTTGCTGGCAAAAGACTGGTTTCCAAAAACCGATGACGACGTGTTCAGGTAATCCGATGAAAGGAGCCGCTGTGATCACTCTGACCCTGCTTTCCGCTTGCAGCGCTCCGGTTTTTCGGCCGATGCCGCTGGCCGCCAGTGGGCCTGTGGCGATTGATCAGGGCGGCATCAGTTATATTGCCGATCTGGAACCTGTGGCGGGTGGGGCGCTGTTGACGATCACGCGGGATGGTGGGGCGTTGGGCAACGCCGAGGGATTGGTGGCCAAGCGGGTGGCCGATCAGTTCTGCGCCAGCCGTGGATCGCGCGTCAGCCGTCAGGCGTTTGGGCACTATGTTGGCGGGACGTGGCAGTTCAAAGGGGGGTGCGCATGATCACCGCCAGGCCGAGATGTGCCACCCCGTTAGGCGATGTCACGCCAAATTGCGCGCGCCGTTATGGTATATCACGCGGCATCCCCGCCATAATGCGTCCAGTCAACGTTCTGGAGAGTAAAATGTCGAAACTGATCCTAAGTGTATGTGTTGCCGCCTTGCTCGCCGTGCCTGCCATGGCACAAACGCCATTGAACAAAGAGGCGCGGATCAATTCCACCCTGATCGCGGGGCAGGTGGGCGATACCATCCGCAAAACCTGTCCGTCGATTTCCGCAAAGATGTTCGTGGTGCTGGGAGAGTTGAACGCACTGGAAGATTACGCGCGCGGTCAAGGCTATTCCGAAGCCGAAGTGAAGGCGTTTTTGATAGACAAAACTGAAAAAGCCCGGATCAGAGCGGCTGCGGCGGCCTATCTGAAACAGGCGGGTGCGGTTGAGGGGGATGCGGAAACCTATTGCACCGTGGGTCGGGCCGAAATTGAAAAAGGCACGCTGGCGGGCAGTTTGCTGCGGTCGTGGAAATGAGCCAACCCCCGGGATTTCACCTTGCCGAATTGAACGTGGGGCGCCTGTTGGCCCCCACGGATGATCCGCGCGTGGCGGAGTTTATGAACGCACTGGACCGGATCAACGGCATGGGTAAACGCATGCCGGGGTTCGTGTGGATGATGGAAGGGTCGGGCGAGCCGGGAACTGGCAACACCGACGCCAAGATCGACGGCGATGCGCAGTATGTGTCGAACCTGACGGTTTGGGAAAATGTCGAAACGCTTGAGGCGTTTGTCTGGAACACCGTACACCGCCAATTTTACGACCGTCGTCAGGAATGGTTCGAAGTGCTGGGTGCCATGCACTTCGTCATGTGGTGGGTGCCGGTTGGCCACACACCAACGCTGGCCGAGGCGCTGGAACGGCTTGAACATGCCCGCGCAAACGGCGATACGGACCACGCGTTTGGCTGGAAATATCTGAAAGAAGCGCAGGCTTGGAAGTCGCACCAATGCAAACAAATGGCGGCGGAGTAAAGTCAGTGGAAAAATTATCGACGTATCTGGCCAAATGGAAGCTGCGCCCCAAGGGCGGCAGGCGGATTACGCGGCGGTATAGCGATCAAGCCGGACGCCCAGACAGCGTAGGTCCAGTTTCAGAGATAGAAGATCTGTTCTGGTCTAACACCGGCTCTATTGTTCATAAATGGCATCACTATTTGCCAATCTATGACCTGTATTTCAAACGCTTCGTTGGCACCCCGGTCAAGATGCTTGAAATTGGTGTGTCAAAAGGGGGTTCCCTAAGGCTGTGGCGCAATTATCTTGGTGCTGACGCCATAATTTTTGGCATCGACATAGATCCGGGTTGCGCGGTTTATGATGGTCAAGATGCATCGGTTCGGATCGGCTCTCAGGCTGATGTTGAATTTTTGCGTCGTGTTGTGGCCGAAATGGGTGGTGTGGATTTGATTCTAGATGACGGAAGCCATGTTGGCCGCCATATTCGGGCTAGTCTTGATACGCTGTTCCCGCTTCTTTCGGAAAATGGCTTGTATATGATCGAAGATCTTCATACCGCCTATTGGCGCAAGTATGATGGCGGGCGCTTTTCGCCAAACAACTTTATGAAGGTCGTAAAGCAGTGGGTGGATGATATTCATCACTGGTATCATCCCCACGGCCAAAGTATTGCCGCAACAGCGGGGAAATTAGGTGCGCTTCACATCTATGATTCCATCGTTGTGCTGGAAAAAGTGACCACAAAAGCACCCCGCCATACTCGAGTTGGAACTGCGGGAGCGTAGAATGATGGTCCAGACTTTAATGTTTGTATCGAAGCGGGGCAGCCAACCATGACCAACCTCAAGAAAATCAGCATCGACGGTATCGAGGTTGAAGTTGATGGCAATATGACCATCATTCAGGCGGCCGAAGTGGCGGGTGTGGAAATTCCGCGGTTTTGCTACCATGAACGGCTGACCATCGCGGGCAACTGCCGGATGTGTCTGGTTGAGGTTGTGGGCGGCCCGCCGAAACCTGCGGCATCTTGTGCGATGCAGGTCAAGGATTTGCGCCCCGGTCCCGAAGGCCAGGCCCCCTTGGTGAAAACCACCTCGCCGATGGTGAAACGCGCCCGCGAAGGCGTGATGGAATTTCTGCTGATCAACCATCCCTTGGATTGCCCGATTTGCGATCAGGGCGGCGAGTGTGATTTGCAAGATCAGGCGATGGCGTTTGGCGTTGATTTCAGCCGCTACCGCGAACCCAAGCGCGCGTCCGAGGATCTGAACCTTGGGCCGTTGGTGGCCACCAAGATGACGCGCTGTATTTCATGCACCCGCTGTGTGCGCTTTACGTCGGAAGTCGCGGGTATCACCCAGATGGGCCAGACGGGTCGGGGTGAAGACAGCGAAATCACCAGCTATCTGAACGCCACGCTGGACAGCAACCTGCAGGGCAATATCATTGATCTGTGCCCCGTTGGCGCGCTGACCAGCAAGCCATATGCCTTCACTGCGCGGCCTTGGGAGCTGTCGAAAACTGAATCCATCGACGTGATGGACGCGCTGGGCAGCAACATCCGGATTGATACCAAGGGCCGCGAAGTGATGCGGATCATTCCGCGCAACCATGACGGGGTGAATGAGGAATGGATTTCCGACAAGACCCGGTTCGTCTGGGACGGGTTGCGCCGTCAGCGGTTGGACACGCCCTATATCCGCGAAAACGGCCGTTTGCGTAAGGCGGGCTGGGGCGAGGCCTTGCTGGCCGCCACTGCCGCGATGAAGGTCCGAAAGGTTGCGGGACTGGTCGGTGATCTGGCTCCGGTCGAGGCGGCTTATGCCCTGAAAGCCTTGATCGAGGGGCAGGGCGGCCATGTCGAATGCCGCACCGATGGGGCAAAGCTGGCCGCGGGCAACCGGGGGGC
>JAYUHO010000010.1:0-19321 GCA_043766915.1 Cypionkella sp.
TCCGGCCACAAGCAGATGACCGAAAGCAGAAAGCGCCCATGAACCGCACGGAATTTATCGTTGCCACGGCAATCATCTTGTTGCTTGCCTTTACTCTGGGCTGGTTCACCTATTGGCTTATGCACCGTTTTACCCGTGTCGCAGGCGGCGATATGGGGGAAATGGACAAGCTGGCGCAATCGCTGCACGAAGCGGAAGAGGTGCGGGATCAGGCGATCATCTATCTGGAACAGCGCGAGGCCGAGTTGATGAACCAGATCGCGCAAACCGAAGCCGAATTGCGCGCAGCAATGGAAGGCCTGCGCGATGCGCGCCATGAGGCCGAAGAGATGCGGGCGTATATTGAGCGGATGCATGCCAACGGCTGAGTGGCGGGCGAAAATTTTTAGATAAAAATTTTGAAGACAGGGGGCTGTCTGCCCCCTCGCGCGCAGGCGCGCTCACCCCCGAAAGTATTTTCGCCAAAGTGAATGTGTTTGGATCACAGCCCGTCGAGGCAGGCCAGAGTGAGGGCCGAAGTTGGGTCAGCGAGATCGTCTATCACATCGAAATGGTGACGGTTTGGCGCGACTGTCCAGGGGCAGGCCCAGTGTTGTGACAGCAGGCGGGCTTGCCACAGGAAGCTGGGGCGTTCTTGGCCACCGACCCAGATATGGGCGGCGCAGGTGGCATTGCGGCCATGGTTTGCCGGGCTTTCTGCGGCAACCTCTGCCTCTGTCAGGCGCAGGTTTTCGTTCATTTTGGTCTGCATGATGGGCCATAGATCGGCCAGCGGTGAGATGGGAACGATCCTGCGCACGACCGGCAGGGCGATATCGCTGCAGCCCATGCGTGCGGCAAGATGACCGCCCGCCGAATGGCCGGTTATCACCACCGGTCCGGGGATCCGCGCGGATGCTGCCATCACGGCCCCGGCAATCTCGGCAGTCATTTGGCTGATCCGGGCCATTGGGGCCAAAGTATAGGACGGCATCGCCACCGCCCAGCCTCGCGCCACCGCACCTGCCGCCAGATGCGACCAGCTTTCGCGGCCAAAGGCCAGCCAATAGCCACCATGGATAAAGACCATCAGTCCGCGCGGGGCTGAGGGGGGCAGGAACAGATCAAAGCGGTTGCGATCGGTTGGGCCGTAGGGCAAGCCCAGCTGCGCGCGGGGCCCAAGCCGGGCGCGAAACTGTTCAGCGGCCTGTTGCCAGCGCGGGGGATACTCTTCGGCCCCCGCAATGAAGGCACCGTTGGCATAGGCAAGGTCGTAATCCATCGCAGTCCTGAAGGTTTGATCAAAATATTGCCCACAGGCTGCACCAGAACTGGACTTTTTCCAAGTGCCTATGCAATGCAGGGGCCACAGCACATTAGGAGGCCCCCATGCTTGATTCCGTCACTGATTTGCGTTCCATTCTGAAAGATCCCGGACTGTTGCCAAACAAGGCCTATGTGGCGGGCGAATGGATTGATGCCGCCGATGGCGCGACGTTTGCGGTGACCAATCCCGCGCGCGGCGATGTGATTGCCCTTGTGCCCGATCTGACCCGTGCCGATGCGGCCCGCGCGATTGCGGCGGCCGATGTTGCACGGCGTGACTGGGCCGCGCGGACGGGCAAGGAACGTGCAGCCGTCATGCGCAAGTGGTTCGATCTGTGCATGGCAGCGCAAGATGATCTGGCCGCCATTCTGACCGCCGAGATGGGCAAACCGCTGGCCGAGGCCAAGGGTGAGATTGCTTATGGTTCGGCCTATATCGAATGGTTCGGCGAAGAGGCCAAGCGCACCTATGGTGAGATTATTCCGGGCCATATGCGTGACAAGCGGATTTCGGTGATCAAGCAACCGATTGGCGTCTGCGCCTCGATCACGCCGTGGAATTTCCCGAACGCGATGATCGCGCGCAAGGTGGCACCTGCGCTGGCGGCGGGTTGCGGGTTTGTGGCGCGGCCTGCGGCGGAAACGCCGTTGTCGGCGATTGCATTGGCGGTGTTGGCCGAACGGGCGGGGGTGCCTGCGGGCGTGTTTTCGGTGATCACATCAAAGCGGTCATCGGAAATTGGCAAAGAGTTTTGCGAAAACCCGGCCATTCGCAAGCTGACCTTCACCGGGTCCACCGAAGTCGGGCGGATTTTGCTGCGGCAGGCGGCGGATCAGGTTTTGAAATGCAGCATGGAATTGGGCGGCAACGCGCCGTTTATCGTGTTTGACGATGCCGATCTGGACGCGGCGGTTGAAGGTGCTATGATTTCCAAGTTCCGCAACAACGGCCAGACCTGCGTGTGTGCCAACCGGATTTACGTGCAGGCCGGGGTATATGACGCGTTTGCCGCCAAGCTGGCAGTTGCGGTGGCCAAGCTGTCGATTGGCGATGGGTTGAAAGCGGGCACCACCACGGGGCCGCTGATCAACATGGATGCGGTGGAAAAGGTCGAGGAACATATCGCGGACGTTCTGGCGGGTGGCGGCAAGATTGTGACGGGCGGCAAACGGCATGCATTGGGCGGCACATTCTTTCAGCCGACAGTGGTGACGGGGGTGACGCCCGACATGTTGGTGGCCAATGAGGAAACCTTCGGTCCCTTGGCACCATTGTTCAAATTCGACACCGAAGAGGAAGTCATTCGCCGCGCCAATGACACCATTTACGGTTTGGCCAGCTATTTCTACGCCCGCGATATTGGCCGCATCACGCGCGTGCAGGAACAGTTGGAATATGGCATGGTGGGGGTCAACACCGGGCTGATTTCCAATGAAATGGCCCCGTTTGGCGGGGTCAAGCAATCTGGTTTGGGGCGCGAAGGCAGCCACCACGGGATCGACGACTATATGGAACTGAAGTATATTTGTCTGTCGATCTGAGGGCAGCAAAGACGGGACAAAACGGGGGCTTCGGTCCTCGTTTTGTATTGCACGCCCCGTTCACCCCCCCGTGCGCATGCCACCCGATTTGCCAAATCCACCGCGTTGGGCGACCATGGCTTTGGTCATCGGGGGCAGGCCCTTGGTGACGGTGGCCTTTTGAAACGCCGAGGGTGCAATTTGTCCGCCTGAATTCAAATTGCCAATTTTTGTGCCGCCATCCGGAGTGGCGAACCCGCCGCCGCTGCTGCGAACGACGGGTTGCGCCATCACACGTCCGCCGCTGAGGGCCTGACCGATCATATAGCCCATGAACAGCGGCATAAAGATGCCGGTGCCCGAGCCACCGCCCGAAATACTGTCCGCTCCGCAAGCCCCAACACCGTGTTCCGCCTCACAGACTTGTTGGCTGTCATAGCGCGGGGCGGTTTCGTCGTGCAGGGCTTTGGCCTCGGCGAAGGCGGTGTTGCAGTCTTTTTCTGTGAACCAGCCACCGGGGCTGGCGGCGGCCAGACAGCTGGCTTCATCCGGAAACGCGGCGGCTTCGGTTTTTTCTTCCTGGCAGCCTGCAAGGGCAAAGGCCGACGCGCCCAAGATGAACAGGGCGGCGCTGCGGGATCGTTTCTGGGGGGTGTTGGCAACGGGTTTAGCCTTCGATGAAATGGGGTTTGAACCGGGACAGGTCCTGGGTGATGCGGCTGGCGTCTTCCCGCAGCCCCATACCAACACAAACCTCGCCCACAATCCATGCGCCAATCACCGGACGCATGCCCGCCATCACCGGCAGCGGGTGATAGGCCTGCACGATCATCGGGTGATCGTCATAGGTTTTGTCGGTGGCGGCGTCGGTGATCACGCCATTTTCTACGATGGTAACAGAGGCACCTTCGCGCGAAAAAATTGGCTTGATCACATGGCCCCTGGCAAGTTGGGCTGTGGCGTTGGGATGGGTTGCGACATCCGTCGCGAAAAAGCTGGGCAGCAGGTTGGGATGGCCTTCGAACATTTCCCACAGCACGGGAAGGATGGCTTTGTTCGACAGCAGCGCCTTCCATGGCGGTTCGATAAAGCGACATTGCGCGCCAGAAATGGCATCTGCGAACGGATCACGCAGCAGGTCTTCCCAAGGGTAAAGCTTGAACAACGCCCCGATGACGCGATCTTCAGCATCGGTGAGCTGGCCCCGGTCTGACAGGCCGATTTTTTCCAGATCGGTGTATTGCGCGTAAAGCCCCGCCTCCCGCGCCGCCCAAGCCAAGGCTTCGACGGTGGCGTAATCTTCGGGGGCATCCGCAATGGCGGCGAAATGCACGTTGGTTTTGGGTGGAAAGATCGCGGCAAATCGGGCAACCAATGCCTCATGAATGCCGTTGAATTGGTCGGTTTGCGCGGGCAACACGCGGGTGGCCTGCTGTTGTTCAAACCACAGCCATTGGAACGACGCGCTTTCATATAGGGCGGTCGGGGTGTCGGCGTTGTATTCCAGCATTTTCGCGGGGCCAGCGCCATCATAGGCCAGATCAAAGCGGCCATAAAGTTCAGGATCGCCATCGCGCCAACTGTTGGCAACCAGATCCCAATGCGCGTCGGGGATGCCCATCCGGGCCATCAGCTGTTCAGATCCGATGATTTTGCCGACTGCCTCGCGGCACATGGCGTGCAGGGCGGTGCAAGGATCTTCAATATCATCCTCGATCTCGCGCAGGGTAAAGCTGTAGGCCGAGGTTTCGTCCCAATAGGGCACGCCGTACATATCGGCGAACGTGAACCCAAGTCGATCGGCTTCTGCCCGCCAATCGGGACGTTCGGGCAGGGTGATGCGTTCCAAGCTTTTTCTCCGGTAACTCTTGCACCATATCATGGCGCAAGAGTCAGGGTTCAAGGGTGAGGGGCGCAAAAGCTGTCCGACACAGGATAAGACCGGATTGGACTAAGACGGCCCATTGATAAGCGAAAACACGTCGCCAAAGCGCCCTTCAGCTTCGGCGGCGCGCAAGAGGTGGACACGCTGGACCAGGATTTCCTGTGTCGCCGGTGGTGACGTCAAAGGTGGAATATCGGCTGACCGCGCTGGGCCTTGGTCTGGGCGCGGTTTGATTCCAAGTTGGACTGAACAAACAAAAATCATCCATGACGCGTTCGGAGTGCATGGAAGGCTGCTTCTTTTTATGGTCAACTCAAAAGCGCAGTTGTGGAGATGATGCCAATGCCAGACACAGATCGCCGTATTGCCGTGGTCACAGGGGCCGCGGGTGGCATGGGGCGGGCGATTGTCGCGCGGTTGCTGGCGGATGGCTGCCATGTGGTGGGGGTGGATATTGATGCCAGCGCAGTGCAGGCAATGGCCGCAGTTTTGGCCAACTTCAGTGCCGAGGCGGTTGATCTGACGGATGCTGTCGCGATTACCGGTTTGTTTGATCGCCTGACCGGGCTGCACGGCGGGGTGGATGTGTTGGTAAACAATGCGGGCACCTGTTTTATGTCGGATTTCCCCAACATTTCGGCGGCAGAGCTTGACCAGCAGATGGCGGTTAACTTTGGGTCTGCGTTTCACTGCTGCCAAGGGGCAGTCAAGGCGATGGCGGGGCGGGCAGGGGTGCGCAAGATCGTCAACATCTCGTCCAACGGGGCGTATAATTTCGACGTGTTTGATCCGCCGCATTATCGGGCGTCCAAGGCGGCGATGGACACGCTGACAAAGGATTTGGCGCGGCGGTATGCGCGGGATAAAATTGCGGTGAACTCACTCGCGCCTGCGATGACCGAAACGCCGCTGTTCGATGTGCTGACGGCCGATGTGCTGGCGCGTGCCATATCGGCGATGCCGCACGGGGCTGCGATGCAGCCCGCGCAGATTGCCGATTGGGTGGGATTTTTGGTATCGTCTGCGGGGGATATCTGTTCGGGGAATGTGATCATTTTGAATCAGGGCCGCGATGTGCGCTGATCAGCGGACGCGAAAAATTTCCGGCGAAAAATTTTCTGCGTTGCATCGCGGAAATTCGGTTTTGCGATGAAAGTCGAGATTCACAAACTGTTCGAATATCTGCTGGAAACCACAAATGCCACCCCGGAGTGCATCCTTGGTTTCTCGCTGTCGACCCCGCCGCGACTGTCGGACTTTCTGGCTGATCTTGATCTTGATCCGGATATGGCCTTGGACTGGAATGGCCGCAGCTTTCTCGGCCTGCCGGACTTGCGCGCGCGGGTGATCGCGCAAGCAGGGCTGAGCGGTATCTGTAACCCCGATGATGTGTTGATCACGGCAGGGGCCGCCGAGGCGAACTATCTGGCGCTGCGGCAGCTGTTAGCCCCCGGTGATCAGATCGTGACGGAAACTCCGGGCTGGCCGCAAGCGGGAGTATTGGCGCGGGCCGCTGGGGCCGATCTGCGGCTGGTGCGGCGACACGAGGGGAATAACTGGCGGCTGGACCCTGCCGATCTGGCCGCCGTGGTAACGCCAAACACCAAGCTGATTTTTCTGTCCAACCCCAACAACCCCACCGGCGCATTGATGTCTGCCGATGATCTGCGGGCAATTGCCGAGATCGCAGACAGGGTGGATGCGTGGCTGTTGGTGGATGAGGTTTATGCGGGGCTGGAATGGGATGGCCCACGCCCGCCATCGATTGCCGGGCTGTATCGACGCGGAATAACCACGGGGTCGGTGTCCAAGGCGCTGGGCCTGCAGGGGCTGCGCACAGGGTGGATGATTTGCCAAGATGCGGGCATGATCCGCGATGCGGTTATCCTGCGCGAAAATGCCTCCGAGATTATGAATATTCTGGGCGAACATATCGCGGAAATCGCCCTGCGGCCGGAGCGGTTGTTGCAAAGCCTGACCCGCGCGCGCGATGAGGCACAGATCACTCTGGCGCAACTGGATGCGTTTATCACAGCCCAACCCCGTCTGAGTTGGGTCAAACCCCAAGCCGGGCTGATCGGGCTGGCGCGGCTTGAGGGCATTGCGGCAGACCCGTTGGCACGCCGTTTGTTGACCGCGCCTTATCGTACTTTTGTTTTGCCGGGCACCGCCTATGATCATCCCCATCACATCCGTCTGGGGGTGGGCGGCGGGGCGGCGGTGCAACTGGACAAGGGGCTGGCGCGGCTGGCGCAGTGTCTGGCAGACTGGCGGCCCTAAGTCGCCGTCACTAAGGCGAATGTCGCGGATGGGTTCGACATCGGCACAAACCTGATGCACGCTGACTGCGACATTAAAAAAGGATATCCCATGCAAACCGTCATCAAATTGCCCGCAACCCAAGGTCTTGATCCGTCAACCTCCGATCTGGATGGCTGGGTTGTGACCGAAGGCAGCCCGTCAATGAAAACATGGGCGCTGCACACATCTGCGGCGGGTGACATGGTTTCTGGCATCTGGGAATGTACGGTTGGCAGTTATCACGCCACCTATACTGCCTATGAATATGTCGTGCTGATTGCGGGCCGGATCACCATTACCCCCGATGGCGGCGTGCCGGTGACGGTAAAGGCGGGTGATTCCTTTGTGGTGGATCCCACCTTCAAAGGCGTCTGGAAGATCGAGGAAAACGTTCGGAAACACTTCGATTTTCGTATCAAATAAAGGGTTTAGGCGGGGTTTGCGCCCTGCCTTCCCCCCTTAACTATGTGCCAGGGTATTTTGGTTATCCGATATCAACCGCGCGATTTTGCTTAGCATCGCACTTGGCCCCATGTTCGTTTCATTCGCCAACCGGATCACTGCGATCCCTTTGGCCCCTTTTGAAAGGACACGACATGCTGCCAGCATTCAAACGCACCGCTATCGCCTCATTGACCGCCCTTGCCATTGCGGCCACCCCTGTTACCCCCGCCTTGGCTTGGGGTGAGAACGAGCAGAATTTTGTCAAAGGCATCGCCGCCACGCTGTTGGTGCAGGGCATCATCCGGGAGACCAAACCGAATCGGCGCTATCAGCCCGTCTATGCCGATCCGGTGCCGCAGCCCGTTTATGTGGCCCCGCGCGTGCAGACCAGTATCTATCGCACCGCCGCCGCGCAGGCCTTTAACAGCTATTCCACCCGCGAACGCCTGCTGATCCAAAAGCGCCTGTCAGCCTATGGATACTATCGCGGCGGCATTGACGGATCGTTCGGGCCGGGCACCTATTCCGCCGTGACCGCCTATGCCAATGACCAAGGTCAGGGCCGCGATCTGCGGTCTACCGCCGGGGCATTTGGGGTTTATGACGGGTTGATTTACTGATCCCTGTTTGCTTGATCTTGATCGCGCGCGCCAATTCATTTTGGCGCGCGCAATTTATTTGTGCCGTCCATCAAGGATTGCTCAGGCCTCTGCGTCTGACTTAGTGTCATGCTGATGGAAACGCCCGATGAAACCTTGGCCATGGCCGCCGCTGGCGGTGATCGCGACGCGTTTGCAGTGTTGGTGCAGCGGCATTATGACCGGATTTATGGGCTGGCGTATCGGCTGACCGGCGCACGGGCAGAGGCGCAGGATATGGCGCAAGACATCTGTGCCGCCCTGCCCGCCAAACTGCGCAACTGGCGGGGAGAGGCGCGGTTTACCACCTGGCTTTACCGGGTTGTGGTAAATGCGGCCCATGATCTGCGCAGACGGCAGGCCACCCGCGCCCGCGCATCGGCGGGGTGGGGGGATTGGGAAACCGCGCGACAGGACGAGATTGCGGTGCAGGCCGAAGCGCAGGATTGGCTGACCACCGCGATGATCCGGTTGTCGCCCGAGTTGCGCGATACCGTCGCCTTGGTTTTGGGCGAAGAGATGACCCAAGCCGAGGCGGGGTCGGTGCTGGGGGTGTCCGAAGGCACGATTGCCTGGCGGATGTCAGACGTAAAAAAGCGCCTGCGCGCCATGGCCGCCGAGGAGGCAGCATGATGGATGAGAAACCCGACCCCCTTGATCCCCTGAAAGCCGCGTTGCGTCGCGTCCCGGCACCCGATGGCGATGCAAAGGCCGCAGCGATGCGTCTTGCCATGGAAAATTTTGACCGTCTCCAAGGATCGACCGCTGACTTGCGTCCCAATGAAGACCGCCCTGTGAAGGCGGGATTCAGGATGGGAGTATTTACCATGTTCAAAGCCCTTAAAACCAAACCGCTGCTGGCGGCGTCCACGTCTGTGGCGGCGCTGTGCCTTGGGATTTTTGTTGTGTTGCCATTGATCAACACCGGCCCGTTGAGCGAAGCCACTTTGCCCGGCGTGCTGACCGACGGGCCTGTTCAGAACGCGCCGATTGTCGACAGCGATCCCCTGCCGGAAGGCACTGTTTCCAATGATACGGTGGTGACGGATCAGGTTGCCGCGACGGCGCCGGCCAAAGCGCCCACTGCCCCCGCGGAAGTGACGCAACAGGATGGTGTGGCCCCGCTGCCAGAGCCAACTGTTGAGCAGATGCCAAAGGCCGAGCTGGCTCCGGGGGCGGCTTTGGACGGAATCGTCAAAGACAAAGCTGCGATTGATGCTCAGGATCCGACTTGCAAAGGCTTTTGCATCAAAGGGGTCGCCCGTATGGGGCTTGTTACAGACGACGTCGAAGCTGATAATGGTCGATTAGCAGAAGCTGTGCCGAATGACAGCAGCCGCGTGCTCGAACGCAAGCGTACAGCGACCACGGTGATGACCGAGGCGGGGCCTTTGGCGATGTCTGAAACCGAAACCATGGCCGATATGACTGAAGCTCCGATGCCCGCCCCGGCCGATATGGCCGCGCCGCCTTTGGAAAACACCGAAGCCTTTGCAACCGCTCCGGTAAACCCCGTCAAGATCACCGCCGAAGAACCGGTTTCCACCTTTTCCATTGACGTTGATACCGCGTCTTATTCCATCGTGCGCTCCTCGCTGAATGCGGGTTTTCTGCCCGATCCGGCGTCGGTCCGGGTTGAGGAAATGGTGAATTACTTCCCCTATGCCTATGCCGCCCCCGACGGCGATCAGGCCTTTCTCCCTTCGATCACGGTGATGCCAACGCCGTGGAACCCCAACACCCGGCTGGTGCATATCGGTATTCAGGGCGAGATGCCCGCAATTGCCAACCGCCCAGCCCTGAACCTGGTGTTCTTGATCGACACATCTGGCAGCATGGACGAGCCGAACAAGCTGCCGCTGTTGAAACAATCCTTGGCGCTGATGCTGACGCAGTTGCACCCGCGTGATCAGGTGGCGATTGTGGCCTATGCCGGGTCTGCGGGGCAGGTTCTGGCCCCCACGATGGCCACCGATCAGGCCAGCATTATGGCGGCGCTGGACAATCTGGCTGCGGGTGGGTCCACCGCCGGGGCTAAAGGGCTGGAGCTGGCCTATCAGGTTGCCGCAACAATGGCGCAGGATGGTGAGGTTTCGCGCGTGCTGCTGGCGACCGACGGCGATTTCAATGTGGGAATTGACGACCCCGAGGCATTGAAAACCTACATCGCCGGGAAACGCAAATCGGGCACCTATCTGTCGGTGCTGGGCTTTGGGCGCCGCAATCTGGATGATGCCACCATGCAGGCGTTGGCGCAGAACGGCAACGGGCAGGCGGCCTATATCGACACGCTGAACGAGGCGCGCAAAGTGCTGGTGGATCAACTGACAGGAGCGCTTTATCCGATTGCGAACAATGTGAAAATTCAGGTGGAATGGAACCCGGCGCAAGTGGCCGAATACCGTCTGATCGGCTATGAGACCCGCGCGCTGAACCGCGAGGATTTCAACAACGGCAAGGTCGATGCGGGCGACATTGGTGCTGGCACATCGGTGACGGCGATATACGAGATCACCGCACCGGGCAGCCCGACGCTTTTGAACGATCCGCTGCGCTATGGCAGCTCTGCCACCCCTGTTGAAAACGGCGCCGAGTTAGGCTTTTTGCGGCTACGTTCGGTGGCACCAGGAGCCACTGACAGCACGCTGCAGGAAACCGCAATTCGTGCCGGGGACGGGCAACTGTCGGATGATGCCCGTTTTGCGGTGGCAATTGCGGGCTTTGGGCAACTGTTGTCGGGCGCGAAATACCTGGGCGATTGGGGCTGGGATCAGGCGATTGATCAGGCGTTGGCCGCGCGGGGGGCCGATGAATTCGGGTATCGGATTGAGGCGGTTAATCTGATGCGGATGGCCAAAGGATTGTCTGCGCAGTGATCAGGTCCGGCTTGAAGGGTCTGCTACAATTTAGCTAAAATTGTCTTTCGCATTGGCAAAAATATCCTGCGGGGGTCTGGGGGTGCAAAACCCCCAGTGGCGGCCATGAAAAGAGATCAGTTTTCGCGAATCTCACGTAAAACGTAAAACGGCGCGCAGGAGGGCCCTGCGCGCCGGATGTTACTTTCAATACGGATTAAACCGTAACGGTGTCCACGGCCTTTGCCTCAACCGTATTGCCATCCACATCCGCCACGCGGCCAATCTCAATCCGGCGGGGTTTCAGCGCCTCGGGGGTTTCGCGCGCAAGGTCGATATGCAGCATGCCATGGGCGTGGTCGGCCCCGGTGACGCGGACATGATCGGCCAGCGCAAAGCGCCGCTCAAACGCGCGGGTCGCAATGCCACGGTGCAGATAGGTTTTGGCATCGGCGTCGGGCGCCTTGCGGGCGGTGACGTGCAGCGCGCCGTCCTTTACCTCAACCGTCAGCTCATCAGGGGTGAACCCGGCCACGGCGACAGAGATGCGATAGGCATCCGTCCCTGTCTTTTCAATGTTATAGGGCGGATAGGTGGGGTGGGCCACGTCTGCGGTCAGCGCGCGATCCATCAGATCGGCGATGCGGTCAAAACCAACGGTGGCACGGTACAGCGGGGCGAAATCAAAACTGCGCATATCATCCTCTTTCAAGCGATGTCTGGGCCTTCCCAAGCGGGACAGGCGGGTTAACGCCCGGAACCCGATTGCGGCATTCCTTGGCCAGACTTACTTGGGAATGGAAATATGGGCTTTCAAGACCCCGTCATTTGCCGACTGTCGCGCGACGACGACCATCTACGGCTTGATAAACTTTGCCCCGCCACCCGTGCCGCCAGACAACACCCGAACAGTGCCGCCGCGCAACGATGTCACCCGATCGCCCTTGGCCATTTCGGCACGCAACACCTCAAGCGGGCCGTCCAGCGCGGTGCCGAGGGCCACTTTTTCGCCTTCGACATCTGCCTTGGCGGAAACAACCGAAACGATGCGCGCCACACCATCCTTGATCACAAAAACCGGTGCGCCCGAGGATCCGAAATCAACATCGCATGACAGCACCAAAACGTCGGGGGATTGATCCAGCACATGGCAGACCTGTTGCAACGACGGCGCTTCGGCGCGATCCTGGGCGTATGACACCACGCCCACCTGATCGCCGCGGGATGGTCGTGCTGCGGTTTCAAATGGTTTGACGGACGGCAGGCGAATGGGTTGATCCAATTGCAGCAAGGCCAGATCAAACGCCACCCGGTCAAGACTGTCTACACCCGCGTAGATGTAATCGGGATGTGCCACGGCGCGTACCACGCCGCGGTAAGCTTCGGCACGGCCATTGCGCCAGCCGGCCAGAAATTCGATATCGGTGTCTTGCATCCGCGCACCGGTGGATTTGTCATATAAACAATGCGCCGCCGTCAGCACCAGTTGCGGCGCAATCAGAGTGCCGGTGCAAAACCCGTGCGTGCCCAGATTGAGCCGCCCAACCGCGTTCCAGCCCTTGCCCGCATCGCCCGTCTGCAGGCTGAACAACGGAGATTCGTCAGCGCTTGCACAGGATAGTCCGGTCAATAAAAACACTACGGCGGTCAGGGCAAGGCGCATTTGTCAGATCGATCCTTTCAAGGTATCTTGTCCAGATATCCGTTAACTGCGGCATTATTTTGGCCAGCCTTTTTTGCACTATGCCTTGCTCTGTCCCCTTTTGACCATGTAATTTTCAGGAGAGTTGAAATGACCCTTGCAACCATCATCCAATCCCGCACCACCGCGCTGATAAACGCCTTTGTGCGCGACATATTCCCGCCCTTGGTCGAGGTTGACGATGTCACCGCTTTGGCCGGATTAACCACAGTTTTGGACGAGTTTAACGATGTCGGCCTTGCAGCGGGCGGATTGAACCGCCGCTCGACAGCCAATGTAGTGATGTTGGCCGCACCAGGCGGCGTGGCGGACAAAGCATCGGTCTGGGTGCGGGCGGATTACTCTGATTACCGCGCCGCCTATGCCGCGTTTGTGCGCCACATGTATCGCGTCACGGTGACCGGTGCGGATTTGGCCGCCTATGATATGGATCACCTTCTGAACCGCGCACGGGCGGGCAATGGCAATAGTTTGCTGCGGATCGAAGCCTCTCCGTTGGGGGTAAACCGTCAGTGGGGATCGGTGCTGGAAAAGCTGGCCAGTCAGGCCACGGTTGCCGGAAATCAGCGCACACGGCGGTTGATGAGCCATCTGATCGCCGCCAAAGTTGCCGGGTTCGCGCCACCGACCACATTGCAAGATCCGGTCAGCCGGGCGCGATTGGTGCGTGAACTGGCCAGTCTGGGCATTCCGCAGAAAGACGCGCAGGATGGGCTTGATGTGTTGCTTGGCCATATCGCGCGCAATTTGCGTTAGGGCTGACCTAACCCTTTTGGGCGCGGCCCGCCTGTGGCCCAATCCAGCAATTCAACCGTATGCACCACCGGAATGGCGGTGCCAGAGCCGATCTGCATCATGCAACCGATGTTGCCAGCGGCGATGATGTCAGGGTATTTGGCCACCAGTGTCTGCACTTTGCGCGCCTTCAGGTCCGCAGATATCGCAGGTTGCAGCAGGTTATAGGTGCCTGCCGACCCGCAGCACAAATGGCTGTCGGCGGGTTCAACGACGCTAAACCCCACGCGTTTCAGCAAGTCTTTCGGTGCGGATTTGATCTGTTGGCCGTGTTGCAGCGAACAGGCGGCGTGATAGGCCACGCGCAGGCCTTTGGGCGCGCCTTCGGGCAGGCCCAACGTGGCCAACACTTCGCTGATATCCTTGGCCAATCCTGCGACGGTCACTGCATCAGCATCGCCGTTCAGCATATGGCCGTAGTCTTTCACCGTGGTGCCGCAGCCGCTGGTGTTGATCACGATGGCGTCTAACCCGTCGCCGTCCACCTCGGCCATGAACGCAGCGATGTTGGTGCGGGCCGCAGCATGGCTTTCGGTGGCCCGGCCCATGTGATGGGTCAGCGCGCCGCAGCAGCCCATGCCGCGTGGCACCACCACATCGCATCCCAAGCGGCGCAGCAGGCGAATGGTGGCGTCGTTGATATCGGTATTCAGGGCCTTTTGCGCACATCCGGTCATCAGCGCCACCCGCATCCGGGGCGCGCCAGTGGCAGCAAACGTCTGTGGATCATCGTTGCGCGAGACAGGCGGGATCACCTTTGGCGCCATTGCCAGCATGGCGCGCAGCCGGGCGTCAGGCACCCACCGCGCAAAGGGGCGTGCCAGTTGCGCGCCAAACAGGGCAAGGCGGAACCGGGTTGGATGCGGAATTACGTTTGCCAGAACCCAGCGCAAAATCCGGTCTGACAGCGGGCGTTTGTAGGTTTTCTCGATGTATCCCCGCGCCTGATCAATCAGATGCATGTAGTCTACACCCGATGGGCAGGTCGTCACGCAGGCCAGACAGGACAGGCAGCGATCAATGTGTTTTACCGTTTTGGCATCTGCTGGCCGTCCGGTTTCAAGCATGTCTTTGATCAGATAAATCCGCCCGCGCGGACTGTCCAATTCGTCCCCCAGCACCTGATAGGTCGGGCAGGTAGCGGTGCAAAAGCCGCAATGCACACAGGTGCGCAGGATCTTATTGGCCTGCGCCAGTTCGGGGTCGCGCAGCTGTTCGGCGGTGAAATTGGTTTGCATCAATTATCCTATCAGGCTTTGGCCCATCAGCCCGTGGTTCAAGGTGCCGCGCGGATCAAATGTGGCGCGCAAGGCCGCCGTTATGGCTGCGATGCCCGGCGGCTCGGGGGCAAAGGCTGGCACATCATCCATCCCGGCCATGGGCCGTACCAACGTGGCATGGCCCGCCGCACCCACCGCGTGGCGCACTGCTCCGGACCCGCCGCCGGGCACCAAAAGCCAGACCAATCCGCCGCCCCAATCATAGATCGCCTCATGGTCTGTCGCCAATTCCTGCGTGACCCGCACTGCGTCGCTTTGCTTGACCGACAGCCGCCAAACCGCCCCGACCCTGCCCGCAAAGGTGGTTACATCGCGCATGTCACGCCAAAGCGCCGCGGATTGATCGCCGTCAATCTGCGCCCAATCCCCGGCCAAAGCCTTGCTTAACGCCTCGGCGCGGTAGGCGACGGACCCCGCCATCCCCTCAATGCGGATCAGCGCCCGCCCGCGTGCATAGGCCGCGCCGGCAACATCAAAAGGTGACCCCAAAGCGGTGCGCAGGGCCATCAGACCCGCCGCTGTGCCGCACTCTGCAACCAAAGTGATGTCAGCCTCAGGCAGCGCCTGCACTTTGAAGCTGACCTCGGTGAGAACGCCCAGCGTGCCATGACTGCCCGCCATCAACTTGACCAGATCATAGCCCGTCACATTCTTCATCACCCGGCCGCCGTTTTTGACAATGGTGCCCGCCCCATCGACAAACCGCACACCCAGCAAGGCATCGCGGCAGGCCCCAACCTGCACCCGGCGCGGTCCGCTGGCATTGGCTGCCACAACCCCGCCGATGGTGGATACACCCGTGCGCCCCAACAGCGCGCGCAGATCGGGCGGATCAAAGGCCAGGCGCTGGCGTTGTGCGGCCAACACGGCGTCTATGTCGGCCAGTGGCGTGCCTGCCTTCACCACCAAAGTCAGCGCGCCGGGTTCATACAAAACCACGCCAGACATCGCGCTGGTTTCCAGAACCTCGCCCGTGCATTGCCCGATTGCCCGCGTGCCACCGCCCCGGATCACCAAAGGCGAAGGGGTTGCCAGGAGGGCGTCGCGCAACTCTGTCTCATTCGCCGGACGCATTGCATCCCTTTCCTTCTGGCGCAAATATCCTTGGGGACGTTGCAATTGCCATGGCACTTGCAACAACGGGGCAAACAGCCCCGGCACTTTGTCAAGCAGCCCGCCGTCCGGCCGTTATCGCCAACGGAAACACCTTGGCGGGATTCAGCAGCCATTTGGGATCAAACACATCTTTTACCCGCATCTGCGCCTCCATATCGGCATCGGTAAACTGTACCGACATCAGATCGCGCTTTTCGATTCCCACACCATGCTCTCCGGTCAGACACCCGCCCACTTCGACGCATAGTTTCAGGATTTCGGCCCCGAATGCCTCACAGAGTTCTAGATCACCGGGTTTGTTGGCGTTATACAGGATAAGCGGATGCATATTGCCGTCGCCCGCGTGGAAAACATTGCCGACATCAAGGCCGAACTGAACGCTCATCTCGCTGATCCGGCGCAGCACATAGGGCAGGGAGGACACCGGAATAGTGCCATCAAGGCACATGTAATCGTTGATCTGCCCCATCGCGCCAAAGGCTGATTTGCGGCCCAGCCAGATGCGTCTGGCCTGATCTTCATCGGCGGCTTCGCGGAATTCTACCGGGGCGTGACGCAGGGCGATGGATTTGATCCGCGCCAGTTGTTCGGCAATTTCGGGGGGGCTGCCCTCGACCTCAATGATCAGCAACGCCTCGCAGTCGGGATAGCCTGCGTGGGCGAATGCCTCGGTCGCGCGGATGCAGGGGCGGTCCATGAATTCGATCGCCACCGGCAGGATACCCGCCTTGATGATGTCGGTGACACAGGCCCCCGCGATCTCGCTGCTGTTAAACCCGATCAAAACCGGCCGCGCGCCTTCGGGTTTGGGCAGAATGCGCAGCGTGGCCTCGGTCACCACGCCCAATTGGCCTTCTGAGCCGCAGATTACGCCCAGCAGATCAAGCCCGCTTGCCTCCAGCCATGGCCCGCCGACCTCCAGGATTGTGCCATCCATCTGCACCAGTGTGACGCCCAGCAAATTGTTCGTGGTGACGCCATATTTCAGGCAATGCGCACCGCCTGAATTCATCGCAATGTTGCCTGCAATGGCGCAGGCCAACTGGCTGGACGGATCAGGGGCATAAAAGAATCCATCGGATTCCACAGCGCCCGTCACGCTTAGGTTGGTGCGCCCCGATTGCACGCGGATAAAGCGGTTGTCGTAGTCAGTTTCCAGCACGGCGTTCATCCGCGCCACGCCAAGGATCACGCAATCAGCGGTGGGCAATGCCCCGCCCGCAAGCGACGTGCCAGACCCGCGCGGCACCACGGGCACGCCCATGTCATGGCAGGCGCGCAGAACGGCAGACACTTCGGCGGTTGTCCGCGGTAAAACAGCGGCCAACGGGGCGCAGCGATAGGCAGACAGCCCGTCACATTCATAAGCGCGGGTTTCGGCGGGGTCCGAGATTACGGCATCAGCGGGAAGAATGGCCGAAAGTCGGGCCACAATGACGTCTTTGCGCGACAGAATTCTGGCGTTTGGAATCGGCATATCCATGGCGATCCTCCCTATCTGGTAAAAAAATATAACCAATTACAAGGAACTGCAAGTGCCACGTGCGAACGGCTGACGGTTTTTGCGGAAAATCTGGCGGCGATAGACCCCACACAGGCCGAACTTTCGCTTTTCATCGCACGGCTGTGACCCTAGTTTGGCATCATGGACACACTTATTCATATTGGCCCGTTTGGGCTGGCCGATGCCTCGGCGTTGGTGTTTACCCTGTTTATGTGGCTGGTCATTGGCTGGTTTGTCGAACATCCGCCCAAAAGCCGTCCTTCCGTCAGCCAGTTGATGCAGGCCTATCGTCGCGAATGGATGGTGCAGTTTGTCACGCGTGAGCCGCGGATTTTTGACGGCGCGATGATTGATAATCTGCGCACCGGCACGGCGTTTTTTGCCAGCACGTCGCTGATTGCGATTGGGGGTGGCGTGGCGCTGATCGGCAATCCGGCGCTGGTCTTGGGGATTGCGCGCGATCTGACGCTGACGGCGGATGCGACCGGGTTCCAGGTGCGGGTGCTGTTGGTGATTGGATTCTTGGCCAATGCCTTGTTGAAATTTATCTGGTCAAACCGGCTGTTTGGGTATTGCGCCATTATGATGGCTGCAGCCCCGAACGACCCGGCCGATCCTTTGGCCAGTCACCGCGCGGCGCAAGCGGCCGAGATCAACATCACTGCCGCCCGCAGTTTTAACCGCGGCCTGCATTCGATCTATTTCGCGCTGGGGTCGCTGGCATGGTTGCTGGGGCCGCTGCCGTTGTTCGGTGCGACGGTCCTTACCGGATTATTGTTGGTGCGGCGCGAGTTTGCGTCGGAATCACGGGAAATTATTCTGCGCGGCGCTTGACGGTGCGGCCTTCGACCAACCACGCGGCCACCGCCAGCCCCGCCGCCAGCAGCAACAACAACCAGCCCGGCACCAAGGCCGCCACCCGCAAATCCTGCGTCACAAAGGCCCCGCGCGGCGTGATCCCGATCCAACCGCGCCCCACGGCAGGGCGGCCTTCGCGCACGATGCGCAAATCTGGTGTGCCTTTTTCAAGCGGCAGAATACCACCCAACATGGGGGCGACAATCGGTTCCAGACCAATGCCATTGGCAATGGTTTCGACAAATTCGCGTGGGGCCGAGGGGCCGACCGCGACAACCCGCACCAGAGCATCCTGTTGCAAACGATACAGCCCCAGCCTTGGGGCCTTCCAGTCAATCGCATACCGCCCCGGCGACAGTTCGGGCAATTTCAGCACCACTTCCGCGCCGTCCGGCCCGGTGATCGTCAGATCCCCCGGCGGCAGTTCGGCAATGGTGCGGCGGGTGATGGTCAGCACATCCCCCTTGGCTGTTGCGGTCAGGGTTTCTTCTTCCAACTCTGGCTCTTTCAGCATCCAGTGCGCAAGACGGCGCAGCAGTTCCAACTGTGGGCCGCCGCCTTCATAGCCGCGCCCCCAAAGCCACGCCTGATCAGACGCCAGCACCGCCACGCGACCCTTTTCGACCCGGTCCAATACCAGCAAAGGTTTGTCCTGCGGCCCCGACATCACGACCTGGCCGCGCAGCGGAATCACGTCAATCAGCCGAAACCACCGCCCCCAGCCGCCGGGCGGCGCCAGCGCCTCCAGCCCTTCGGTGACGGGATGTTTGCGGCCGAGATCGGTAAGTTTGGGTTTGAACCCTTCTTCGATCACCTGGCTGGTGGGTTCGACAGGCAGGATTTCCGCCAAGGGCGAGCGCCAAAGGCTGTCAACCGCGCCAAATTCGGGGCCAGCTGCCACCAAGACCGTGCCACCATCTTTGACATATTGCACAACGTTATCAATATATTCCATCGGCAAGATGCCCCGCATGCGGTAGCGGTCAAAGATGATCAGGTCAAATTCCTTGATCTTTTCAACGAACAATTCGCGGGTTGGAAAGGCGATCAAGGACAACTCTTCCACCGGCACGCCGTCTTCTTTTTCTGGCGGGCGCAGAATGGTGAAATGCACCAG
>JAYUHO010000011.1:0-2774 GCA_043766915.1 Cypionkella sp.
ACAAAATATAGTGGGTAAGTGTAATAAATTCGTTGCTGTCGGTGGCGAATTACGACAATTTGATGAGGTGCTGATGTTCGCCGCCGGGGGGAGTCGCACAAGACGGGGCAGACCAAGATCAACGGCGCACTGTGGAATTCGGTGCAAGCATCCGGACCTTAACAAGGGCGGGTGGCCGAGACTGTCTGCGGTATTTGGTGAGGCGACGGACGGGGGCACATAGAACCCCGCCGTAACAGATGGGACAGAGGCATGAAGATCGAGCGGAAGTTTACCACCGAGGCAAGCGGTGCGTATGGGGCAATGGCGTTCAACGTCACCACCTCAGAAATTCGCAATCCAGACGGCAAGATCGTGTTCCGCAATGAGGGCGTAGAAGTGCCCGCAGGCTGGAGCCAGGTTGCCTCGGACGTGTTGGCGCAAAAATATTTCCGCAAGGCGGGGATTCCGGCCTTGCTGAAGAAGATCAAAGAAAAGGGCATGCCTGAATTTCTGTGGCGGTCGGTCCCTGACGAAGACGCTTTGGCGAAACTGCCCGCCGAAGACCGTCTTGTTGGCGAAACGTCTGCCAAGCAAGTGTTCGACCGCCTTGCAGGCGCTTGGGCTTATTGGGGCTGGAAAGGCGGCTATTTCAGCACCGAATCCGATGCCCGCGCCTATTATGATGAGATGCGCTTTATGCTGGCCCGCCAAATGGCCGCCCCGAACAGCCCGCAGTGGTTCAACACCGGCCTGCATTGGGCTTACGGAGTCGATGGCCCGGCGCAGGGGCATTACTATGTGGATCACGTCACAGGTAAGCTGACGAAATCCGAGTCTGCCTACGAACATCCGCAGCCGCATGCGTGCTTTATCCAATCGGTGAAAGATGATCTGGTTGGCGAAGGCGGCATCATGGATTTGTGGGTGCGTGAGGCGCGGCTGTTCAAATACGGCTCTGGCACCGGCACCAATTTCTCATCGTTGCGAGGCGAGGGCGAAAAGCTGTCGGGCGGTGGCAAATCATCGGGCCTGATGGGCTTCCTGAAGATCGGTGACCGGGCTGCGGGTGCTATCAAATCGGGCGGCACCACGCGCCGCGCCGCCAAGATGGTGATCTGTGATATGGATCATCCCGATGTTGAGGCGTTTGTGAACTGGAAGGTGATCGAAGAGCAAAAGGTTGCCTCGTTGGTGGCCGGTTCCAAAGTGCACTCTGCCTGCCTGAATGATCTCTTTGAGGCGATCAAAGCTTGGGATGGCACGATTGAGGATGCCACCGATGCCACCAAGAACGCTGCCCTGAAAACCGCCATTCGGGCGGCCAAAAAGGCAATGATCCCCGATACCTATACTTTCCGCGTGCTGCAATACGCGCGCCAAGGTTTCACCAGCATCGAATTCCCCACCTATGACACCGATTGGGATTCTGAGGCCTATATCACTGTCTCTGGCCAAAATTCGAACAACTCTGTCCGCGTCACTGATGCGTTCTTGCAGGCGGTCAAGGATGATGCCGATTGGGCGCTGATCCGTCGCACCGATGGCAAAGTGGCCAAAACCATCAAAGCCCGCGATTTGTGGGATCAGGTTGGCCATGCGGCATGGGCCTGCGCCGATCCGGGCATTCAGTTTCATGACACTGTCAACGCCTGGCATACCTGCCCCGAAGATGGCGCGATCCGTGGATCAAACCCTTGTTCGGAATATATGTTCCTTGATGACACCGCCTGTAACCTGGCGTCGATGAACCTGCTGACTTTCTTTAAGGATGGAAAGTTCGACGCAGATGGCTATATCCACGCCACGCGTCTTTGGACGGTCACGCTGGAAATTTCGGTGATGATGGCGCAGTTTCCATCGAAGGAAATTGCGCAGAACTCGTATGATTTCCGCACGTTGGGCTTGGGCTATGCCAATATCGGCGGTTTGCTGATGAATATGGGCTTGGGCTATGACAGCATCGAAGGCCGCGCGCTCTGTGGTGCGCTGACCGCTTTGATGACGGGCGTTTCCTACGCGACCAGCGCCGAGATGGCGCGTGAACTCGGCGCCTTTGCCGGATACAGCCGCAACGCCACCCATATGCTGCGCGTCATTCGCAACCACCGCGCCGCAGCCTATGGCAAGACCAGCGGTTACGAGGCGGTGAATGTGAACCCGGTGGCGCTGGATGCCGCCAACTGTCCCGATCAAACCCTGATCACCTTGGCCAAATCGGCTTGGGATGAAGCGCTGACTTTGGGTCAGGCCCACGGCTATCGCAACGCCCAAACCACCGTGATTGCCCCCACCGGCACCATTGGCCTTGTGATGGATTGCGACACCACCGGGATCGAACCCGACTTTGCACTGGTTAAGTTCAAGAAACTGGCAGGGGGGGGATATTTCAAGATCATCAATCAATCCGTGCCAGCGGCCCTTGAAAAGCTGGGCTATTCCACATCCCAAGCCGCCGAAATGGTGGCGCACGCCGTGGGCCACGGCTCTATCGGCAACTGCCCCGGCATCAACACCACCAGCCTGATCGGCCACGGCTTTGGCGCGCGTGAGTTGGAAAAGATTGAGGCCGCCCTGCCATCGGCGTTCGATATCCGTTTCGTGTTCAACCAATGGACTATTGGCGAGGATTTCTGCAAGAAAACCCTTGGCATCCCCGCCGAAAAGCTGAACGATCCGGCCTTTGATCTGTTGCGGCACCTTGGGTTCACCAAGGCCCAAATCGACGCCGCCAATGATCATGTCTGCGGCACGATGACCTTGGAAAATGCGCCGTTCCTGAAAAAAGAACACTA
>JAYUHO010000012.1:0-19265 GCA_043766915.1 Cypionkella sp.
CCGGGGCCTTGGACAACCAGGTCGGGTATAAACCTCAAGGCCCCGGCCTGCGCCGGGGCGATTGGTGTGTGTCCCAACGCCCGCTTAAATCTCTTCCAACACCATCAGATCCCGCACGCTTGCCCCTTTGGCATGGGCGAAAGCTGCCTGATAGTCGGCTGAATGGTAACACGCCACCGCAGCCTCCAGGCTGGGAAACCGCGCCACAACATTTCGCGCGCGTCCGTTGCCTTCCAGTTGCACACAGCGCCCGCCGCGAGCCAGAAAAACGCCGCCATGTGCGGCTATGGCGGGGCCCGCAAGGGCTGCGTATCTGGCATAGCTGTCGGGATCAGTGACGGTAACATGGCCGATCCAAAGGGCGGTGGGCATCTAGGCCTCCAATGCTGCAGTTACAGCGGCAATCGCCGCATCGGCCAAGGCGATATCGGCGCCCCCGGACTGGGCCATGTCTGGCCGCCCGCCACCGCCCTTGCCGCCCATCGCCTCAGCCGCCGCCTTAACCAAGGTCACGGCAGAGATGCGGTCGACCATATCTGCGGTCACCCCCGCCGCCACCGCAGGCTTGCCCCCGGTATCGGCGATCAGCACCACGGCACCTGACCCGATCTGCGCTTTCATCTCATCAATCAGTCCGGGCAAATCTTTGCCTGATACACCCGAAAGCACTTTAACAATCAGCTTTACACCGTTGATTTCACTAACTTCCGGCCCAGACCCTCGCCCACCCATCGCCAATTCGCGCCGAAGTTGGGCGACTTCATTGGCCAGTTGGCGGCGGTCGTCTGCCAACGCGCGCACCCGGTCCAACACATCCCCCGGATGGGTTTTCAACGCGGCTGCCACATCGGCCAGCCGTTGATCCTGACCGAGCAAATGGTCCAACGCCGTCTGCCCCGTTAACGCCTCTATCCGGCGCACCCCAGACGATGACGCCGAATCGCCCAGCATGACAAAGGCCCCGATATCGCCGGTGCGCGTCACATGGGTGCCGCCGCACAGTTCCAGACTGTAGGTTTGCCCATCCGCGCCCTTGCCCGAACCTGCCAACGCACCCATCGACACCACCCGCACTTCATCGCCGTATTTCTCGCCAAAAAGCGCCTGCGCCCCCAAGGCACGGGCATCATCCGGCGTCATGATCCGGGTTTCCACCGGTGTATTCTGGCGGACAAAGCCGTTCACTTCCGCCTCTACCGCCGCCAGATCCGCCGCAGACATCGCGTGGCCATGGCTGAAATCAAACCGCAGTCTGTCCGGCGCATTCAAAGACCCGCGCTGTGCCACATGATCGCCAAGTGCCCGGCGCAGCGCCTCGTGCAACAAATGCGTGGCCGAATGGTTGGATTGAATGGCCGCGCGCCGGAGGGTCGACACCGTCAATTTCGCCGCCTGCCCGGGGTGCAAACTGCCGCTGCGCACCACGCCCAGATGAATAAATACCCCCGCCGATTTTTTTGTATCGGTGACATCGGCCACACCGGTGGCGGTTTCAATCACCCCGGTGTCGCCCACCTGCCCGCCACTTTCCGCGTAGAATGGGGTTTGGTTAACCACGATCTGCACGGATGCGCCGGTTTCGGCCAAATTAATCGCGCCGCCGCCCTGAACCAGCGCCAAAATCTGCCCCTCGGCCGCTTCGGTATCATAGCCCAAAAATTCGGTAACGCCTTTGTCTTGCGCCAACTCGAACCAAATCGCGGCATCCTTCGTCTCACCAGTGCCCGACCAGGCCGCCCGCGCTTTGACGCGCTGTTCGTTCATTGCGGCCTCAAACCCTGCCACATCTACCGCCCGCCCCTGCTCGCGCAGCGCATCCTGCGTCAGATCAAGCGGGAAGCCGTAGGTGTCATAAAGTTTGAACGCCGCCGCCCCGGGCAGCGCAGCACCCGACGGAATGCGCGCCATCTCATCATCCAACAGCCGCAAACCCCGGTCCAGCGTGGTGCGGAACCGGGTTTCTTCCAGCCGCAAGGTTTCTTCAATCATCGCCTGCGCGCGGCTCAATTCCGGATAAGCCGCCCCCATTTTCTGCACCAGCGCCGGCACCAGTGTGTGCATCACCGGGTCTTGCGCGCCCAGCATATGCGCATGGCGCATCGCGCGCCGCATGATCCGGCGCAGCACATAACCGCGGCCTTCATTGCTGGGCATCACCCCGTCGGCCATCAGGAAACTGGTGGACCGCAGATGATCGGCGATCACCCGGTGATGGGTTTTACCGGGGCCGTCCGGGTCGGAATGGGTCGCATGGGCCGAGGCCTCAATCAGGCTGCGCATCAGATCGGTGTCGTAATTGTCGTGCTTGCCCTGCAACAGCGCGCCGATCCGCTCCAACCCCATGCCGGTGTCAATCGACTGCATATCAAGCGGGCGCATCGTGCCATCGGCAAACTGTTCATTTTGCATGAACACGTTGTTCCAAATCTCGATAAACCGGTCGCCATCTTCGTTCGGGCTGCCGGGTGGCCCACCCGCGATATGATCGCCATGATCATAAAAAATCTCGGTGCAGGGGCCGCAAGGGCCGGTCGGCCCCATGCGCCAGAAATTGTCATCGGTAGGAATGCGGATGATGCGACTGTCGGGAAGACCGGCGATTTTCTTCCACAGCGTCGCCGCCTCATCATCGGTATGGTAAACGGTGACGCTCAGCTTGGCGGGGTTGATGCCGAACTCGCGGGTCAGCAATTCCCAGCTAAAGGCAATCGCGTCGGCTTTGAAGTAATCGCCAAAACTGAAATTCCCCAGCATTTCGAAAAACGTATGGTGCCGGGCGGTGTAGCCAACATTGTCCAGATCGTTGTGTTTGCCGCCGGCGCGTACGCATTTTTGCGCCGTGGTGGCGCGTTTGTAGTCGCGGGTTTCCACCCCGGTGAAGCAATTTTTGAACTGCACCATGCCGGAATTGGCAAACATCAGCGTCGGATCATTGCGTGGCACCAAGGGCGAGCTGTCGACCACCTTATGGCCATTGCGGGCAAAGTAATTCAAAAACGTAGAGCGGATGTCGTTCAAAGACGGCATAGGTGGCCCCCAAAAGGCTGAATAAACACGTTGGGTTCCGTTTAACCGCGCGATTGGGGGCTGTAAACGCCAATGCGCGAGGTGCATGAAAAACGGCCAAAAGCAGGTGCTTTTGGCCGCTAAATTTTTCCAACAGATCAAAGATCAGTCGTCGATGATGGCAGAATCTTCTGATTTTGCGGTAAAATCCAGCCCATTGGCGGCGCGGATTTTATCTTCAATCTCTTGGGCAACACCGGGGTTTTGCTTCAGGAACGCCTTGGCATTTTCACGGCCTTGGCCGATGCGTTCATCGCCGTAGGAATACCAGCTGCCGGATTTTTCAACCACGCCCGCTTTAACCCCGATGTCGACCAATTCGCCAACCTTCGAGATGCCCTCGCCATACATGATGTCGAATTCCACCTCTTTGAACGGCGGCGAGACTTTATTTTTTACCACCTTCACGCGGGTCGAATTGCCGACCACTTCATCGCGGTCTTTGATGGCACCAATGCGGCGAATATCAAGCCGCACGCTGGCGTAGAATTTCAACGCATTGCCGCCCGTGGTGGTTTCCGGGCTGCCGAACATCACGCCGATTTTCATCCGGATCTGGTTGATGAAAATCACCATGCAATTGGATTTGCCGATAGATCCGGTCAGTTTGCGCATCGCCTGACTCATCAACCGGGCCTGACTGCCCATCTGCATATCGCCCATGTCGCCTTCGATTTCCGATTTCGGCACCAAAGCCGCCACCGAATCGATCACGATCAGACTGACCGCACCCGAGCGCACCAGCGTATCGACGATTTCAAGCGCCTGCTCACCCGTGTCGGGTTGGCTGATCAACAGCTCATCCAGATTGACACCCAGCTTTTTGGCATATTGCGGATCAAGCGCGTGTTCGGCATCAACAAAGGCGCAAACCCCGCCTTTTTTCTGCGCTTCGGCCACCGCATGCAGGGTCAACGTGGTTTTGCCCGACGATTCCGGACCGTAAATTTCAATAATCCGTCCCTGCGGCAGCCCACCAATTCCCAAAGCGATATCAAGGCCCAGCGATCCGGTCGAGGTGGCCTCAATATCCATGATCGGATTGTCCGAGCCCAGCTTCATGATCGAGCCTTTGCCGAACTGCCGTTCAATCTGTGCCAACGCGCTTTCCAGCGCCTTTGCCTTATCCATTTCACGCTTTCCGTTCAGCTCTAGGACGTTTGCCGCAGCCATTCTGTTTCCCCTTATTCCATAGCCGCGGGCGGGCGGCAATTGGCGTGTATGTTCCCTATTTGTTTACCATCTTTAGGGGTAAAGAGAGAACATTTCAATAACTATCTCGCAACATCAGTATTTGCCGTTAAGGATTAACAAACCGTTAGCTGCGGATGCGATTCTGGGCAGGACAGCCAAAACCCGGTAATTTTTCGCATCCGGAGCAGAAGGCTGTGTACCTGTCTTATCAGCGGTTAATGCAATTGGCCTTGCACGGTGGCCGTCAGGTCATTCAGCGAAAATGGTTTCGGTAAAAACACTGAATTGGGGATTCGGGCCTGCCCTTCGGACAGCGCATCCTCGGCATAGCCCGAGACGAAGATCACCTTGACATTGGGTCGGTTTTCCAGTGCCAGCCGCACCCACGACGGTCCATCCATGCCCGGCATCACCACATCGGTGACAAAGATATCCACCGCCAAATCAGGATCCTCCAGCGTTTTCAGCGCCTCTTCGGCGTTTTCCGCCTCAAGCACCGTATAGCCGCGCAGCCGCAGGGCCCGGCTGGCAAAGGCGCGCACCGGGGCCTCATCTTCAACCAGCAGAACAACGCCTTCGCCTTGCCGCATCACGATGGGTCGCTGAATTTGGGGCGCGGCTTCTGCCTGCACCTCGTCGGCCGTGTTGATCGGGAAGTAGAGCTGAAAAACGCTGCCTTCGTGTTCGGTCGAATCAACAAAAATGAACCCGCCCGATTGCTTGACGATGCCATAGGCCGTCGACAGACCCAGCCCGGTGCCTTCGCCGATCTTTTTGGTGGTAAAGAACGGCTCAAATATCTTCTGCAGACGGTCCTCGGGAATTCCACATCCCGAATCCACCACCCGGATCAGCGCATAATCCCCCGCGGGCAGCAGGGCGCGGTCACGCCGCATGTCGTCGCGCAAGGTTAACGCCTCGGTCTCAATGCGGATCGTACCGCCTTCGGGCATCGCATCGCGCGCATTCACCACAAGGTTCATCACCACCTGTTCCAACTGACGCCGATCGGCCCTGATCGGCCCCAGATCGGGTGCATGCGCCAGCCGCAGGTTCACCCGCTCCCCCACCAACCGATTGAGCAGATGCGCCAGATCCGACAGCACATCTTGCAGATCAAGCCGTTCGGGTTTCAGGGTTTGCTTGCGCGAAAACGCCAGCAACTGCCCGACCAATGCCGCCGCGCGGTTGGCATTTTGATGGATTTGGATCAGATCGGCATATTCCGGATCTTCACTGTCATGACGCAAAAGCAGAAGATCGCAATGGCCCGAAATGGCCGTCAGAAGATTGTTGAAATCATGCGCCACCCCGCCCGCCAGTTGGCCAATGGCCTGCATTTTCTGGCTTTGCACGAATTGTGCCTCAAGGGTTTTCAGGGCCGTTGCGTCTTGCAGGACTGCAAGAACCGCCGGACGCCCCATATCCACGATGCGGCGAAGCGTGACCTGAATATACACTTCGGCTCCGGCACCGCGCGCGCACAGTACTTCTGATCCGCCCGGAAGGCGTTCGCCGACAACATCGCCAAGCCAATCCGCTACCGGACGGCCCAATCCTTCGAACAAATCATGGAAAAGCGGACTGGCCCCTTCGTCGATGCGCAGCACATCCCGCGCGGCGCGGTTGGCCACCCGCATCGTGCGATCGGGGGCAAATTTCAGCAACGCCACGGGCAGGTGTTCAAAATCGGCCAGCACTGTGTCGCTGGCGGTTTGTGATGACACCGGCAGCAGATAAATTTCGCGCCGCTCGGCAGTGCCTTCCACCTCGGCCAGAATCGCGCGGACGCGGCCTTGTGCGGCAGAAATTTCCACCTCTTCGCCCGAGTGCAGGGTTTGCGCGGTAAAGATGCGGTCCAATCGTTTCGGCCGCCCCCCCAAAAGCCTGCGCATCGCCTCGTTTGTGAACAGCACCACACCCGCCTTGTTGGCGGTCAGCATCGGCAGGCTAAGCTGTTCGGCCCCCCGCCCTGCAGGGCTGCGGTCAACAAATTCTTCCAGCCGCCACAGATAGCGGTCCTGCATAAGGCGGTGCACCGACAGGCGCAAATGGCCGCGCCGGGTGACCACATCTTCGCGCGCAGCCCCCAGATTGCCCGCCCGGCTTTGCAACCGGTACAGCACCGCTGCGGGCGAGGCGAAGTGATCCTTCAGCGCCGAGATCAGCGTGCTGCCGTCGTTGGCGCTGAACCGGGTGCGCGCGGCGGCATTTTGAAACTGAATCTGGCCGATCTGATCGGTCGTAAAGCACGGGGCTGCGTCCTGGTCCACCAATTGCGCCAACCGCTGTTCCGATTGCAGATTGTGCCGTGCGGCCAACCAATTGCGGCCCCGATGTAGCGCGATCAGGCAAAGACAGGTCAGCCCGCCGACGGCCAATCCCAATTGCTGCACCCGGTCGGTGACCTGCCCGGCCAAGGCAAAACACACCAGCGCCGCAGATAAAAGCAAGAACAGGCCCGACTGCGCGCTGCGTCTGGGCGCGAACACTTGCGTCAAGTCTGATACCGTTTGGGCCACCTGTTCCTCCGATCTGGATTGCGTGCGACACCATTACGGCAGCTAAATCGTTAATGCAGGCTTAACCCCAGACAAAAAAACACCAATAACGCCTATAGGTTGTGTAGAATCTCATTCAATTCTCGTCAATAGCGCGATGAAAAATCCGTCGCCGCCCGCCAATGGGGTAAAACTGCGGTGCGATTGCACCGCCCAACCGTTGTGACCCGCCAGAAAGCCATGGATTTGATCCATATTTTCGGCGTTCAGCAAAGAACAGGTGGCATAGGCCAAGGTGCCGCCCGGCGCGACCATGGGGGCCACAGTTTCAAGAATTTGGCGCTGAACGGCACATAGTTCGGTCAGTCTGGCCGGGGTAAGTGCCCATTTCCCCATAGGATCACGCCGCCAGCTGCCCGAGCCAGAGCAGGGCACATCGGTTAAGATCAGATCAAAGGGCACTGATTTTAAGGGATTATCCGTGATTTTTACGACTGCCCCTGCCCGCGCCGTGCGCACAGGCAGATCGCGCATGCGGTTGGGGGCGACATCATGGGCAAACAGACTGATCCTTGCAGCTGCGGCCATTGCAAGTGTCTTGCCGCCACCGCCCGCGCAGTAATCCAGCACCCGCATCCCATCGCGCAACGGCAAATGATCAACAACCGCTTGTGAGCTGCCATCCTGCAGGTCGACAAGACCCGTCAGATAAGCCACCGAATTCTGGATTTTCCGAGTGCCGCCAGTGACTTCCAAAGCGGTCTTGGACAGGGCATGTGGCAAGGTTTCAATGCCGTCGTTCATCAAACTCAGCTGCGCCATTGCGATGTCAGCACGGGCGGTATTCACCCGTAAAAACACCGGGGCGCGGTGGCGCAGGGCCATCATCGTGGGCGCGAAATCATTGCCCAGACTGGCCTTCAATTGCGGGGCCAGCCAGTCGGGGCAATCAAGGGCCGCAGTGCCCTGCGGTGCAAACCCGGCTTCATTTTCGCCAACAACCGCCGGGGCGTGGCCAAGCCCTGTAAAGACATCCGCCGGATCAAGGCTGGCAGCGCGTAGCGACCCAAGGATCAGCCCACGGCCAGTTTCTGCACCGCCAAGTGCTGCATAAGACCGCTTGCAGCGCAGCGCATCAAACACCAGATCGCGCACGGCATGCCTGTCACCAGAGCCGGCATAGCGGCTGGCGCGACCCCAGTTGGTGAGGGCCGCTTCGGGGCTGGTGCCAACCAAAATCCGGTCCAAACACTCTATCGCGGCAGACAGGCGCGCGGCGGGGGTCATTGTTAAGATATTCCTATAACCCGTTCACTCAACGCGGTAATTCGGGCTTTCGCGGGTGATCTGTACATCATGCACATGGCTTTCGCGCAACCCCGCCCCGGTGATGCGCACGAACTGGCAGCCCGTTTGCATCTGCGCCACGGTGGCACAGCCGGTGTATCCCATCGCTGCACGCAAGCCGCCTACCATCTGGTGGATCACCTGCGCTGCCGGGCCTTTATAGGGCACCTGGCCCTCGATGCCTTCGGGCACCAGTTTGTCAGATGCCGCGTCTTTCTGGAAATAGCGGTCTGCCGACCCGCGCGCCATGGCCCCCAGACTGCCCATGCCGCGATAGGATTTGAACGACCGCCCGTTCCACAAGATCATCTCTCCGGGGGATTCGTCGGTGCCCGCAATCGCCGATCCGACCATGGCGCAAGACGCGCCCGCCGCGATGGCCTTGGCGAAATCGCCCGATGATTTGATCCCACCGTCGGCGATAATCGGCACATCACCTGCAGCCCCCGCCGCATCCATGATCGCGGTCAGTTGCGGCACACCCACACCGGCCACAATCCGCGTGGTGCAAATGCTGCCCGGACCAATACCGACCTTTACCGCATCCGCTCCGGCCCCGATCAGGGCGCGGGTGGCCTCGGCTGTGGCCACATTGCCCGCAACCACCTGCACGGAATTTGAAAACCGTTTGATCCGTTCCACTGCGCGCGCCACCCCTTCGGAATGGCCGTGGGCTGTATCAATCACCACCATATCCACCCCGGCCTCAATCAGCGCCATTGACCGTTCAAACCCGGCATCCCCAACGGTCGATGCCGCGGCCACCCGCAACCGGCCCATATCATCTTTGCAGGCCTGCGGGTTCAACACGGATTTTTCGGTGTCTTTCAACGTCAAAAGCCCGGTCAACTTGCCTGTCCCATCGGTGACCAACAGCTTTTCTATCCGCCGCGATTTCATCATCGAAATCGCCGCCGCCCGATCAACCGGTTCATAAAGCAGCGCCAGATTTTCCGATGTCATCATGGCATGCACCGGCGTGCGATCATCAGAGGCAAAGCGCATGTCGCGGTTGGTCACAATCCCCAACACCCGGCCCGCGCCATCGACCACCGGGAAGCCGGTGATCTGATAGCGCTCCATCAGTACCTTGGCATCGGCCAGCGTCTGATCGGGGGTCAGGGTAACGGGCTGATACACCACACCGGATTCAAACCGTTTGACGCGGCTGACCTCACGTGCCTGCGCCACCAGATCAAGATTGCGGTGAATAACGCCGATGCCCCCGGCTTGGGCCATCGCAATCGCCATGCGGCCTTCGGTGACAGTATCCATCGCCGATGACAGCAACGGGATGTTCATGCGGATGGATTTGGTCACAAATGTCGATGTATCTGCGTCGGATGGCAGCACGGAACTGGCCGCCGGAACCAGCAGGACATCGTCAAAGGTAAGCGCCTCGCGAATCTCCATGAAAGCCTCCTGTTAAGGTTCAAGGGGGAGTGTTCGTTTGACGACCCGCCTTTTCACGGGGCGCAGGGTTTGGCAAGGGGGCGTCGGTGGGGTGATGGATATTTGACCGCAGGAATGGATTGCCCGCTGGCAGGCGCTATGGCATCAGATGCCGCAGAGTCCTTGCCGCTGAAAGCCTGCCATGCGCATTGCCATCGTGGAAAATACCGCCGTTACCCATCACGGTCAGGTTGGCGTTGCCCTGCATATGGCGGGCGCGCGGATTGATGTGTTCACACCGTGGAAGGATGGCCGTCTGCCCGACATGACGCAGTTTGATGCACTTGTGGTGTTTGGCGGAGAGCAAAACGCATTGGCAGATGCCACGCATCCCTATTTGCCGGAATTGGCCGGGCTGATGTATGAAACAGCGTTGGCGGGCACCGCCGTTCTGGGCGTCTGCCTTGGATCGCAATTGCTGGCGCGTGGTGCAGGCGCGCAGAACCATATTGGCACAGCGCCCGAATTTGGCTGGTGCCCGGTGGATTTAACCGATGCAGGCCGCGCCGATCCGGTTTTGTCGAATCTGGCCGATCAGTTTGATATCTTTGAATGGCACTTTGATACCGTCACTTTGCCGCCCGGTGCCGTCCATCTGGCGCACACCAACACCGCCCCGAACCAATGCTTTCGCATCGGGCGGGCGGGCTATGGTATGCAGTTTCACTTTGAGGCCAGCCGTGCCGTGGTGGCGGACTGGAGCCGAACGTTTCCCGATCTTATGGCCAGTATCGACCCGAGTTGGCCCGCTGAACATGCGCAGCGCGCGAAAACCCAAGGGACCGCTGCCGATGCCCATGGATTGGCGATTGCACAGGCTTGGGTGGCGTTGATTTGACGCTTTATCGGTATAAGCCGTTATAATTAAACTAAAATTTATTTCATTTTGGCTTAAACACTCAGTCTGCCTTCGCCGCGGCAACCGCCTTCCAAAATGATATCCATACTCCTGCAACACCGGAAACCAGTCGGTCCGCAGCCTTTGCCCCGCCACCATGCCATGCCCCTCAAACGGCGGTGACGTGCGGCCGGGGCGGTCGACATAGCGGGCGTCCTCGCCCACCAGCCGCAGCGAAAACGCGCGGCGGCGGTTGGGCGATGTATTGCCGCGCGCGCCGTGCAGGGTGCGATAGTGAAACGCCACCGCATCGCCCGGCTCCATCTCCCATTCCAGCACCGGCATACCTTCGGCGTCGGGGTCGGGCACCGGCATGTAAAGATTAGGATTGGGATAAAAGCTGGTCTCGGCCAGCCAGCGGGTTGGCAAAACATCGCGCGGCCACCGGTGCGATCCGGCAACACAGCGCAATGAGGCCTCGCGTACCGGGTCAAGCGGCGACCAGAATGACACGCACTGCTGGCCTTCAACGAAGTAATAGGGCCCGTCCTGATGCCAGGGCGTTGGCCGCGAAGTGCCGGGTTCCTTGACCAGCACATGATCATGGAACAATTGCACGCGCGATGATTGCATCAATTGCCCGGCCACCGCCGCCGCATCTGACGCCTGGATCACCCGTTCAAATTCGGCAATACGTTGCCAGTTGCAGTAATCGTCAAAAAACCGCCCGGCCTCGCCCGGTTTCAGGTTCTCGGCGGCATGGGGCCCCGGATCGCGCATGTTCTGCGCCACGCCTGCCCGCAGATCATCAACCCAATCCGCAAACAACCCTTTGATCAACACCGCCCCGTCGCGGGCATAGGCGGCGATGGTGGTATCAGAGATCTCGATTGCCATGAGGGATCCTTCTGCAACAACTGGCGCCATAACGCCGCAAAGCTTTGGCTTTGCCAAGCGGGTAAAACCTGCTTTACCCTGCAAAGCCCGCCAAAATAGCAAAGGCCCGCCGTGACGCACCCACCCCTGATCTGCCTGAAAGACGCGCGGATGTCTGCCATGGCCGCGGTGCAGAAGCAGTTTGGCGGTGTGGGGGGGCTGACATTGCTGAACCCCGGTGCGGCCGAACAGGCAAGCTTTGTCTTCCGTGCCGATCTGGCGGATGCCGGGCATGCCGTGGTGAAAATCGGCGATCCGGCGCGGATTGCGCTGACGGCCGCCCGCAGCCAAGACATCTATCCGCAGATGAGTGATGGCCGATTCCGCGTGCCACAGATCTTCAACCAAGATGCGGCGGCTGGCGTTTTGGTGATGGAAGACGCGCGCGGCCAATCGGCGCAAAGCCTCTGGCTGTCAGGTCCGGCGGGGGCGACACGGGCGCTGACCTCTGCCGGGGGGTGGATCGCCCGGTTTCACAAACCGTCCAGCCATATGGGCGCGTTCAATCCTGATCCGCATCTGAATTGGCTGCAAAAACAGGCCAATGCCCACCGGGATCAAACCCGTAAAATTCCTGACTTTGCCGCGTTTGAAAACCTGTTTTCCCAATTGACCAAAGACATCGACACCGCGCGTGGCCAGCCTATTTTGCGCTGTATCACCCACCGTGATTTTCATCTGCGCAACCTGCTGATCCGCAATCTGGGCCGCAGCTATGGCGTGGACTTTGAAAATACCAAACGCGACGAGGCGCTGCGCGATTTGCTGTTTTTCACCGCTGACGCCGCCAGGCTGCAAAACACTGTGCCCACAGCCCCGAATTTATTGGCCATCACCCAACCCTTGCGCGCTGCCTATAATCGCCCATTGGGCAGCCCTGTTGCCCGGCGGGTGTTTCAAACCGCCTTCGCTTTGTCTGGCTGGGCCAGTCTGGATGCAACCACCCCACTTGGCCCAAATCGCGCCCGCGCGCTGGCCGTGATGCAAGCCATCGCTGCCGCCGATGATCTGTTCGCGGATCTCGGCTAGCAGGCCCCGCCCGCAGTAGCTGAGCAGCCGCAAACCGGGCCAAACCCCCAAATCGCTTTGAGGTTCTAGGTTGATATGCAATATTTCCGGCAACCAACTGACAAGTCTATGAAAAGCAAATTCTTCGACAGAAATTTCGTGGCATTTGGGCCACAGGCGATTCAAACACTTTGACCACCCAACGCGGGGCGGCTAAGGTTCGACGTGAATTAGATTTGGCTGCATATCCGATGAACCTGAAAGAGCTGTCTTTAAAACTGGGCCTGTCGCCCACAACCGTCAGCCGCGCGCTGAACGGCTACCCCGAGGTAAACGACGTCACCCGTGATCGCGTGGTGGCGGCGGCCAAACGGCATAATTACCGCCCCAATACCCGCGCCATCCGATTGGCCACGGGCCGGGCGATGGCGGTGGGGCACATCTTTCCGGTGGCGACCAAGAATGAAATCATGAACCCGATCTTTGCCGATTTTATCGCAGGCGCGGGCGAGATTTATGCCCAGAACGGCTATGACATGCTGTTGTCGGTGGTGGCGGATGATGCCGAAGAAACCACCTACCGCGATCTGAAATCGCGCGGCGCGGTGGACGGGGTGATTGTGCATGCGGTGCGCGCGGTAGATGCCCGTATTCCGGCGCTGATGGGCATCGGTCTGCCCTTTGTCACCCATGGCCGCGCCACCGGGATGGAAGATACTTACTCGTGGGTGGATGTGAACAATCGGCGCGCATTTTTGCGGGCGGCGAATTTCTTGCTTGATCTGGGCCATCAGCGCATCGGTCTGGTCAATGGCGTCGAAGACATGGCCTTCGCCACGCGGCGACGGATCGGCTATTCCGATGCGCTGGCGGCGCGCGGCATTCAACTTGACCCCGCGCTGTTGTCGTCCGGAGAGATGACCGAGCAGGCAGGCTATACCGCTGCCGCCCAGATGCTGGATCAGTCCGACCCGCCGACGGCGTTTCTTGCGGCGTCGATGCTGTCGGGTATGGGGGTGCGCCGCGCGATTGAGGGGCGCGGCCTGCGCATGGGACGTGATGTTTCGGTGATCATCTTTGACGATGAGCTTAGTTATCTGCGCAACGGCGATGATGTGCCGATTTTCACCGCCACGCGGTCTTCCGTGCGTGATGCCGGCCGGATTGCGGCGCAGATGCTGCTGGACCTGATCGCCGATCCGACCTCGGCCCCGCATCATCGCTTGCTGGAAGCGGACTTGATTTTGGGGCAATCAACTGGCCCCGCGCCACGACGGGCGTAGCAGGGGGGTTGCGATGATCTTTTTGAAAATGCCCGACAGGTGCCAGATATGACCGCCCCGCTTGCCATTCTTGCCGATATTGGTGGCACCAACACGCGTGTCGCACTTGCCGATGGCAAAGTTATGCGCGCAGACAGCATTCGCAGATTTTCCAACGCGGACTATCCCAGTCTGGAACCGGTATTGCGGCAATATCTGGTCGAGGCGGGTGTGGCGTCGGTGGATGGGGTTTGCGTGGCAGCGGCAGGGCCGGTGCGCGACGGTGTTGCGGTGATGACGAATCTGGATTGGACGATTGATGCCGACCTGTTGGTGCGCGCAACTGGTGCCGGCCAGACCGCCATTCTGAACGATCTGCAGGCGCAGGGCCATGCATTGGGCCATATTCAGCCGCAGTTTTTGTGCCCGCTGATTGCAGGGCCACAGCAACCGGGGGCAGCGATGTTGGTGGTCGGCGTCGGCACCGGGATGAATGCGGCCCCCGTGCATGACACCCCTTGGGGGCGGGTGGTGGCGGCGTCGGAATGCGGTCATATTTCGATGCCGGTGCAGACCGAACAGGATTTCCGACTGGCCCGGTTCGTTGCCAGCTATGGCCCGCACGCGCATGGCTTTGCAGGCGTAGAGGACGTGTTGGCGGGCCGCGGACTTGAACGGGTGCATGCCTTTGTCACCTCGGAACACGGGTCCGTGCAGGATTTGAAAGCCGCTGACATTATGGCCGCACTTGCTGCAGGCGATAAGGTGGCGCGCGATACCGCCCGGCTTTATGTGCATTTACTGGGGGCGGAACTGGGCAATCTGGCGCTGATCCATCTGCCGTTTGGCGGGATATACCTGATCGGCGGCGTGGCGCGCGCGATGACGCCCTATATGGCGGAAATGGGCCTGACGGCAGCTTTCCGCGACAAGGGACGGTTCGGGGCGTTTATGGAAAGCTTTTCGATTGTCGTGGTCGAAGATGACTTTGCCGCGTTGACGGGATGTGCGGCGTATCTGGCCAATGGTGGGCGAGGCTAAGGCCGGTGGGGGCGTCACACCCCCAGCGCAATCGCCGGTTCGATTGCGACTCCCCGTGGTGTAGTTTGGCCAAAATGAAACGCAAATTTCAGACAGATTTGTTTCAAATTCGCGGATTAAACGCCAAGCTGCTCTTTCATGAAGGCCAGCGCCACTTGCAAACCATCGGGTGCAATGCCGTGGCCTGATCCTGCCATCACATGGCCATAGGTATCAAAGCCCGCCGCCACCAATGCATCCCCCGCCAAGGCCATTTCCTTAAAATCCACCACATCGTCGCGGTCGCCGTGCATCAGCAAGATCGGCGGTTTCGAGGTGGTTTCAGGGATCAGCCGTTCGGGCGCAATCAAGCGGCCCGAGATTGCGACTACCCCGGCAATTGGCACAGCGCGGCGGGGCGCGACATGCAGGGCGGTCATCGCGCCTTGGGAAAATCCCAGCAAGATCAGGTCTTTCGGCTGCAACCCGTGCTCGGCCAACCGTGCCTCAAGGAACGCATTCACCGCCCCCGATGATCGGTTTAACCCCGCCATCGCCTCATCTTGCGTTGATCCATCAAAGCGCGGAATGCCAAACCACTGCCGCCCGAACGGGTTGCCGGAACAGGCGTCTGGCGCGTCAGGGGCGTAAAATACCGCATCCGGCACATGCGGCCCCAACGGATCGGCCAGACCCAGCAGATCGGCCCCATCCGCGCCATAGCCGTGCAACAGCACCACCATTTGCCGCGTTTTGCCCGAAACCGCTGCCCGGCGGCCAAATTTCAGATCAACGTTCATCGGATGCCTTCCCGCGATTTTGCGACGTGGTAATAGGCCCAAAGAATGCGCGCCGCAACCGATTGCCAGGGCGACCATGCCGCTGCCATGGTGCGAAAGGCTTTTTCCTTCGGGCGTTCGGGCAGATCGAACAACAGCTTTGCCCCTTCTTGCAGCGCCAGATCGCCGGGTGCAAACACATCGGCCCGCCCAAGGGCAAACATTGCATAGATCTCGGCCGTCCACGCGCCAATGCCGGGAACGGCCACCAGAGTTGTAATGACCTCGGCGGTAGGGACATCGCGCAGCGCATTAAAATCAATGCCCGCACTGGCCAAAGCCCGGCCGTAGCGGGCTTTTTGCCGCGACAGACCGACGGCGCGCAGATCGTCATCGCTGGCGCGCGCCATCGCCGCCTGTTCGGTTACCCCCGCCGCCTCCATCCGTGCCCAGATTGCGTTGGCTGATGCCACCGAAACCTGTTGGCCCACGATGGCATCCAGCAACGCGGTGAACCCATCGGCATGACGGCGCAGCGGCAGCGGCCCGGTCAGAGCAAGCGCGTGGGCAAACCGCGGCTCGGCAGCCGCCAACCACGCCGCCCCTTCGGCGACGCATTCCAGTCCGATGATGATCCGTCCTACCACTGCCCCGCCTCTTTTTCCCACAAACCCGACCCGCAAAGACGAATTGACCTTGCTCTGCGCAAACCCCAACCCTACCCATACGGAATGACACAAACAGATCACATCGCCCGCCGCAATGTCGGCGTTCTTGTTGCCTGCCAGGCCATCCTTGGCGCGCAGCTGCCGATGATCTTTATCATCGCGGGGTTGGCGGGCCAATCGCTGGCCCCGAACAAATGTCTGGCCACGCTGCCAATTTCGGCGATGGTGATTGGATCGATGCTGACGGCGACACCGCTGTCGGCCTTCATGGCGCGGTTTGGGCGGCGCGCGGGGTTTATTCTTGGCACCTTTGGCGGCACTTTGGGTGCGGCGACCGGGGCGTTTGGGCTCTATTCCAACTCTTTCGTCCTGTTCGTGCTGGGTGCATTGTTTTCGGGCATCTATATGTCGGCGCAAGGTTTTTACCGTTTTGCCGCCGCTGATATGGCGTCGGATGAATTTCGTCCCAAGGCGATTTCCTGGGTGATGGCGGGGGGGCTGTTGTCGGCCATCGTCGGGCCGGAACTGGTGAAACTGACCAATGATGCTATGGTGATCCCGTTTCTGGGCACCTATCTGACGGTGATTGCGCTGAATTTTTTCGGGATTTTTCTGTTTGGTCTGTTGAAAATTCCAAGACCACCTGTGCCGGTTGAAGGGGACGCAATTGGGCGGAGTCGGGCCGAGTTGATCCGCACGCCGCGCATTGCCGTGGCGGTGATTGTGGCGACGGTGTCTTATGCGCTGATGAATCTGGTGATGACCTCGTCCCCTTTGGCGGTTGTCGGCTGCGGCTATCTCAAGGACGATGCCGCCAATGTGGTGATGGGCCATGTGCTGGCAATGTATGCGCCGTCGTTTGTGACCGGCCATATCATCGCACGGTTCGGGGTTGAGCGCGTGATGGCAACCGGCCTGGTCATTCTGGCGGCGGCGGGTGCTGTGGCAATTTCGGGCATTAATCTGATTAATTTCTTTGCCGCGCTTATGTTGCTGGGGGTGGGCTGGAATTTCGGCTTCATCGGGGCAACCACCATGTTGACGGGGGCCATTGTGCCGTCTGAACGGGGCCGCATGCAGGGCCTGAACGATCTGGTGGTGTTCGGCGGCGTGACGATGGCCAGCTTTTCCTCGGGCGGGTTGATGAACTGCTCGGGCGGGTCGGTAGAGGCGGGCTGGCAGGCGGTCAACATCGCGATGCTGCCGTTTCTGGCACTGGCAGGGGGCGCGCTGATCTGGCTGGCGATGCGGGTAAAAGACCGCCCCGCCTGATCATGCCAATTATCCGCCGCGCCAAGCCCCAGGATCTGCCCGCGCTGTTGGCGATGGTGCAAGGTCTGGCGCTGCATCACCAAGACACGCCCCTGGTCACGATGGATAGCCTGCGACGCGATATGTTTGGGCCGGTCTTATGGTTTCACGTTTTGGTGGCCGAAAACGACGGGCCGTGTTTGGGCTATGCCGCCCTGTTGCCGCTGGCCCGTTTGCAGTATGGCCAGCGCGGCATGGATTTGCACCATCTGTACGTTGAGCAATCGGCGCGCGGGGGCGGCATCGGTCAGGCCCTGGTAACAGCAGCCTTGCAACACGCGCGTGGTTTGGGCTGTAGTTATTTAACCGTTGGCGCAAGCGCAGGCAACGACGCCGCGCACCGGTTTTATCATCGCATGGGCTTTGCCGACAGGCCTCTTGAGGGGCGGCGATTTTCTTTGGACCTTGAAGTTAACGATCCTACCACCGCCCCGTCACCGCCTGCCACAACAGTCCGCCCCGGCGGCTGAATTCGGATTGCCCCATCCGCCCCTGAGCCACCAAAAGCGGATCGGCAACAACCTGCTTTAACAAGGCCTCGGTCTGCCACCCTGCCAACAGCGCCGGGGCCGCCTGCCCAACCAACCGCCGATCTGCCCGTGCCGTGGCGATCCGGGCCAAACCCTGCTGCGCCAACGCGGCAACCGCTTTTGCACGACTGTCCAACAAGGGCAGCCGCCCCCGTTCTGTGAGGTCTGGCACCGCGCGCAGAAAACTCGCCAGCCCCGCCGCCCAGCCATAGGCGCGCACGGCAGGTTCGGCCCGATCGGCGGCCCCGCAGGCCTTGGCCGCCAACCACATCAACGCAGCAGCCGTATCTTCAAGATAGCCGTCAAGCGCCGCCGCATCGGCGAACGGATCCGAATACACGTCCCACCGTCGCGCGGCGATCAGTCGGTCTAACACGTCCGCAGGCAGCCCGGCGTCCCGGATCAGATCAAACAGCGGCCCGGCCACCTCATGCGCGCGCGCCGTTGGTTCCGCCACCACATCACGCCACCATTGCAACCGCATCTCGGCAATCAGCGGTTCTTTGGTGACCCACGGCGCGCGGGCCACTTCCAGATTGAACGCATAGAGCACAAAAAGCCGCGCCCGCAGTGCTACCGGGGCGGCCATCACGGCGGCAAACCGATCGGGATCACCCCGCGCAACCAGGGCGGCGCAGGCGTCAACGGTCACTTAAACCCCCACATCACGGATCAATTTCCAGTTGATCGCATCCAGCAGCGCCTCAAAACTGGCATCGACGATGTTGGGCGAAACGCCAACGGTAGACCAGCGCCGCCCGATGGCGTCTTCGCTGTCAATGATCACCCGCGTCACGGCCTCGGTGCCGCCTTGGGTGATGCGCACCTTGAAATCGACCAGCTTCATATCGTCGATCACCGCCTGATACGGGCCCAGATCCTTGGACAACGCTTTGCTCAGTGCGTTCACCGGACCGCGATCAGTGCCGGTTTCATCCATGGATTCCGACACCGACAGCATCTTTTGATCGCCGATTTTCACCACAACCACCGCCTCAGACAGGCTGACCATGCGGTCATACTTGTTTTTGCGGCGTTCCACCGTCACCCGGTAGCGCTTGACCTCAAAATACGTCGGTAACAGCCCCAATTCGCGCCGCGCCACCAGTTCAAACGACGCTTGCGCGCCATCATAGGCATAGCCTTGATCTTCGCGTTCCTTGACGATCTCCAGAATGCGTCCCAACCGCGCATCGCCTGCAGCCACCACGATCCCCGCCGACTGCAGCCGCGCGCGCAGGTTCGATTGTCCCGCCTGATTGCTCATCGGGATAACGCGTTCATTGCCCACCACATCTGGCGAGACATGCTCATAGGTGGTGGGGTCTTTCAGAATGGCCGAAGCATGCAGCC
>JAYUHO010000013.1:0-19263 GCA_043766915.1 Cypionkella sp.
TGCACCTGCCACTCCTCGCCATGGGCCAGGGGCGGCAGACTGGGGGTTTGGCGCAGGCCAAGGTCCAGCGCGATGAAGTAAAAAGACGATCCGATCCACGCGATGGCGGTGATGACATGCAACCAACGGACGCCGATTTCAAGCCATTCGTAAAGGATGATCCAGTCGAGCATGGGGCGGGCGTCCTGAAGGTTTTGCGGGAAGGTATAGGGGAGGTGGGGGGAGGGGAAGGGGGGGGGTAGGATTGCACGAGTGTTAAGCATCGCCGCTTCGATCAATTAAGTTGAAACTATCCACAAGCTTTTGCGAAGCTGAAAACCAACAAGTGTTTCGCTTCTGTGGATAAGCTGTGGATAACCCAATAAAAATATTACGTTAACAGAAATGAGTGATCTATATATAGACATAAAGGGTGCCAATTCACAAGATATGCCAAAAGATTACATAGGATGAGTATTTTTTTCCTTGATCTACGCAAAGTATTGTTGCATAAAGCTCCGAAGCACCTGTGAATACGGGACACCGCTATATTGTGCGGAATGGCTTCTTGACACAACATCCCCTAGTGAGCATTATCTGGCATGACTAGCTAGAGAATCAAAGACGCCGCCAAGGCTGATATCCAAGGCGGCGTCCCACTCTAGTACTGCATCCATGAAGGCCGCAGCAGCTTCCGAGCGCACCGAGACTCAATCAAGTCTCGACGGATGAGTCAAGCGGCCTTCGCAAATTTAGGGAAAGGTCGCCGATATGGCAGACTATTATGTCAACGACAAAGAACAAAAAAATGGGGATCACGAAGTCCACCAGGTTGGTTGCTATTGGCTGAGTGTTGCAAACTCGAAGTCTTATCTTGGAAATTTTTCGAGTTGTGCTGAAGCAGTAGCAAAGGCAAAACGAGATTTTTACCCTCAGTCCAACGGTTGCGCAACTTGTGCAAGCGCTTGTCACACCAGTTAAGGGAACCCATCAAATGGCAACCAATCCCCCAACTGGTGACGGTAAACGCAACGGCGCGGTGAAAGGCCGTTCTCAAACGCAAACTCCGTCCGGACACTATGTGAAGCGCGACACCAATAATGGCCGCTTTATGGATGTGAAAACAACCGACAAGACGCCGTTCAAAGGCGTTCGTAAGGAAAAATAAGAAATGTGGGCGCTCTTCTGCGCGCCCATGTCGAAGTCCCGGGCTTGACCCGGGACCTCTCCCATATCGGCCACTCAAAAGGTCCCGGATCAGGTCCGGGACTGCGCCCTATATCACCCCCAAAACCGTCTGCAACCGTTCCAGAAAATAATCCACATTTGCGCGGTTGAACACCAGCGGCGGGCGGATTTTTAGCACGTTTGATCTGGGGCCGGACGACGATATCAGCACCCTCGCCTGACGCATGCCGTTCACAATCCGGGCGGTTTTGGCGGCATCCGGCGTCAGCGGGTCGCCGTCAATCACCTCAACGCCGATGAACAGGCCAGCAGCGCGGACCTGACCAATACAAGCATGCGATTTAGCCAGATCGCGCAGACCGGCCACGAAATACCCGCCGACATCGTGAGCACTGGCTTGCAGACCTTCATCCTGCACCACGCGCAGCACGGCCATTGCGGTGGCCGCAGCCACGGCATTGCCGCCGAAGGTGTTGAAATACCGCGATTTTGCGCCGAACGCCGCCACGACGGAAGGCTGCACCACCAGTCCCGCCACCGGATAGCCATTGCCCATCGGCTTGCCCATCGTCACGATATCGGGGATCAGGCCATGGCGCTGATACCCCCACATCGCATCGCCCGTGCGCCCGAAACCCGCCTGCACCTCGTCGGCGATGAACACCCCACCCGCCGCGCGAATGGCGGCCACGGCGGGGGCGAGGAACCCCGGCGGGTCGGCAAAAATCCCATCCGACGAAAAGATCGTATCCACGATCAGCCCTGCCGGTTTGATGCCGTGTCTTTGCATATCGTCAATGGCCGCCTGCACATGCGTGGCAAACGCCGGAGCCAGATCGCCTTGCAAGCGCAGCGGATCGGGCGCGGCTATCGTGCGGATATGCGCGCCCAGATCAACCCCAACCCCCAGCGATGGCGACATCCCGGCGATGGCGGCGGTCACGCCGTGATAGGCGTTTTCGGTCACGATAAACCCTGTGCCGCCGGTATGCGCGCAGGCAATGCGAAAGGCCAGATCGTTCGCCTCGGACCCGGTGCAGGTGAACATGGCGTTCGAGAGGTCGGCGGCATGGGTGGCCAGCAACGCCTCGGCATAGTCCAGCACGGTGTCGTGCAGATATCGGGTATGGCTGGCAAATATCGCGGATTGCCGGGCGGTGGCCGCGACAACTGCGGGGTGGCAATGACCGACGCTTGCCGCGTTGTTATAGGCATCCAGATAGGCGTTGCCGTCCGTGTCATAAAGCCAGACGCCCTGCCCCCGCACCAGATGCACCGGGGTTTCATAAAACAGCCGGTAGGCCGGACCAAGGGCGCGGATGCGCCGGGCCACCAGGGCCTGATCCTCAGACGACAGATTGCCCTGCCCCGGCACATAGGCATTTGGCATGGATCCTTGCGTTGTCATAGCAACCTCGATGTCAAAGCGGTGCGAACGTGGGTTCTGTCTAGCGTCGCCAAGGCGCAAAGACCATCGCGGGCAGAACCGAAATTGCGCAAGATATAGGCGGCGTTTTCGGGGAAGGCGGCGGCGCGGGCCGAGGTGATGGCAAGCGTGGTCAGCATCCGCGTGGCGATCAGATCGGGCAACAGCAGCGTCTCGATGGCCGCAAGCGGCAGGACGGCGTGATAGGCGGCAGCGAATGTCAGCAGACTGGTCAAGGGAGCTGCGGGATCAATGCAGTAGCTGGCGGTGATGGCCACATCGCAGATCAGGGGCGTATGCACCATATCACCGAAATCGAGAATGCCTGTGATGGTGTCAGTATTGGTGGGATCGGCCAGAACATTGTGCGGATTCAGATCGTTATGCACCACTTGGGCGCGCAGGGCCGTCAAGGCGGGGGCGATATTGGCGTCAAAGCGATCAAGGGTTTGGCTGGCAAGGTCGCGCAGGCTGGGGTCTGTTATGGCGGGCAACAGGGGGCGAAGGGTGCTGGCGTTTTTGATATCCCATTGCAGGCTGTGATACGCGGCGGGATGGGTGAAGCCTTGCAAACCGATGGTCAGGGCTGCGGCCATCTGGGCAAGATTGCGGGATTGTTGGGGGGTTTGGCGGGTGGCATGCAGGGGCGTGCCGTCCAGAAAAGTCAGCAAACGCAGGGTGCCGTGGGGGGTAATGGCCGCCGTTTCCCCTGCCAGAGTGCGGATCACGCGGGGGATGGGCAGGGGTGTGGCGGCCAGATGCAGCAGGGCTTGGGTCTGAAAATCGGTCAGGTCCGCAGGTTCGGCCGGGTTGGCCAGTTTCAGCACATAAAGGGCGGTGGGGGTGGTGATGCGGATGTTCAGATCGCGTTCAGATGTCAGGCGGTGCAGAGTGCCTTCGATGCCGAAATGCTGCTGGGCAAGCTGGGCGGCTTGGGTGTTGGTGAGGGTTGGTGGAGGGGAGGTGAGGATGGGCGGCAGCATGGGTTGGGTCCGGGGGGGTGAGGTTGGGTTTTTCAGCCAGTTGTAGGGTGGGTAAAACCCACGCGGACCGGAGTTTAAGTCATGAGAAAGACGTGGGTTTCACCCACCCTACGCTTGCTGGAAATCGCCAGTCCAAAAATATGTTGGGTTTCAAACCCGAACAGCCGTCCGCGATCAGGGTCACCTTCCTTGCTCATTTACGCTCTCCCGCCCACAATTCGGCACCGCGACAGCATCCAGTCGAACCCAAAATCCGCAGCCAGCAAGGCCTGTGCAAATCGGTCACTCATCCAAAGCCGCCCTTTAAAACCTGCTTCGACCCACAAATCCGGGCCGTCCAATGCCGCTGCCGTCAGCGCGATATCGTCGTCGCCAACGTCTGAATTAACTCCATAAACATATTTACCAGTCTGATGATGTTGACCGTAATTTTCGAAGTTCCGGCTCTCTTCGGGCAAAAACGTCGCCTTTTGCACCCCAAGCCCGATTAACCAGAATGGTCCGGGATGGGGCGTTACTTCATCGGCTTCATAAATCGTGTAAGGGATCAACCCGATCGGCCCCAGATCAAACTGTGACAAAACGTCGGCCAGCCGTTCGCGAACAACCATACAGGCGGCTCCAGCAAAAAACATTTGCTTCATACGTCGAAAGCAACGCGGGTCATAAATCGCCGATGCTTCGGGGAATTCTTCTGGCAACAAAGGTTCGCCCCTGTAGTAACGATGTCTTACTTCAATTTGCGCTTCCGACTCGAGCGGAACGCGATGACGTTCGTAAGGCGCTTCCCAAGGCACACCCGTTAGCTTTGAGCGCAATCCCGGCCTGTCCCCCAGTTCGCCGTTTGACGGCACACGACTTAACCAAACCATTCCCGTCATACTGCAGACCCTTTTCCGGTAGTCATCATCTTCCCCCGCATATCCTCATCCACCAGCCCCGCCACGATCGGATGGATGCGCAGATCACCTTCCTTCACCACTTGCCGGAAGTTCGCGATCAGCTGCCCCGTTGATTTGCGGTCAGGGGCAATCACATCCAGCAGCCAGTTCACCGGGCCGGAGTTCCAATCCTCGGGTTTCAACCGGATCGGGAACGTGCCGGTTTTGATTTGTTCGCGGATTTTCATACATCAGACTATCACCCGCCGTTCGCCACACCGCAACCTGGAACACGCCCCCCAAACCCCCCGCTATGCAGCCCGCTTTCCCCCTGCTAGCATCGCGTGCAGGAGGACCACCCTATGACCCTTTTTACCAGCCCTTTTCCGGATGTGCCGATCCGCGATATCTCGATCACCGAATGTTTGTTTGAGGCGCTGCAAAAGGCGCCTGCCCGTGTGGTGTTGATCGACGGGCCAACGGGTGCGACGGTGACGGGCGCGGCGTTGATGGATGATATCCGGCGCTTGGCGGGGGGGCTAACGGCGCGGGGGCTTGGCGCGGGGCACGTCGTGGCGTTGATGGCGCCGAATATGCCGGACTACTGCACGGTGTTTCATGGGGTGGTTTACGCCGGGGCGACCATCACCACGCTGAACCCCACTTATACCGCGCATGAGGTTCGGCATCAGTTAAACGACAGTGGCGCGGAATTGTTGATCACCATCCCGGATTTTCTGGCAACGGCGCAGGCGGGGGCCGAGGGCACCGCGTGCAAAACCATCGCGGTGATTGGCGGGGCGCAAGGTATGCTGTCGCTGACCGATCTGATGGGTGAGGCGCAGGCCGCGCAAACACCGGTAGATCTGGCAAATTTCGCAGCCGTTTTGCCCTATTCATCTGGCACCACCGGGCTGCCCAAAGGTGTGATGCTCAGCCATCGCAATCTGGTGGTGAACGTTGATCAGGGCTTGGCAGTGGTCGAAATTCTGCAAGACGAGACATGCGTCGCCTTCCTGCCATTTTTCCATATCTACGGCATGAATGTGATGATGAACACGCATCTGGCGGCGGGGGCGCGGCTGATCACGATGCCGCGGTTCGATCTGGCGGCGTTTTTGGGCCATATCCAAACCCACGGCGTGCGCATGGTGATGGCGGTGCCGCCCGTGGCAGTGGCGATGACCAAACATCCATTGGTGGCAGACTACAATCTGAGCAGTCTGAAAGTGTTTGTATCGGCGGCAGCGCCGTTGGGGGCGGAATTGTCGCAAGCCTGTGCCGCACGGTTGAACGCCGCCAGCATTCAGGGCTACGGGATGACGGAAATGAGCCCGATCTCGCATTTCTCGAACGGAGCGTTGTACAAACCCGGCGCTGTGGGGGTGACGGTGCCCAACACGATTTGCAAGATCATCCATTCCGAAACCGGGGCCGCTTTGGGCGCCGATCAAGAGGGAGAGCTGTGCATCAAAGGCCCGCAGGTGATGTTGGGGTATTTGAACAACCCCGCCGCCACGGCACGTACGATAGATGCCGACGGCTGGCTGCACACCGGCGATATCGCCAGTTTCGATACAGACGGGCAGTTGTTCATCAAGGACCGGCTGAAAGAGCTGATCAAGGTCAAGGGCTTTCAGGTGGCCCCGGCCGAGGTGGAGGCCCTGTTGCAGACCCATCCTCATGTGCTGGACGCCGCGGTGATCGGGATACCGGATGACGAGGCGGGCGAGTTGCCTTTGGCTTTTGTGGTGGGTAAACCGGGGGCGGATACCGTCGAAATCCTGGCATTTTTGCGCGAACGGCTGTCGAGTTACAAAATCCCGCGCCGGGTGGAGTTTATCGACGCCATCCCGAAATCAGCCTCGGGCAAAATCTTGCGCCGCGTGTTGAAGGATCGGCTTGCGCAGGCACCGCTCTAACCGCCCTTGCGTTACGCGTGGTGTTTGGATCGTCTGCGCTGAAAGTTCTCAGGGGCATCAGATGATCATTCGCAAACCCACCGAAGCTGACCGTGCGGCGTGGGAAATCCTTTACGCAGGTTATGCTGCGTTTTACCGCGTAGCGCAGACGCCCGAGATGCGCGCCACGGTCTGGGGCTGGATCCATGATCCGACGCAGCAGACCGAAGCATTGGTGGCCGAGATGGACGGCACCCTGATCGGGCTTGCGCATTTCCGCCCCTATTCCCGGCCGCTGTCGGCCAGCACTGGCGGGTTTCTGGACGATCTGTTCGTCGACCCTGCCGCGCGGGGGTCTGGGGCCGCCAAAGCGCTGATCGACGCGGTGGGGGATGTGGGCCGCGCAAGAGGCTGGACCGTGATCCGCTGGATCACCGCCGAGGATAACTACCGCGCGCGGGGGCTGTATGACCGGGTGGCGGAACGGACGAAATGGGTGACCTATGATGTGAAGTTGTGAGGGGGCGTTGGGCATATTGCCCATCCTACGCGGCGCGTAATATTGCGTTGGGGGGGTAGGGTGTGCCTTTAGGCGCACCGTTTTTATGGCCAAGGTGCGCGTGAACGCACACCCTACGCCACACCAATTACCTCACCTCATCCTTCCCCGGCACCAGCCCATAGCGTTCCACCAACCGCCAGACATGCGTGGGCACCATGTTCTTGATCCGCGCCGGGTGGGTCCGGCGCAGGTGCAGGATGGTTTCCACGGCTTTCATCTCGACCCTTGCGCGGGCGAATTCCAGACCGCGCGGGCCGATGCGGGGTTGCAGGAACGACACTATCGGGCGCAGCCAGTTGGGCATCCGGCGCAGCGGCATGCCACCTGCGGCGCGGGCGGTATTTTCCATAAAGCCTTTCACTGCGCCCATGCGTTTGCCTTTGTCAGTCAGCGGTTTAAGCGTAAGGTGCGGTTCGATCAGTGCCAGCAGTTCTGCGCCCCGCACGTTGCGCACGATCAGCCACTGATCGCCATCGCCGCCCATATATCCGACGGTGATATCAGCCAGACGGTTGGTGTAATCAACGCAGGTTTTGCAGGTCAGCGGGAAGAAATCAGCCGCCAACTGGCTGATTGGCAGGGATAAAAACGGGATCAGCTTGGTGGCGCGGCCATCGTCGAACCGCAGTTCCACTTTGAAATCGGTGCGGAATTCCAGATAGCTGACGGTGTCGGGTTTGGTATCCAACAGGTCCAGGAAAGTGTGGAAATTTTCCGTCGTCGTATTGTCGGAACAGGGCGTGCCGATGACGTAGATGCGGTCAAACCCCAGCTGTGCCTCCAGCGCGCGCAGGGCGTAGACTTGGCAGGGGATGCCGATAAAGGCGATGCGTTTGTGGCCTGCGACGGCGGCAGGTTCCAAAAGCGCCAGCGTGGGGCCAAACCCCATCCGCATGCCGCGCACGGCCGCCATCGCGGTGGGGTCGGTGACGATCACCGGCAGCGGCTTCCATTTGTCGGTTGGGTCCGGGGCCACTGTCAGCACCGCGTCCACCGCGCCGGTTTCCAGCAGGCGGGCGGCCAGCGTTGTGGTGATCCCTGTCCACTGCGCGCCCATGGCGGCGGGGGTCAGGCGGGCGCGCAGCAGGGTTTGGGCGACGCCGAAAAACTGTTCGTCACCCTGTGCAGGGTTGGTGACGCGGCCATGGGCGCGGGTTTCAAGTGTGTCATAGTCAGGGTGAATGAACTGACACGCTTTGCCACAATCCTTGCCGTCGCCGATCCGCGACACGCCGCAATCGGTGCACAGGCCGGGGCGGGCGGCACCGGTGAGGCTGGGGGCAGTCAGGCCGGGGATATCTGACATGTCGCATCCTTGAAACTGTGCCGCAGACGATCACAGATCGGGCGGGACGGGGCCAGTGGTTTTTTGGTCAGGGCGTGACAATCCAAGGGTGGGCAAAGTGGTGTTCTTGCAGATTGGGCGTTTCGCCGATCCGGTCAATCACCGCAAACAGGCCGGGCGCGTGCAGCGGTGTCAAAACACCATGCCATGTGCCCCGGTGCAGGTTGATGCCCTGCGCGCCGTTGGTCAGAAACGCGCGGGGGGTGTGGCCGGGCGACTGGGCGACGATGACCAGAAACGGCGATTGGGTCATCGGGAGGAAGGCCTGTGATCCATCGGGGTGGCGCTCGATCAGATCAAAGCTGTAGGGAAGGCGGCGCGGCTGGGCCTGAAAGATTGAAATACCCGCGCGCGCGCCCCCAAAATCAAGCGTGGCGCGGTCGTGATGGCGCTGGCAAAGGCCTGCATTGATCAAGCGAAAATCGCCCGTGGCGTCCAGTACATCACCGAAAGGCGCGAAGGCGGCGGCGGTCAGGGGTTCGGTTTGGATTTGGATTTGGATTTGGGTCATTTAAAGGCTTGAGATGATCGGGGGGATAAAAATTTCCGGCAAGAATTTTTATTTGAGAGGTGAGTATTCAAGCCAAAATGAAGCCTCACAGCGCAGGCCTGTAGCCGCCGGGGCCGCGCAGGGTGGCGTGGCGATTAACGTCTTTATAAAGCAGATAGCGGAAAGGACCGGGGCCCGCCGCATAGCACGCTTGCGGGCAATAGGCGCGCAACCACATGAAATCGCCTGCCTCGACCTCAACCCAATCGCTGTTCAGCTTATACACAGCGCGGCCTTCCAGCACATAAAGCCCGTGTTCCATCGCGTGGGTTTCTTCAAACGGGATCACACCGCCGGGTTGAAAGGTAACGATGTTGACATGCGCGTCATAGCGCAGATCGGACGGGTCAACAAAGCGGGTGGTGGCCCAGACGCCACCCGTGTCAGGCATCGCCGTGGGGGTAATGGTTTTCTCGTTCGTTACGAAGGCGGGCGGGCGGGCCACGCCGGTCACCGGTTCATAGAGTTTGCGGATCCAATGAAACCTCGCCGGGCTGTGGCCTTCGGCGCGCAAGGTCCAGTCGGTATGGGGCGGAATATAGGCATAGCCGCCTGCATCCAGTTCATAGCCCGCGCCGTCGATTGTCAGGTTGATCAGGCCATCGGTGACAAACAGCCAGTGTTGCGCGCCCATCTCGGCATCGGGGGTGTCTGATCCGCCCCCGGGGGCGACTTCCATCACATATTGGCTGAAGGTTTCGGAAAACCCCGACATCGGCCGCGCGATCAGCCACAGTTTGGTATGGTCCCAGCCCGGCAGATATGAGGTGACGATATCGGAAAAGCACCCTTTGGGGATGAATGCATAGGCCGTGGTAAACACCGCCCGCCCCGTCATCAACGCGGTTTGCGGCGGCAGACCGCCGGGGGGGGTGTAATAGCTGGTCATGGCAAGATTTCCTTCAATCGCAGGGCGGCAATGCGTTCAACCTGGGCGCAGGCTGTGGTGAATTCAATGTCGGTCGGGTTCTCGAGGCGGGTGGCGAAGGCGGCAAGGATGCTGGCTTTGTCATGGTCGCGCACGGCGATGATGAAGGGAAAGCCATGTTTGGCGACATAGGCGGTGTTGAGCCGTTCAAACTGCGCGCGTTCGGTGTCGGTCAGGGCATCAAGCGCCGCACTTGTCTGTTCATGGGCCGAGGCTGCCGTCAGCCGTTTGGCTGCCGCCAGTTTGCCTGCAAGATCCGGGTGGGCAGTCAGCACGCCCATACGTTCCGCGGGGCTGGCACTGCGGAAGACGCGGCACAGGGCGTTGTGCAAGCCAACGGCACTGTCATGCGCGGGGCCAAGCTCCAGATCAAAGGCGCGGTCGGCAATCCAGGGGGAATGTTCGAAAATGCCGCCAAAGCGCGCGACGAAGTCTTTACGCGATGCCTGAGAGGGGCGCGGCAACCGCTTGTGGGGATGGGTTTTTGCCCAATGCTCTGCGATATCGATACGGCGCGGAAACCAGACCGCCTGATGTGATTTTGCATAGTCCAGAAACCGCATCAACCCGGCGATCTTGCCCGGACGCCCGATCAGGCGGCAGTGCAGCCCGATGGAAAACATCGCCGTACGCCCTGCCTGGCCTTCGGCATAAAGCACATCAAAGCTGTCTTTCAGATATTGGAAAAACTGCTGCCCGTCGATGTAGCCGGGTGCTGTGGCAAAGCGCATGTCGTTGGCCTCCAGCGTATAGGGAATGATCAGCTGATCGCGCGCGCCGACTTCGCGCCAATAGGGCAGATCATCATCGTAGGCGTCGGAAATCCAGTCGATCTGGCCAGTCTCTGCCACCAGATCAACCGTGTTGACCGAACAGCGCCCGGTATACCAGCCGCGCGGCGGGGTGCCCACCACTTCGGTATGCAGGCGGATCGACTCGGCGATCTGGGCGGCCTCTGCTTCGGCGGGCATGTTGCGGTGATCGACCCATTTAAGGCCGTGGCTGGCAATCTCCCAGCCCGCTGCGATCATCGCGGCCAGTTGTTCGGGGTTACGTGCCAGCGCGGTGGTCACCCCAAACACCGTCACCGGAATATCCATGCCGGTGAACAATCGGTGCAGCCGCCAAAAGCCCGCCCGCGCGCCGTAATCGTAAAGCGATTCCATGTTCCAATGGCGTTGGCCGGGCCAAGGGGCGGCCCCGGCGATATCGGACAAGAACGCCTCAGACCCTCCATCGCCGTGCAAGATATTGTTCTCGCCGCCTTCTTCATAGTTCAGCACCACTGACACCGCGATTTTCGCACCACCCGGCCAAGCGGCATCGGGGCGATCTGCACCATAGCCACGGAAATCACGGGGGTAGCGGGTCATGTCTGCTCCATCTGGTGTCACCCGCAGACTATGCAGGATTTAGCAGGGGATAATCAAATACTTCGCGCAGGTCGTTTCAGGCTTGGCAGCACCCGCAGCATTGGGCAAGTTTGCAAAAGCTTCGGCCAATCGCAAAGGGGCAATCCATGACAGGACGGTTGACGACGCATGTGCTGGACACCGCGCGGGGCATGCCGGCGGCTGGGATCAAGATCATGCTCTATCGCGTAACGGGCAACAGCCATCGCAAGATTGCCGAAACCGTCACCAACGCCGATGGCCGCACCGATGCACCGATGCTGACGGGCGACGCGTTCAGGGCGGGTGGATATGAGTTGGTGTTCTGCGCCGGAGAGTATTTGCGGCGCACGGGGCAAGCGGCGGGCGATACCCTGTTTCTGGATGAGATTCCGATCCGCTTTGGCATCGCGGATGCCGACACTCATTACCACGTGCCTCTGCTTCTGTCGGCCTTTGGCTATTCGACCTATCGGGGCAGTTGACGGGAATGCAGTGGTGGCGAGAGAGAGACTTGAACTCTCGACCCCACGATTATGAGTCGTGTGCTCTAACCAACTGAGCTACCTCGCCACTGGCGCGGTGATTAGATTGCGTGCCGGGGGGCGTCAAGGGGAAATTGCAGCAGTAGACGCCGGCAGGGTGCGCGCGTCGGCGCACCGTCCGGGATAATGGGTACGCTGACGTGCGCACCCTACCGGCGTTGTTTATGCGCGACGCGGGGGCGGCCCGAGGCGGTGGCGGTGATCGTGGCTTCGATGAACATCGCGCGACCTTCGATGGTGGCCTCACGGATGTCGCGCGCGGTGGTGATGCGCATATCTTCTGCGCCTGCAGTGCGGGCAAGCGCGGTGGCTGCCGCGATCAGTGCGGCTTCGACCGCGGCAAAGGTCGCGTCCCGGTCGTTGAACGTCTGCAATCCGTCGGGCAGATGCGCGGTAAAGCGGCCCTCACCGGGGCTGGACACCAGAGCCGACACCCGTTGGCTGACCTGGCCCACGACGGCACCAATGGCATTGGCCACGCCTGCGTGTTCGGGCAGGATCATCTGACAGCCCAGCCGCGCACCCACGGCACCGTAATAGGCCGGAGCAGAGGCGCCCAACCCGATGACGGGAACGCCAAGGCGCACAGAAACCTCTATCACCCCGCGGTGCTGCGACAATCCGGCCTTGGTCAGCGGATGGCGGGCCAGCTGTTCTGAACTGTGGCCCACAAAACCAGCGTCTTCGTCAAAGGCCGCCTCCAGCAAGCAATCAACGGTCTGACTGGTCAACTGATCAATGATCTGGACCGCCAGCGTGGCCGCATCGGGGGCAAAGCGTTCGCCTGCCCCCGTGCGCCTGCGACCAAGCAGCCGCACCGCTTTTTCTGATGCCGCTCCATCCCATGCCTCTAACCGGCCCAGAACGTGGCTGGCATCTGACGGGGTCACCCCTGCGATCATCACCAGACCGCGCGCGACAAGGCGTTCCAGTGCCGCCACCTCCAGCCGGGTGGTCAGTGCGGCGGCCATCGGCATCGGCGTGGTGATCCGCGCCAGAACAGCGGCCTCACGCGGCGACAGCCCGCCGGTTTGACCCTGCATCGGCACCACGAACCGCCCGTCAAATTCGCCCGCGGTATCCGTAGACAGCGCGCGGTCCAGCGCCTGATGAACCATAGCACCATGCTCTGCCGCCAGCAGGGCCACCGGGATCAGACGACGCGGACCCAACCGCATGCCGCCCAACAGGCCCTCGGTGATCAGATGCACTTCGCTGTCGCCGCCAAGCCCCGTGGTGCGCATCGCCACGGCCTCGACCATCGTGCGCATGCCGCCGACGCGCGCGCCCATCGGGTCAATCTCGGGCAGACCACCGCGCAGCAGGGCCACGTCCGTGGTGGTGCCGCCAATATCCGATACCAGCGCGTCTTGTGCGCCCGTCAGCCACCGCGCGCCAACGATGGATGCGGCAGGCCCGGACAGGATGGTTTCAATGGGCCGTTCGCGCACCATCGCGGCGGAAATCAGCGCGCCATCGCCGCGCACCACCATCAGCGGCGCGTCAATCCCGATCTGCACCAGATGACGTTCGCAGGCGGCCACCAGCCGGTCAATCATCCCGATGAGGCGGGCATTCAACACCGCCGTCAGCGCGCGTTTGGGGCCGTTCAGTTGCGCCGACAGCTCGTGCGAACAGGTCACAGGCCGTCCGGTGATGCGCCGGATCAGATCGCGCGCGGCGATTTCATGCGCCGGGTTGCGGGTGGCAAACCGCGCCGCCACCGCAAAGCCCATCACCTGCGGGCCAAGCGTTTCCACCTGCGCCTGCAAGGCCGTCATATCCAGCGGTGCGGTTTGCACGCCCGCATGGTTATGCCCCCCTGGCATTTGTACAACCGGATCACCTTTCAATGCCTCGATAAGCCCGCCGCGATCCAGATCGCCTGCGTCAAAGCCGATGAAGATCAGCGCAACGCGCCCGCCCTGCCCTTCGACCAGCGCATTGGTGGCCAGCGTGGTGGACAAAGACACCAGTGCCACGTCTGACGCGGCCACCCCTGCGCCCGCCAAAGCCGCATCCACCGCGCGGCCTATCCCCAGCGCCAGATCGGCGCGCGTGGTCAGCGATTTGGCGTGCCCAATCACCAGATCGGCGGCCTCATCCACGATCACCGCATCGGTATAGGTGCCCCCTGTATCGACACCCAAGAAATAAGCCATCGCGCGCGCCTTGTGCTGTTCCAACGGTCAGATAAACCGCGCAGGCCGCCAAGTCAGCCCTTGGCGCGACCTTTTGGGTCGGAACCGGGCGCTAAATGGCGCGATTGCAGACGTTTTCTGCGGCTTGCGGTGGGAATGGACTGATCTTTGCGGTATTTTGTCACCGTACGGCGCGCGATGGGCACGCCGGTCTGGTCGGTCAGTCTGACGGCAAGATCGGCGTCTGACAGCGGCAACATCGGGTTTTCCGCAGCAATCAGCCGCACCAGGTGGTGACGCAAGGCGGCACCCGACATCACCGGAGCGCCCTTGCCGCCCAGCGCCGCGCTGAACAGCTTTCGCAGCCACCATGTACCTTTGGGCGTGTCGATACTGGCCCCGGCGACCACGCGGCTGATGGTGCTTTTGTGCATGTCCAGCGCCTCGGCAATGTCGGACATCGTCATCGGCACAAGCGCAGTCGGGCCCTTGTCCAAGGCCCCGCGTTGGCGGGACATGATTTCCCCGGCCACCCGCAACAGCGTGGCGTTGCGGGCCTTGACCATCCGGTGCACGGCGCGCGCGGCTGTTAACTGATCGGCTGCCCCGCCCGCGCCGGCATCAACGTGCAGATCGGGCAGGGCCGAGCGGTTCAGCGCAACCTTCCATCCGGCATCCGCACTGGCGCGCAGAATCAAATCTGGTTCGCGCACATGCCCGGCCGCAAACGGAGAAAAATCGGCCCCCGGTTTGGGGTTCAAACCGCGGATCAAGCGAAACCGCGCCATCACTTCGGACTCGGACACGCCGCTAAGGCGGGCAAGACGCGCCAGATCACCGCTGGCCAGCAGATCAAGGTTTTGCAGTATAACCTGCAACGGCGTGTCTAAAATACCGGCGTCGATGGCCTGTAGCATCAGACATTCCGCCAGATTGCGGGCAAACAGACCGCGCGGGTCAATGGTTTGCACTTTGACCAGTACCGCCTCGACCGCAGCCGTCGAAATTTTGGCCTCAACGGCAATGCTGGTCAGGGATTGGCCCAGCCAGCCTGATGGCTCAAGCGCGTCGATCAGGGCGTCAGCCACGCGGCGTTCGGTCGGGGTCAGGCGCAACTGGTCAACAGCGGCGCTGACATGGGCCATCAGGCCAGGAGCGGCATCCGGCGTTTGATCAATGACGTCAGACGCTCCACCCGAATGCAAAACACCGCTCCAGCGGGGCAGCCAATCATGCAAACCGGGAGCGGGCGGCGGATCAAGGCGAAGATGCGGATTGGCGGCGGCTTGTTCTTCCAGATATCTGGTCAATCCGGCTGCATCCGTACGCAGCAGTTGGATCGACGCCCCCAAAGTGGCGTTCAGTGCCAGCCTTTGGGTTTGCTTGATACCAAGCTGAGGGCCAATCCGGGGGCGATCTGACATAGACGCAAGCTATCCAGTGAACCGGCACAGCGCAACAGGTCTGCTGGCCATGGCCAACAGAGACACTCGGCGTTAGGGTCGGTCCGCCGGGCAATGGGTGCCACCGGCGGGGGAATGCAATGCGGGCAGCGCCTGACTATCCAGTGGTAAAGGATCTGGTTTTGGTGGGCGGAGGGCATGCCCATGCGCTGGTCCTGCGGATGTGGGCGATGGATCCGCTGCCCGGCGTGCGGATGACCCTGATCAATCCGGATGCGGCCGCACCCTATACCGGTATGTTGCCGGGGCTGATTGCCGGGCATTACCCGCGCGATGCCATCATGATTGATCTGGTGCGGCTGGCACGGTTTGCAGGCGCGCGGATTATTCTGGATCGGGTGATCGGGATTGACCGCGACGGTCAACAGGTGATTTTGGCAAATCGCGGGCCGCTGTCGTATGATCTGGCAAGTCTGGATATCGGCGTCACCTCGGATTTGCCTGATCTGCCGGGATATACAAACCACGGCGTGGCCGCCAAACCGATGGGCCGCTATGCAGACCGGTGGGACGCCTTTGTCGCACAAGGTGTGCTGCGGCCACGCGTGGTGGTGATTGGTGCAGGCGTTGGTGGGGTGGAACTGGCGCTGGCCTCGGCGCATCGTCTGGCGGGCAGCGGGGCCACGATCACATTGCTGGAACGCGGCGAGGCCGTGTTGCCCGGCATCGGGGCGGGGGCGCGGCGGTTGCTGTTGGCGCAGTTGGCACGCGCCGGGATCAGCGTGGCGACAGGGGCTGAACCCGCAGAGATGACCGCTGACGCTGTGCGTCTGACGGACGGGCGGCTGTTGCCATCAGATTTCACCTTGACGGTGGCGGGCGCGCGCCCGCAGGCTTGGCTGCGCGAAACCGGGTTGCGGCTGCATCAGGGATATGTCGCGGTCGGGCCGCAATTGCAAAGCTCGGACCCTGCGATTTTCGCCGCGGGCGATTGTGCCTATCTGGAATTTGCGCCGCGCCCCAAGGCCGGGGTTTTCGCGGTTCGGGCGGCTCCGATTTTGCTGCACAATCTGCGGGCCGCTTTGCTGGGCCACCGCCTGCGCCGTTTTGCGCCGCAGAGCGATTATCTGAAGCTGATCTCAACCGGGGGCAAATCGGCAGTGGCCGACAAATGGGGCCTGCCGCTGCAGGGCGCGGGGCTGTGGCGCTGGAAAGACCGGATTGACCGCAAGTTTATGGCCAAGTTTGAAGACTTCCCCGCGATGGCCACACCGCTCCTGCCCCAAAACGCCGTACCCGGACTGGCCGCAGCCAGCGGCGATAACCCCTTGTGCGGCGGATGCGGGGCAAAGCTGGGCGCGAATGATCTGGCTGCGGCCTTGTCATCCTTGCCACCGCCCCGCCGTCGCGATGTGCTGTCGGGCCGGGGCGATGACGCCGCAATTTTGCGCACCGATAAGGGCGTGCAGGTGATCACCACCGATCATTTGCGCAGCTTTACGTTTGATCCCCGGCTGATGGCGCGGATTGCGGCGATTCATGCCATAGGGGATATCTGGGCAATGGGGGCCGCCCCGCAAGTGGCGCTGGCACAGATCATTTTGCCGCGGATGGCGTCCGACAAAAGTGCCGGAATGCTGGGAGAAATCATGGCCGAAGCAGCCGCCGTCTTTGGTGCGGCGGGCGCAGATGTGGTGGGCGGGCATACGTCGATTGGGGCCGAGCTGACCATCGGGTTCACCGTGACCGGGTTGGCCGCCCGCGCAATTACCAAGGCGGGGGCGTTGCCGGGAGATGTGCTGATCCTGACCAAGCCGCTGGGGTCCGGCACGATCATGGCGGCAGAAATGGCAATGGCCCGGGTGCCTGGGCTGATTTTAGGCGATGCTGTGGCGGGGGCGTTGGCCCTGATGGGCAGGCCGATGTCGCGGGCGTCAGCGATATTGGCGGCGCATGCTACGGCTATGACGGATGTGACAGGCTTTGGTCTGGCTGGGCATTTGCTGGAGATTCTGGATGCGTCGGGTGGGGGGGCGATGCTGGATGCTGCGGCCATTCCCCTGCTGCACGGTGCGCAGGCGGTGGCGCAAGCGGGGCAAGCGTCAAGCCTTGCCCCATCAAATCGCGCCGCGACTGCCGGGCGGATCGCAGGCGATTGCGATGGTGCCATCCTTGCCCTGCTGCACGATCCGCAAACGGCAGGTGGGTTGCTGGCGACCGTGCCCGCCGATCTGGCACAAATGCTGTTGCATCAGTTGCTGGCAGAGGGCGAACCGGCCGCGATTATCGGAGAGATCACGGCAGGTGCCGCTGGGATCAAGCTGCGCCAGCCGGTTTAGCCGGTGGAACTACTTCTTCGCGTATCCCAAAAAACTGATGACCATAAGTTGTGCCGGGACCGCCTCTTACAGCTTTCCAGTGGAAAGCTGGGCGTGTCCTTTGCCCAAAGGCGTAAGCCGTTGGGCAAGGGCGGTGGGGCTTGGAACAATGGTAGGAAATCAGGCGGCGCCTGTCTGGGGTGGGCGCGGATACGCGCCTGCCCTGGGGCAGGCTGGCGCGGCCTGATTTGACGCGTGTCAAATCCGGCAAGTAAAACCGGGATTCATTCGCACCAGTCAGAAGTTTGTTCCACCAAAACTCATCGCGCTTCGACCGAAGAAATTGCCAACACCGCCGCTGCGATCCGGTCTGTCAGATCGTTCAAGTCATCGGGGGTCAGTGCCACCGCATGAAAGGTATGAATACCAACATCTGCCCGCGCGCGGTGCTTTTCATAACGCGGATCATAGTGGTGGGTCATCAGCCCTTCAGCCAGTTGCGCAAAGGCGCGATTTTGCGCCATCGCCTGCCACGCTTCAATCAAATCAGCGGCATGCGCGGGACGCAGCCGGTCAATCACGGCGGCCAGTCGTTCAGGGTCTGCGACCATATCGCCATAAGCCCGCGTCAGATACTGCGCCCGTGCGGCAACCGGGGCGGAAATGGCCAGACGGGGGGCCGTGCCCATCGCCTTCCACAATTCGGGCGGCAGGCGGCAATTGCCCACTTTGGAACTTTCCGCCTCAACCACGACAGGACGCATGGGATCAAGGGCGGTGATGGCCATCGCAAGGTCACGCTCAAACATTTTTTGCGTCGGTTGCACCCCCATCGACCCGAACAGCGAGCCGCGATGATTGGCAAGCCCCTCGAGATCAAGGGTCTGCACGCCCCGCTGGCGCAAAAGATGCAGAATCTCGGTCTTGGCAGTGCCGGTGTTGCCATCCAGCACGATCATCCGCGCGGGAAACGGTGCGGCGCACAGGGCCTGCGATAGCAGATGCCGCCATGCCTTATAGCCGCCGTCGATCGTTTCGACCCGCCAGCCGATTTGTGCCAGAATGCTGGCAAACGATCCCGACCGCTGCCCGCCGCGCCAGCAATACACCAAGGGCCGCCAACCGCCCGGTTTATCGGCCAACGCAGTTTGCAGATGTCGCGCTGCATTGGCCGCAACCAGGGCCGCGCCCAGTTTGCGGGCGGTAAACGGGCTGACTTGTTTGTAAATCGTGCCGACCCGCGCCCGTTCTTCGTCATTCAGCACCGGCAGGTTGATCGCCCCGGGCAAATGATCTTCGGCAAACTCTGCAGGCGCGCGCACGTCAATGATGTCATCAAAGCCAAGCGTTGCCAGATCGGTGATATGGGTCAGGGTAAGGGCCATGGGCTGTCTTAAACAACCTTGCGGCTGGCGGAAAGGTGCCATGCGGCAAAGGGGGGCTGTGGTGGCTTTGCGCTGAGGGGTGGCAGCTGTCACTTTGGCCCCAACAGATCCCGCAGACGTTGGAAGGCGCCGGGTATTTTTTCGACGGACGCTGCGGCTTTATGGTTTTCAGGTGCGGGCAACGCCCCTGCGATGGCTGGGCCTGTCGGTTTGGGATTAATGCGGGGGGGATTGGTGCGCAAACCGACTGCGTTCATAAAGTTTGCCGCGTCGCCAGCCGCCAGCGCCACCGCCCCGTCCGAAATGCCGCGCATCAGATCGTCCAGCCAATCCTGAT
>JAYUHO010000014.1:0-2758 GCA_043766915.1 Cypionkella sp.
CTTTCCAGGGTCGCCCGTTCTTGCGGATCGGAATGATCGCGGTGGCCTGGCGGTCGATGATTGCCGTATGGCAGCGGCGGGTGTCGGCTGCGCCGCCCATGCATGTCAGGATCGAACCAGATCGTCAGAGACCCGCGGCGCTTGAGCGCCTTGTAGTACGCTGGCCAGTTCAGTGTCTTGTAGGTCGGTGTGTTCGGTCTGCTCATCCAACCCAGCTACCACGCTGGATTCACAATATGAATCCCTCACGGATTTGTGCAACAGAGCCATTCGGCCACCAAGAAATCTGCTGACACGCTGAAAAACTTTTTCCTGCGCATGACGATTTCGCGGCGGTTACCCCAACTCCATGGAAAAAACGGCTGGTTAAGGCAGCTATTCTAAGGATCATAAGCCCGATCAAGGCCAAACATCATCATTTCAAGCATTTTCATCGTTTTCTGAAGAAAATAATTTACAAGACGCATAGAATCCCACTAACGTGCCGATAGGCTGCAATGTGGTATGCTGTCGCGTGCACAGACCACAATAAAGCGTGACGGCGCATTGTCTCTGGGAGGAGGCGACACGGTCACGACGGCAGATAACAACATCGATACGACCGGACCGACGTTTCGGCCGGGCAACAATCATGGGGGGAACAACATGTTTTATCGGCCGAAGAATGCACTCTACAAAAGTGTCAGCAGACGCAGGTTCATGGAACTTGGTGGCAGCGCGGTAACCATGCTTGGCACTGGCGCACTCGGAATCGGGCTGAACTCGACGATGATGAGCACCCGTGTTCAGGCGCAGTCATCGGACGATGCAAAATGGAAGCAGTTTGCCGGATCAAAACTGGTATTCCTTTCGGAAAACACTCCGCCATCCTTTGCGATCCGTGAAAAGATCAAGTCGTTTTACGACCTGACCGGGATCGAAGTCGAGATTCTGACGGATGACCTGCCGGTCGTGCAACAGAAGGCTGGGATCGACTTGCGCAGCGGCAACGCGGACTATCCGCTGCAGTACATCCAGGACAAGCCGATTGGGGCGCCATTTGCCGACTTTTACGCCGATCTGTCGCCAATGTTTGGCGATGACACCTTGCCGCAAGATCCTGAAGGCTACGGCGATGATGTCTGGTTTGAAAACTTTCTGACAGCCTGTGGCAGGTATTATAACGGCGAACGCGTGATTGCATTGCCTTACGATGCCGCAGTGGCCTGCACCTTCTATCGCAAGGACGTGTTTGAAGCCAATTCCAAGGCATTCGAGGCCGAATATGGCTATGCGATGGAATACACCAACGACACCACTTGGAAAAACGTCCTTGATTTTGCGACCTATCTCAAGACGCGCAAAGAGGCCGGCGAAGACGTGCCTTACGGTTATGCCCAGCATCAGGGCACATTCGCCTGGACCACACAGCTGGATATTCAGCGGATGATGTTCGCCCACGGTCGTTGGACCGATTTCGACATCGACGACAAGATCGGCAGCAAAACGCCTGGCAAAACCAAGTGGGGTGACGAGCAATCGGTGCTGATGCTGGAGAAGTTCAAGGCGTTGGCAGATGTGTCGCACCCCGACAACCTGGCCAATGGCACGTTGGAGTTGAACACGGTCTATCAATCCGGAAACATTGCGATGCAGGTTCAGTATCACGAATTTGCAGCCTCGATCGAGGACGAGAAAACCTCGGTGGCAAGCGGCGGTCGCACGGCCTATGCGCCTTGCCCCAAAGGTGCCCCGGAATGGATTCTGAATGGCGGTGAGGCCGTGAACGGCACCAACTGCGGTATCGGCGGTATCGGCATCAGCGGCAATGCGTCGGAAGAGATCAAACGCGCGGCCTATCTGTTTGCAATCTGGTCAACCTCGCAGCAGAACCAATACGAGGTTCTGGCCGGGCTTGGCGGCACGCCGACCCGCAAATCAGTGCTCGCACTGCCAGATGTCGTCGCTGCGCGCGAGCGGCCGACCACAATGCCCAACGCGCTGACCTTTGCGGCGGTCTATGACTTTGGCATCAAGGATCCGAACTTTGTGCTTGGCCCGAAAATCCCCGAAGCGAACGAATATCATTCGATCATCGCCTCAGAGACGCAAAAGATGCTGTCGAACGCCCAAACGCCTGCAGAAACCGCAGTCAGCGTCCAAACCCTGCTGGATAGTTTGAACGACGCCTAAGCCCTGCAATGACGCGTGGCACTGCGGATCCTTGCCCGCAGTGCCACGCTTTTACGACAAAATCTGACACCGATACCCCGCAACAGGAGGCCGCGTTTGATGACCAGTGGAGTAACAAACGCGGGCCTGGCAGCTGCGCCGCGAGGGGCCACCTTGTTCCGCGCACGCGGCACCTTGACCGAAATCGAAGCGCGCCCGATAACTGCACCCTTGCCATTGCCCACCTCTTTGAACCCTGCAGCGCCACGGCGATATTATCTTTATCTGATGGCCCCCGCGATTGCGGTGCTGGCCTTTATCTCGCTTTATCCGTTTGTCTGGCTGATCGTGATGTCGTTGCAAAATGTCGGCGTTGGCGACGGCGAATGGGTTGGTCTGAAAAATTATACCCGGCTGTTCAGCGATGAGCGGTTCCTTGAGGGCTGGGTTTTGCTGGCGCAATACAGTGCAATGTGTCTCGCCCTGCAACTGAGCATCGGGTTGCTGCTGGCGGTGATCGTGAATGGCGCGCGGTGGGAAAAGTTTCTCGTCACCGCCCTGCTGATGCCAATGATGATGGCACCTGCGGTGGCCGGTCTGGTCTGGC
>JAYUHO010000015.1:0-7318 GCA_043766915.1 Cypionkella sp.
AATCTCACTGGCCACATTGCTGCGGGTCAAGGCGTCCAGCGCCGACAGGGGCTCGTCCATCAACAAAACACGCGGTTCCATCGCCAAGGCGCGCGCCACGGCCACACGTTGCCGCATGCCGCCCGACAATTCGGCGGGGCGGCGTTCAGCGGCGTGGGTCAACCCCACCATGGTGATGTATTTCGCGACCAATGCGGCACGTTCCGCCTTGCTGGCGCGCGTCTGCACCGCATCCACCGCCAGCGCGATATTCCCCGAAACCGTCAACCACGGCATCAGCGCATAAGATTGAAACACCAAGCCGCGTTCCGGTCCCGGCCCGGTGACAGCAACCCCATCAAACAGAACCTGCCCCCGGTCGGCCATATCCAGCCCGGCCATCAGATTGATCAGCGTCGTCTTGCCAGACCCGGAAAACCCAAGGATCGCCAGAAATTCACCTGCCCCAACCGTCAGGGAAATGTTGCGCAGAATCTGCCGCGCACCATACGCTTTCGACACGTTGATCAGATCAAGACTGCCCATACCCATCACCGGTTGTTCGAGAAGGTCAGCAGCGATTGCGCCGCAAACATCACCCGGTCCAACAAAAACCCGATGATCCCGATGGTCAGCACCGCCACCATGATCCGGGCCAGCGATTGTTCCGATCCGTTCTGAAATTCGTCCCAGACGAATTTACCCAAACCGGGATTCTGCGCCAACATCTCGGCTGCGATCAGAACCATCCAGCCCACGCCCAACGACAGCCGCAAGCCCGTAAAGATCAAAGGCAGCGCCGATGGCAGCACCAGATGGGTGATCTTTTTCCACATAGACAGTTTCAAAACCCGGCTGACAGCGACCAGATCTTTGTCGATAGACGCCACGCCCAACGCGGTGTTGATCAATGTCGGCCATAGCGAACAAAGCGTTACAGTGAAGGCTGAAATGATAAAGCTTTTTGACATGCCACCCTCCCCGCCCGCCGCTGCAGCCGATACGACCATGGTGACAATCGGCAACCACGCCAGGGGCGAGACGGGTTTAAATATCTGTACCAACGGGTTGATCGCCGCGTTCGCAGTGGGCGACAGGCCCGAGAAAATACCCAACGGCACCGCAATCACAGTGCCGATCAGAAAGCCTGCAAACACCGTTTTGATCGAAGTCCAGATTTGCGCATAATAAGTCGGCTTGCCGGTATAGGCGCGGTCCTTCACCTCGCCCGCTTTGCCTGCCGCAACCAGCTCGGCATTCTTGGAGGCTTGTTTTTTATAGAAAGCGGCCTCTTTCACGCCTTCGGCCATGGCATCAGTGTGCAACACCTGCGCCTGTTCCCATACCTGAGCGGGCCCCGGAATAGCCCCCAGCGATGTCTGCACTGTGGGCGCAAGTGTTGCCCACAGTGCCAAAAACGCGAGGATCGCCAGCACCGGCACGCAGATCAGCCGCCAGATTTCGCGCATCTGAATGCGTGGCGCATCGCCGACCACCAGCCGCAATACCGGGGTGATCCATGGCAGACCCAAGATCTTGAACCAGCGATCAGATGTGCCAATCAACCGGGCGTAGCGGTCTTTGGCCGCAATTCGGGGCAGATGTGGCGCGTTGGTCGGGTCTATCGCGGTCATTGTGGCTTCCTTGATCGGGTGGCTGGCAGAAGGCTTGGACAGGGCGCGTCAGTTGGTAATCTCACCGCCCACAACTGTCTGCGCGCCTTTAAGCCCAATCGTCAGACTGTCGATGTAGGCGTTCGGTTTCGTGCCGTCATAGCTGACACCGTCGATGAATTCGGCCACGGGCTCTCGGTAGCCATCCGTGTCAAAATCAAACATCTCGGGCGTGGCTTTGCCTTCGGCGATCAAGGCCTCGGCGGCCAGTTTATAGATATCGGGTTTGTAAACCGACCTGGCCGTTGCATCGAACCACGCATCATCCTTGGCCTCGGCAATCTGCCCCCAACGGCGCATTTGGGTCAGGGTCCAGACCGCATCCGAAAAATAGGGAAAGGTCGCGTTATAGCGGAAGAACACGTTGAAATCGGGTGCGGGGCGCGTGTCGCCTGGTTCAAACTCAAAGCCGCCGGTCATCGAATTGGCGATCACTGCCGCATCGGCCCCCACATATTCCGCGCGCGCCAGAATTTCGACGGCTTCGGCGCGATTAACGTTGTCGCCCTCATCCAGCCACATCGCAGCCCGGATCAGCGCCTTGGTCAGCGCCAGTGTGGTCTGCGGATTGGCCGCGACAAAATCAGCCGTCAGCCCAAACACCTTTTCAGGATTGTTCCGCCAGATTTCGGTATCAGTGATCACCGGCACGCCAATACCCTTGGCCACTGCCGCTTGATTCCACGGCTCGCCCACGGCATAGCCAAGGATTGTGCCTGCTTCCAAAGTGGACGGCATCTGCGGCGGCGGCGTGACCGAGATCAGCACATCGCCACCGATCTGACCCGACACATCATCGGGGGAATAAAAACCGGGGTTGATCCCGCCTGCCGCCAGCCAATAGCGCAATTCGTAGTTATGGGTGGACACCGGAAAGACCATGCCCAGATTGAACGGAGTGCCTGCGGCGGCAAAGGAGTCGACCACCGGTTTCAGGGCGACGGCCCCAATCGGATGCTCAGGCTTGCCATCGGCCATCGCCACATTCGGCTTCATCGCCTCCCACACCGCGTTAGAAACTGTGATCGCGTTGCCGTTCAGATCCATCGAAAACGGCGTCACCACCGCACCCTTGGTGCCATAGCCGATGGTGGCGGCAATCGGCTGACCTGCCAACATATGCGCGCCGTCCAATTCACCCGCGATCACGCGGTCCAACAGCACTTTCCAGTTTGATTGGGCCTCAAGCGTGACAAACAGACCTTCGTCTTCAAAGAACCCCTTCTCTTTGGCAATCGCCAACGGGGCCATATCGGTCAGTTTGATGAACCCCAGTGTCAGTTCATCTTTTTCGATGCCGGAGGTTTCGGCATGGGCGGGCAGGCAAAGGGCGGTGGTGAACAGCAGGGCGGCGATACGTTTCATAGTGGCATCCCGGTTGGCCCCAATGGGGCGTTGAAATGAAAAAGCCGCCAGACCCAACGCCATTTCTGACATCAGATCGAGCGGCATTGCTCGGCTTATCCCGATTTCGGGGAGGCATATTCCGACGCCATTGCCGGTTTGCTTACCCAAAGAATGTCACGCCGCAGCGCAGCGTCAAGCGGAAGGGTTTGGCCAATCAGGCGGAAAGTTGGATATTCTGCACCGCAGCATCACAATGCCCAATTATTCAGCGCAAAGGGTCGGCGGGGTCGAAAATCTTGGCATCATAAAAGCGATCCATCGGCAGAATCAGCTTGCCGCGTTCGGATGCCACGGCGCAGGGCCGGTGCAAAGACCCTTCCAGTTTTTCCGACGCGCCCGGCAAATCGGCCCCGGTGGCGCGCAAATGCTGCCGATGCAGATCGCTGCGAAACACGGCCTGCGTCGCCGTCATAGCCGACAGACGATCCAAACCATAGCGGCGCGCCAACCGCACCCCAATCCACGCTGCTTGGGATCGCCATGGAAAACTGGCCGCCCCCGCATGAAATTCAATAAACCCCGGCACATGCCGTTCCGCGCCATCCGGCGAAATCACCAGGCGCCCGGTCAGGCTGCGCTCTATCACCTCTGGGGCCATGTCCAAGCGCCCCGGTGCCGCCAAAATTTCTGCCGCCATCATCCGGTTTTGTGGGGCCATCAGCCACCGCCCGGCCCGCCACACCGCGCGGATCACCCGCCCGGCCAGATCGGGTTCCGCCTCGGCCCAACCTGCGCGCGTGGCCAACACTTTTTCGGGTGCAAACGCCCAAATCGCCGATCCAGGTAACAGCAACGCCCCGACGCCCATTTCAACAGCGGCAGAGCCATGCGGCTCGCCCACGCAAAAGGCGTCAATCTCGCCTTGCGCCAGCGCATCCGCCATCCGCGCCGGCGGCACCGTTACAATCTGCAATCCCCCGGGCAGCGGTACACCCAAGCCATCCAACCAATACTGCACCAACTCCGCATGCATCGAAAACAGAAACGGCACCCCGATGCACAGCTGATCCCCCGCAACCGCCAGCAAGGCCAAACCAGCAGCCCGCGCGTCGGCAAAATCGAACCCAAAACCGGCCCCGCGCATCCGGGTCGCGAGGTCTGACGAAACGCCAAAAACATCGCCGTTCACGTTCAGGACCGAAAGCACCTCAAACCGGGGGGATAAGCCACCCAAACCCAAGACCAGTGCCACCGGAACCGGGGCCAGCATCTGCGCGGCATCAACTTGACCGCCGGCCAACATATCGCGCAGCGCGGCCCAACTGGGCGCGGGCGACAACTGCAACGCCAATCCTTCTTCGCCCGCAAATCCCATCACATCCGCGATGATCAGGGGGGCTGCATCGACCAGCGGCACAAACCCCGCGCGCAATACGGCGGTCATTTCAACATCTCAGCGGCCAGAACCAGCGCCTGCGCCACATCCGCCACCCGGCGGCCCTGATCCATTGCGGTTTTGCGCATGCGGGCATAGGCCTCTTCCTCGCCGATCGCCTTGGCACGCATCAAGATGCCTTTAGCGCGGTCTATGATCTTGCGTTCTTCCAATGCGCGTCGGGTTTCCGCCAGTTCGGCCCGCATCTTTTGCACCATATGAAACCGGGCAATCGCCGCATCCAGAATGGGCTTCAGCCGATCTGCCTTCAGTCCATCCACGACATAGGCCGACATCCCCGCTTCTATCGCAGCCCGGGTCAAGGTGCCGTCGGTTTTATCAACAAACATCGCCACGGGGCGTTCCATCGGGGCCGTGGCCAAGGTCAGTTCTTCAAGCGCGTCGCGCGAGGGATTGCCCGCATCGATCAGAACCAGGTCCGGGTTGCGTTGGGCGATCCTGCGCGCCAGACCCACCTCGTCGCCGATGACGAACACGTCAAAATCCCCCGCCTCACGCAGCCCGTCTACGATCACCAGCGCGCGGTCCCGGTCTTTCTCGACGACGACAATGGATAAGGGTTTGGACATGGCTGTGACAGGACTGCATCCCTGTGCAGCGGCAATGGCCGTTGTTCTGCCGGATCAGATTTGATTGGCGCGACCAGCCTATCTGCCTGCCTTTAAGGCATCCAAAACCAATACTGCCCAAACAGCGGGCATGATCTGCGCCGGGTTACAGCACCGTTTGCTGACCCGTCAGGGCTGGGCGCAGATGCCAAATCCCCAACGCGGCCTCGATGGCTGCGCTGACGCGCAACACGGTTCTGTCGTCAAACATCGGGCCGACAATTTGCAGGCCAATCGGCAGCCCTGCTGTCGTGAACCCGCAATTTACGCTGCTGGCAGGCTGTTGCGTCAGATTGAACGGATAGCTGAACGGTGTCCAGTTGACCCACGCCTGCGGGCCATCCGCGCCGGGCGATAACCGCCCCGCATCAAACGCCGGAATGGGCATAGTAGGAGTAATCAACACATCATAGCCCAGCATAAACCGACGCATCTGCGCGCCCAACGCCCCGCGCGCGGTTTGTGCGGACATGTATGTGTCCAAAGTAATGCCCGCCGCCTGGTCAAGAATTTCCGCCAAACCGGGGTCTAGCATCCCCCAATCGCTGCGCGGGACATGGCGCAAAGCGTTGCGGGCACCCGCCCACCATAAAACAGCGAACAGTTCGGCAGGGTCGGCAAAGCCGGGATCAACTTCGGTAATCTCGGCCCCCAGATCGGCCATCTTTTCCACAGCGCGCCGCACGGCTGTGGCCACTTCACGGTCGACCTGAACATAGCCCAAATTCGGCGAATACGCGACGCGCAACCCCTTGATGCCCTTATCCAATACCGTCAGTGCCGACGCAGCATCATAGGGCAGCGCGTGCCAATCCCGCGCATCGGGCCGCGCGATCACATCCATCATCAACGCCGCATCCCGCACCGTTCGCGTCATTGGTCCGACATGGGCAACCGTCCCAAAGGGCGACAAGGGCCAAGCGGGCACCCGGCCGAACGAGGGTTTCAGACCAAACACGCCCGCAAAGCTGGCAGGAATGCGGATCGACCCGCCGCCATCAGTGCCCAGCGCCAATGGTGCATAGCCCGCCGCCAGCGCCGCGGATGCCCCACCCGAGGATCCACCCGGCGTTGTGGTCAGATCCCATGGATTGCGGGTTATGCCATGGCGCGGGGAATCCGTGACGCCCTTCCAGCCAATTTCCGGGGTGGTTGTGCGTGCCATCAGCACCGCACCTGCAGCGCGCAACCGGGCCACACATGGCGCGTGATCTGGCCATGGCCCCGCCGCATCCACCGTCCAAGACCCGCGCAACGTGGGTTGGCCTGCGGTCAGCAGAATGTCTTTGATCAGCACGGGCACACCGTCCAGCGGCCCAAATTCAGCCCTCGTCGTCCACCGTTTGGCACTGGCGCGCGCCTGCGCCATCGCTCCGTCAAGATCGGTAGAAACCAACGCATTTACCGCAGAATCCAGCCGATCTGCCTGCGCCAAACACTCTGCCAAAACGTCAACCGGGCTGAAATCCCCGGCGCCAAAACCTTGGGACATTTCATCAGCAGTTTTCCAGTTTAACCCGGTCATCGCCGCCTATCCCCGCGCCTGCAACTGCATCACAATCCGGGCACCGCGCCGCACGACTGTTGCCGCCGTACCCAAAACCAACACCCACAAAGCCGCCATCAAAACGCCCCCCTGCCCGGCCCACAGCGGGTCTATAAAGGACAGAACCGCCGCCGCTGTTACCAAAGCCATGCGGTGCGGTTTGGCCATCGGCCCGGAGTAATCCGCTGCCAACCCGCAGGTACGTCCCAACTCGCGCGTGTAGGCCGTCAGCACCGCCAGTGCCGCCGCCGCCCATCCCACTGCTGGCAGACCAACGGCCATCCCCAAACTGACAATAATAAAAATATCCGCAATCCGGTCGGGAAATTCGTTCCAGAACGGGCCATCTTTGGCTTGTTTGCCGGCCTCGATGGCCACCAAGCCGTCCATCAGATTGCAGACCAGCCGCAGCTGACACCCCAGCGCGGCCAACAGCAGCAACATCGCCCGCCCAAAGCCGTCCGAATGACCCACGCCCCAGAACGCCGCGCCTGCGATGGCCGCGAAACCCATACTGGCAAAGGATATCTGGTTCGGCGTCACTGACGTGGACGCCAGCCAACGGGACAACCCCCTGGCCCACCCTGCCTCCCGGCTGTGCAAAGGTCTGCGATCCATCCAGCCCCCCTAGACCAACGACCAGCCATAGCGAGTCAGGTGATAAAAAATCGGTGCCGAGAATATCACCGAATCCAACCGATCAATAAAC
>JAYUHO010000016.1:0-7309 GCA_043766915.1 Cypionkella sp.
CAAGGCAATGCTGACGGTAAGAGTGCCGAAGGCTGTGGGGTTGGTGCGGAAAGCCACGATCCGAACGAAGAACCGAGATGTGACCTGTGCGGGTGGTAGTGGCTGGGAAAATCCACGGTGACGCCAAGGGCTTGGTGTATTCCTTCAACGCCTGCAACTCTTGGATGAGATAACGAGGCAGAGGGCACTTGAACACTCGCCCACCTTTAGTTCGTGGGATGGTCAGGACGCCATCGTCGTCCAAGGCATCCCAGCGGGCCTGACGGGCGTTTGTCGCCCTCAAACCGGTGAATACCATGAGCATCCACGCGCCACGGGCAATCTGATCCTCCATGCTATCCAGTTCACGCCACATCTGAGGCATGGCCTCGGGTGTGATGGCCCAGTCTCTCGCGACCTCAAGGTTGAAGCGGACGGCGAGGCTGACAGGATTTGGGGCCATATCATGGGTGCGAAGGACGTCGTTGTAGAGCATTCTCAGCGTTCTCATGGACGTGTTCCCTGCCACCGGGCCGTGCTTCGTGCTCAGCTTCTCGTGGAGGTTTCGGCAAAGAGCCCGGTCGATGGTATCCATTGGCAGCTTGAGAATGGATTTGAGAGGTCCTTCCAGGCTCCTGCGATAGTCCGCCAGGGTAGAGGGTTGTAGATTTCCTTGGTTGCCTGCGATGTAGTGGTCCAGAGCTTGCTGAACGGTGGGCACCTGGCTCTTGGGGCGACGTGGGTCTTCCCCGCGGGCGAGAGCCTGCCGAAGCTCGATTGCCTTCTGGCGGGCTGTCTTCAGCGATAGCTCATCAACACGGCCTATCGTAATCGTCACGTAGAGAGATGAGCCATTATTGATCCTCCCCACCAGTTTGTAGGATGAGCTTTTTGAGCCCACAACGATCCGAAGGCCGGACACCTCTTGATCGAACACCAGTGTGCCTGGCGGGCTAGATGTGGCGAGTTGTGTCGCCATAGATTGGGTGAGCTTCGTGGTCATATTCCCTCCATTTCAGGTCAAGGTCTGGACCGTCCCCTGGACCTAATCCGGGGCTAAGCCTGGTAAGGTCAGGGAAGGTCAAACAGGAGGATTATTGCACAAGATCAAGGGGTTCTGGACCCTGATATAGACTGGTAAGGCTCGGTAAATGCCCTGACATGAACTTGTCGATGCCGATGAAATCTATCGCGGGATCGGCCCACAGTGGATCAAGGTGGAAATACACATTTCCATCGCTGTGATAGCCGAAGTATTCCGACCAATCGGCGGCATAGCTGATTTTGGTGGCGGGCCCCAGAATGGCGCGCACGTCCGAGGCCAACTGGCGCAGGGCGGCGACGGCGGGAAAGCTGTCGGCAGCGCCGCGAATCTGCGTCAGGCCGCGCATTTCTGATCCGATGCAGAAGGCCGCCACCCCTCCGGCCGCCGCACACAGATTGGCGTAATGCAGAATGAACCGCCGATAGCGCCACTGGGCAGGACCGGAGTAGGTGACGGTTTCGCCCGCTCGGGCGAAATGTGCAGGCGTTGCGGTGCCAAAGAAGCTGGCGACTTGGGTATCTGCGGCAGCCGTGCGGTCAACCGTTCCGGATTTACCCGGCGCTTTATCAAGCGTGATGCGCCCGCGCCACGGCAGGGCGGCTTGGCCGTTGGTCAGGCTGTACGGATCGGGCAACACATTTCCCGCCATCTGATCCATCAGGATGAACGGATAAAACGTCACCGCTTGCCCCGCAAGTTTGGCCGCCCTGATCGCCTCAATCACCGACTTGTCGGTTGGCGTGCCGCCGTAAAGTGAGCGGCCATCAAGTTTGGGAATTTCCACCGCCGCACTTCGCGTCACCCCCGATACCGACCACGGCATCCCCACGCCGTCATTGGTCTTTTGTTCCACCTTGGGGCGCACGTCACAGGTGCCGCACCGCAAATCGCCGCCAAACCAGGACACCACCAATGACACCGCGCCACAGCCGGGCAACTCTTGGGTCAGATGATCCAATGAGGTCGCAAAATCGGTCTTGCCAGAGGCAGAGTTCACATTTGCGGTGCGGTTCACCCCCGGCCCCAGCGCGTAATGCACCGGCGTGGTGGCATAGGCATACTCGCCCGTTCCGGGCACCATGCACACGCCCGGCACAATGCGCGACAGATCGGGATAATCCCCCGCCGCAGCCCCTTGCGCCGGGCGGATCACCTCGAATGAAAACTGCGGCACACGGTTGCCAAAAGCCGACAGATCGAGATCTTCGATCACCACATAGGCCAGACCGCGATAGGCGGGGGCCAAACCCGCCCCCTCAACCGCTGTGATCTTGGGGTCGGGCAACTGATCGGCAGCGCCTGTGTAGACGGCCATGGTCAGGCTGCCGGGTTCAATTTCGTTCCCATCCGCCCAGATGCGGCCCACCCGGGTGATCACCCCTTCGCAAAGGGCCACCGCCAGACTGACCGAGTAAGAAAAATCGGTGGTTTTGGGGCGGGGGGTGCCCTTGCCGCCCCCAGAACTGGCGACGTTTTCCTGAAACCGCGTGGCCCAGATCACCTGCCCCGCCACCCGCACGCGGCCCCAGATCCGCGGCACGGCGGCCCCTTCGGATGCCCCCATCAATCGGAACCGGTCAACCCGGCCCGTCTCAACCGGGTCAGACCCGCCGCCCAGCACCGACTGGTCAATGGCCCGACCAAAGGTGGCCCCCACGGCACGGCCAATCACTGCCCCCGACAGGCCCAGCACCGTACCGCCAAAGCCTGCGCCCAAAGCCGCCCCTGCCGCAGACAGTAAAATCGTGGCCATCTCTTAAATCCCTTCAGGAAAGCAAAACCGCGCCGCTATCTTGCGCCGCCACGGAGCGGTCAGCGCCGTTTCCACCACGCCATGCCCGGTGTAGGCATGGATGAATGACGCCTGCGCACCCGTATGCCCTGCAATGCCAAGATGCTTGGCCACAGCGCCGTCACGCATCCGAAACAGCAGCACATCGCCGGGTGCCGCATCACCCAAGTCTTTGGCGATCAGCCATTGATGGGCGGCGAGGAACAAATCCTCGCGCTTACCGGCTTCCGACCAATCGGCCGTGTAGGCGGGCACAAAGGCAGGTTCTGCGCCCAGACATGCGCGCCAAACCCCGCGCAGCAGGCCCAGACAATCACAACCAGCCCCCCGCAAGCTGGCCTGATGCAGATAGGGCGTGCCGATCCACGCGCGGGCTGCGTCGACGATGCGCTGGGTCATCGTCCCAGACTCCCACCATCATTGGGCCGTGTGGACACCGGATAAGATGACAACCAATCCTCGCCCGGAATATGCGGAAAGCCCTGGAAGTTCAGGAAATTGGCAAACTTGCCCCGGCAAGTTTGCGCCATCCGGTCACAGCCTGCTTCCAGTTGTACCGCATCGCCGATGATCAGCGTCGCCCCAAGATCATGCCACAGGTCAACCACCCGCTCTCCGCCGTTGATCCGGTCTGACTTGATCATCCCCACCAACCCCGCCGCCGCCCCGGTTTGCACCACCAGCCGCCCGCGTTCAAACCAGCGGTCGGCAAATCCGGCGATACCCTGAAACAGCATTCGCCCCATCGGATCAAACCCGGCGATGGCGCCAGTCGCGCGATACCCCGGCGTGGCCAGATCAAAACCGCAGCGCGCATCGCCCAGCACCGCCCCACAACTGCGTTGAAACACCCGCCCTTGTGGTTGGTTCAAACGGTCTGTCAGCCCGCGCAACTCGGCACGAAATGCGCCTGCCGACCGGGTGATTTCGCCAAAATTGCCGCGAAACTGTTCAATGCGCTGCGCAGGATCGGCCCAATTCACCAGCCAGGACCGCACTTCGGCCCCGTCAAAACGGCCTGCCGCCAGATCAGCCTCGTCAATCGCGGCATCCGACAGCGCACCAATGGCTTCGGAGTTGTCCACCGACAGGCCCGTCGTCTGCTGCAAAACCCGCGCACTCATCCCCGTGCTGGCTTTGAACGTCACGCCGTCAAAGGTAAAATCGCGGTCATGGTCGGTGAACCCATAGGCCACGCCATCGCGGCGCAGCACCTTCCAGGCGCGGCACACCGACGTGGCATCCTGCCCCAGATGGACCAGCAAATTCTGACGGGCCGTCATACCCGCACCTCGACAATCGGCACATTCGGCACCTCGCCCGCCCGGAACGACGCCACAGATGTCTGAATGCGGTCGGTGTCAAACCGCGCTGGCACGTCAAATTCAAAGCCTGCCGAGACAATCGCGGCAATATCCGGTGCGACGACAAACGTGATCTTGCCTGTCGTCACATCAACGCTGAACTCTTGCCCCTCAACCTTGGGATCATTGGCTATGGCCACATAAACCGTGCCTAAAACCGGTTTCACAATCGGGCGGGTATAGGTTTGGTTCCCCGACCGATACAGTTTCGACAGCGCAAACTGCCGCGTCAGCCCGTCGCCCACACCGATCCGTTGATCCAGTGGCGTCACACCTGTCGAGGGCAGGCAGGATTTGTAATCCGACCAGTCCTTCCAGCGAAACGCATGCAACTGCCCGCGCCGCGCCTCAAAGAATGCCAGCAGCGCGTCAACATCATCCAGACTGCGCAGACCCAGCCCGGCATCATACCGCCGGCGCGAGTGTTCCCACGGTGTGTTGCGCTCTTCAAAGCCATTGGCCAGCGTGACAATTTCGGTCAATCGCTCTGGCCCACCGACCGAGCCAAAGCTGACATTGGCCGGAAATCTGATCTCATGAAATGCCATAAACCGCCCCTATCTGTTCCGTTGCCCGCGCGCCAACATGCGCTGCGCCTGTGCCGCGATCTGGGATTGGCTGCGCTGAAATCCCGCCACATCAGGGGTTTGGATGTTCATCACCACGTTCACGGCACGCCCGCCGCCCGCCGCCTGCACCCCCAACCGGCCATCTGCACCGCGCGCCAGCGGCATGATCGCCTCTGGCCCGGCCTCGCCCATCAATCCTGACCCACCGCGCATCGCAAAGGGTGTTGCCTGCGAAACCACGCCGCCTTTGGCAAAGGGCATCACCCGGCCTTGGGAAAAACTTGCCCCCGCCGCAAACGGCATCAGCCCGCCCAAAAGCCCCTGCAACCCAGTGGCAATGGCACCACCAAGGGCGTTCTGCACCGGCTTAATCGCGATGCCATAAACGGTGTCGATCATCGAGTTGGCGACCAATTTCAGCGAATCCGACAGTTTCGCGCCGTCAAACACCAGCCCGTCAAACGCCCGGCGCAATCCACCGCCAATGCCGTTTGACAAAACGCCCACCTCGCGCCCGGTGAACACCAGACTGTCGCGCATTCGCGACAGCTCGCCGTCAAAGGCCGAAACCATGCCCGTGGTGCCGCCCAAGGTGGCCTCAAGCGCCAGTATCTGATCTTGCAGTTCCGAAATTTCCGCCATCATCCAAGCCTTTCACCGCATCAGGAAACGCCGCCGCCAGCTGTTCCAGCCGCGCCCGCGTCAGGGGGGGCTGCGCACCCTCCGCCCCCAGCATGATTTGCAGCTCTACCGGGGTCAGCTGCCAGAACCTGTCGGGCGACAAGTGCAACTGCCCTAACCCAGCGCGCACCAACCCCGGCCAGTCGATCAGGCTCATGGCACAGATGGCAGCGCAAAGGCCCGCGCCAACAATTCCGCCGCCGCGCGCGCCGCCTCTATCGGCCCGCCACCGATGCTAACGGTGCGCAAATCGGCAGCGGTGCCTTGCCAGCCACCGCCCCGCAACCCCGCCACGATCAGCGCCAGCACATCACGGGTAGAAAACTGCCCCGCCTCGAACCGTTCAACCATATCAATCAGCGATCCGGTTTGCAGCGCCGCCTCAAGTTCGGCCAACGCGCCCAAGGTCAGTTTGGCAATGTGACGCTGACCGTCCAGCGTCACCGCAACTTCGCCGGCATAGGGATTGGCCATCACAGCGCCGTAAAGGTCAGCGCGCCCGCCGAGGCCATCGCCATCTCATACGTCGCCTCGCCGTTATGACTGCCCGCGTAGTCGATCGAGGTGATCTGAAACGCACCCTCAATTACGCCGAAACTGGGAATAACCACCTGAAATCGCGGCATTTCGGCATCAAAGAAGATCTGCCGTGCGCGCGCATCGGTATTGGCATCGCGAAACACTCCAGACCCCGAAATAGCGGCGGTTTTTACCCCCGCCCCCGCAAGCAGCTCGCGCCAGCCACCCACGCTTTCCAACGATGTCACATCCACCGTCTCCGCGTTAAAACTGATCCGCGTCGCCCGCAGGCCCGCGACGGTTACGAACTGTCCGTCGCCCACCAGATCAACCTTGATCAGTAAATCCTTGCCATTTTGCACAGCCATTTGTCATATCCCTTGCAGAGTGCGCCCCGGTCTGGGGCCATTTTCCGATGATCAAATCTCGATCCGCGCCCGAAACACCATGTCGATACGCCGCGAGGTGCCCTCGTCCAAACGCCGCGCCACGGCCCGGGTAAAACTGATCGACACCACCCGTCCAAGGGTCAGAGTCAGGGCTGCGCCCTCCAGCGCCGCCGAAACAGACCCCGCGATACCCTTGGCCGTCAGAAACCCCGTCGCGTCGCTGATCACACTGATGTCAACGCGGTGCTCTGCCCCCGCCCCGGATTTGTCTGACTGATCCGTCACCACTTCTGGCCCGATCAGTACGAAATTCGCAGGGGCGGTGCCCGGTGGAATGGCATCAACAATCGCCACCCCTGCAAGGGCCGGATAGCCCGCCAACCGGGTGTAGATCGCACTTTGAAGTGCCGCAGCCGCTCGATAGCTCATGCCGGAACCTCCTCACGCGCAAAGCAGATCAGATGGCGGCCCTCAGGATCACGTTCCGAGACCGCCAGAATGGAGAAAATCCGCGTGCCATCGCGCAGCCGCTGTTCGGGCTTTGGCCGTGCGGTTGACCCAACGGGTGCCCCGCGCACAGTGATGCGGTAGGGCACGGCGGCAAACAGCACCTCGGTTCCGGCAGCCTCGCGCCCGGATCCGGGCAACACTTCAGCCCACAACGTGCCAAGTGCCGCCCAGGTCAGCACGAACCCACCCGCCCCATCCGCCACCCGCTGCGGTGCCTCCAAAACCATGGCGCGGGTCAGCTGCACGCCACTCATGCCGCACCCCCGCCCAGCACCCGAACGGTGCGCCAGCGTTCGATCAATACCTGCACCGACACGGGCAAGCCCGCCAGACTGGCGCCCACCTCGTGCCGGTTCTCATAGTATTCCGCCGCCAACAGCAGCACCGCCTGCGCCAGATCGGCAGGCACCGCCGCCCACGCTGCGCCACAACCTGCGTCAAACACAATCTCAACCCGGCCA
>JAYUHO010000017.1:0-19109 GCA_043766915.1 Cypionkella sp.
CACAGACCAGTTTTAACCGCCGACCGCCCCGTGCCAGATCAGCATCTGCAAACGGCTGCATGTCTTTGGATGAAAACGACAGGGGTACAAACCAATAGGCCAGATAGGCAAGATCGCGCAGCCTTGGACCCGGTCCAGCCAGATCGAAATCAATGATGGCCGTGGGGAGCCCGCCCTTGAAAATCATATTGTAGGGCGCGAAATCGTTGTGACAGATCACCTCATGCTGGTCTGAATCGGGATAGGCAAAAGCCCAGTCTTTCAGATCGCCGGGGCTGATGCCGAATGTCGCATCATGGAACGCCCGCAACAGTTTGGTGGCCGCCACAAGTGGGGCGTCTCTTGACCAAATTTCGTCCGCAAATGTCGTCGCGCCGTCGATATAGGTCAATATCTCGCGCCCCTTGTCGTCTGTTCCCAAAAACCGGGGAGCGTTAGGGAACCCGACCGTTTCCAAATGCCGCAAAAGTTTATGGACATTTAGGCTGGACGAACTCTGCGCCCGCCGTACGGTATCCCCTAGGCGCACAACGCCTTGATTGACGTTACCACCGAATAGGGGCGTTTCTGAGTTAGATACCGTCGCTGTCATATCGATGATGCCGCTTTTTCTGTTCAAAAATATCCCACGGGGGTCCGGGGGTGTGAAACCCCCGGCGGGCAGTGCGGCAAAACAGCGGTGGCGGACCTCTTACAAAATCTTCTGCCCCGTCGCCGCCCAATCTTTCATGAACTGCTCCAGCCCGCGATCCGTCAGCGGATGCGACACCAGCGCTTTGATCACCGATGGCGGGGCTGTGATCACATCGGCCCCGATCAGCGCGCATTGGGTGACGTGGTTTACCGTACGCACCGAGGCTGCCAAAATCTGGGTATCGAACCCGAAATTATCGTAAATCTGGCGGATGTCGCTGATCAGCTCCATGCCGTCCATGTTGATATCGTCGAGACGACCGACGAAAGGCGAGATGAACGTCGCCCCGGCTTTGGCGGCCAGCAACGCCTGATTGGCGGAAAAACACAGCGTCACGTTGACCATTTTACCTTCACCCGACAGCACTTTGCAGGCTTTCAGGCCGTCCCATGTCAGCGGTACTTTCACCGTGATGTTCGGCGCAATCTCGGCCAGTTTACGCCCCTCGGCGATCATATCCTCGGCCTTCAGCGCCACCACTTCGGCGGAAACCGGACCTGATACGATGCGGCAAATCTCGCGCGTCACCTCTAGGATGTCGCGTCCCGATTTCAGGATCAGCGACGGGTTGGTGGTAACCCCGTCCACCATGCCCAGATCGTTCAGTTCGGCAATGGCGGCGACATCGGCGGAATCGACAAAGAATTTCATGGCAATGGTCCTTCGGACGGGTTGTGAGTGGTCGACGCGCAGTTTACCCCCAAAGGGCGGCAAAGGGAAAGAGCGGATGGTGGCGGAACGTGTCTACAGTGCGGGTGAGTTGGTTGGCGTGCTGACGACCGAGCCTTTGGGCCGCATTCTGGACTATAAAGCCCCCGCAGGCGGCTGTGGGGACGGTGATTTCGTCGAAGTTCCCCTTGGCCCGCGCCGGGTGATCGGCGTAGTATGGGGCAAAGGGGAGGGCAAGTTTGATCCCGCCCGCATTCGCGCCATCAACCGGGTGCTGGATGCAGCCCCGATGCGGGCAGAATTGCGCACATTTCTGACCCGCGCTGCCGATTACACCCTGACGCCCTTGGCCGCGATGTTGCGGCTGGCCACCCGCGCGCCAGGGCTGTCCGATCCGCCGTCGATGAAACGGGTTTTTCGCCTGAGCGATACCATTCCCAATCAGTTGACCGACGCGCGGTTCCGGGTGGTTGAGGCGTTGCGCCGTTTTGGCGGGGCCTCGGTCACCTTGGCGGAACTGGCTGAAGAAGCGGCGTGTGGGCCATCGGTGGTCAAAGGCCTGGTCAAGCTGGGCGTGGTTCTGGAAGTCGATGCTCCCCGCGATTTGCCCTATCCGCCGCTGAACCCGGCAGGGGCGGCGCGTCTGATGGGCGATCAGGTTGAAGCAGGTGATGCGCTGGTAGCGGCAGTTGTGCAGGGCGGCTATTCGTCCACTTTGCTGAAAGGCATTACCGGGTCGGGCAAGACTGAAGTATATCTCGAGGCGGTGGCCGAATGTCTGCGCCAAGGGCGGCAGGCGCTGGTGCTGTTGCCCGAAATCTCATTGACCGCCGATTTTATCAACCGGGTTGAGGCGCGCTTTGGTGCGCGTCCCGCCGAATGGCATTCGGGCGTCACGATGACCGAACGGCGCAGGCTGTGGCGGATGGTGGGGCAGGGCGAGGCGCAGTTTGTGGTGGGTGCGCGCTCGGCGCTGTTCTTGCCGTTCCGCGATCTGGGATTGATCGTGGTCGATGAAGAACATGACACCTCCTATAAGCAAGAGGAAGGTGTGCTTTACAACGCCCGCGATATGGCGGTGTTGCGGGCGGCCATCGTTGGCGTGCCAATCGTTCTGGCCTCGGCCACGCCGTGTCTTGAGACTTGGGCGAATGTCGAGGCGGGCAAATACGCGCGGCTGGATTTGACGTCGCGCTATGGGGCCGCCGCCCTGCCTGATATGCAAGCGATTGATATGCGGGCCGAACGGCTGGCGAATGACCAATGGATTTCGGCAAAACTGGCGGCAGAGGTGACGGTGCGCATCGCAAAGGCCGAGCAATCGCTGCTGTTCATCAACCGCCGCGGCTTTGCGCCGATCACGCTGTGCCGCGCCTGCGGCCATCAGGTGGGCTGCGACGATTGTGATGCCCGGATGGTGGAGCATCGGTTTCTCAAGCGGTTGGTCTGCCATCAATGTGGGGCCACCAAACCAGTGCCCGTGGCCTGTCCGGTGTGCGGGGTTGAAGGCCGCATGGCGGCGGTGGGGCCGGGGGTGGAACGGCTGGCCGAAGAAGTGGCGGCGCGGTTCCCCGATGCGCGGCTGGCGGTGCTGTCATCGGATTTGTTCGGATCGGCGCGGGCGCTGAAAGAACAGATCGGGGTGATTGCGGCGGGTGGGGCAGATATCATCATCGGCACCCAGATCGTGGCCAAAGGGCATAACTTTCCACTGCTGACGCTGGTCGGGGTGATCGACGCCGATCTGGGGCTGCAAGGCAGCGACATGCGCGCGGCGGAACGCACGTTCCAACTGATGCGGCAGGTCGCAGGCCGCGCAGGGCGGGCGGACAAGCCGGGAACGGCATTCCTGCAAACCCATCAGCCGGACCACCCCGTTATCCGCGCCATCCTTGGCGGCGATGAAGAGGCGTTCTGGCGCGCCGAGGCGGCAGAGCGTAAAGTCGCAGGTGTTCCGCCCTATGGCCGGATGGCCGGGATCATTCTGTCCTCGCCCGATGTGGCGCAGGTGTTTGACATCGGGGCGGAATTGGCGCGGCGCGATGACCCGCTGCGGCGGGTGGGGGCGCAAGTGTTTGGGCCTGCGCCCGCCCCGATCGCGCGGGTGCGTGGGCGGCACCGGGTGCGGTTGCTGGTCAAGGCGGGAAAAACGGTGTCACTGCAGGCGGCCTTGGCCGAATGGGTGGCGCAGATCAAACTGCCAAACAACATGCGGCTGTCGATTGATATCGACCCGCAGAGTTTTTACTGAAAGTTGCCGCAAGCGCCAAAAATCTTCGAAGATTTTTGCCAAAATTTTTCGAAAAATTTTGTGCCGGGCTAAATCACCCCTATATATCCCCCAAAGCCACAGGAGGCGCATATGTTTTTCAACACCCGCAGCAAAATGGATATGGTCACCGCAGACAAGGCTTTGCCCGGCCGCGCCGAACCCTTGCCCACAGCGCAGATGCATTTCATCTCTGGCTTGCCGCTGAAATCTGCTGTTCCTGAGGGCATGGCTGAGGCGATGTTTGGCATGGGCTGTTTTTGGGGCATTGAGCGGGTGTTCTGGCAAACGCCCGGTGTGTGGCTGACCATGGTGGGCTATGCCGCCGGGTTCACGCCCAATCCGACCTATAAGGAAACCTGCACCCAATTGACCGGTCATAACGAAGTGGTGCGGGTGATCTTTGATCCGGCGATGATTTCCTATGAAAACCTGCTGAAGGTTTTTTGGGAAAATCACGATCCGACCACCGGCATGCGGCAGGGCAATGATGTAGGGTCAACCTATCGCTCGGGGATTTACACCTACGGTGCCGCGCAATTGGCCGCGGCGACGGCCAGCAAGGCGCGCTACAGCGATATCCTCTCTAAAGCCGGATTTGGCGCAGTAACCACCGAAGTGCTGCCCGCCCCGGTGTTCTACTTTGGCGAAGAATATCACCAGCAATATCTGGCCAAGAATCCCGATGGCTATTGCGGCGTGCGTGGCACGGGCGTCAGTTGCCCGATTGGTGTGGGTGTTGCAAGCTCGGCCGATTCATGGAGTGATTGACTGCTTGCTTGCGCGCGGGGCTTGCCCTAGGGCTGACGCGTTCTTGTAAGACGGAAATCGCCATGGCTGCTGAAAAGATCGACACGCGGGCCATCGGCCTTGATACGGGCCTGGCGCTTGCGCGTTGGCTGACTGGCAAGGAACATCTGCACTATGGGCTGTGGACTGGCCTTGATGTGGCGGCTGGCAATATCGGTCTGGCACAAGAGGCCTATTCGGCGCGCTTGTTTGCCCTTCTGCCGCCGCGCGCCAACTTGCGCATTCTTGATATTGGCGGCGGCGCGGGCGAGACGGCGAAAAAGCTGATCGCTTTGGGGCACCGCGTCGAAATCGTCGTGCCCTCCGCCTATCTGGCAGGGCGGTGCCGCATCAATGCACCGCAAGCCGTTGTGCATGAGTGTTTCTTTGAAGACCTGCGCAGCGAGGGCGGTTTTGATCTGTGTCTGTTTTCCGAAAGCTTCCAATACGTCCCACTGGCTGTTTCCTTGACCAAAGCGCGATCGCTGTTGATCCCGGGTGGCGAGATTCTGATCGGCGATTGTTTTCGGTCCGAAGGCTTTCACGCCGACCCCCAGTTTTATACTGTCGGCGGCGGCCATCCGATTGCCGCGTTCCGTACCACAGTGGCGGCGCAGCCATTGCTGACTTTGTCGGAAGAAGACATAACCGCAGCCGTCGCCCCGTCAATTGATCTGGAGCAATCGCTGTTCAATGTGCTGGGCCTCGGCCTGGCGGGTTTCGACCGTGAGATCGCCGCCAAACGCCCATGGAAACACTGGCTGATGCACCGCGCCTTACGATTGGTGATGAACTCTCGTAAACGCGCCCGCCTGTCGCAGCGGTTGTTTGAACAGGCGCGCACGTCTGCCGCGTTTATCACCAACAACCGCTATCTGCTGATCCGGCTGACCACCGCTGTTTGACCCAAGACACGTAACCTTAGGAATGGTGCGTTTTGCTGTTGATCCGGAGCGCCAGATGAACAGCAAAACCCTGTAGCCCCAATAACCGGATCCCGATATGCCCACATATTCCGCCCTTACCACCTTGCCCGGGGAAGAGTCCGCGCAAAGCCTTGCCGCCGCGATTGAAAAGATGGACCCGGCCCCAATCGGTGTTGGCGTGTTCGAGATCGAAGACGACTCAGGGTTATGGGAAGTTGGCACCTATTTTCTTGAGCCGCCGTCCGAGGTGTTGCTGGATGTTCTGGCAATGGCCTTTGGCGCGCGCCCCTTTGCGGTGTCGGAATTGCCCGAAATTGACTGGGTCGCCAAAGTGCGCCGCGAATTGTCGCCGGTAGAGGCGGGGCGGTTCTTTGTGTTTGGCAGCCATGATGCAGACAAAGTGCCTGCGGGGCGTGTGGCCTTGCAGATTGAGGCAACGGTGGCGTTTGGCACCGGGCATCATGGCACCACGTTGGGGTGTTTGCGCGCCTTTGATCGGTTATGCGATGCAGGTTTTGCCCCCAAACGCGTGGCCGATATTGGCTGCGGCACGGCGGTTTTGGCGATGGCCGCTGCGGCGGTGTTGCCCGAGGCCTTGGTGATTGCGTCCGATATTGATCAGGTGGCGGTCGATGTGGCCTTGGCAAATGTGGCAATCAACAACATGCAAGGCCGCGTGGAATGCCTTGAAGCTGCCGGCTTTGCCCACCCGCGCCTGCGCGACGCCGCACCGTTTGATTTGGTGTTCGCAAATATCCTGAAAGGCCCGCTGGTCGAACTTGCCCCTGCAATGGCTGCGCATGTGGCCCAAAATGGTCTGGTTATTCTGTCCGGCTTGCTGGTGGTGCAGGCCGACGCGATCACGGCCGCCTATGTCGCCGCAGGGTTCACGGCCCAAGATCGGGAAGACCTTGGCGAATGGTCTGCCTTAGTGATGCGGCGCAACTGAGGCAATTTTTTCGAATTGCCCAAATTTTGCCACATTCTGCGGGTATGTAGGTAAAAGGCGGGGGCCTGAACGTAAGAGAACTGTCATGGCCGACCCCAATTTAGTAGACTTCTATGGCAGAGTGGCCCGGTTTGAGCGGGCACGCGCAAATGGCTATGGCTTTGATGCCGAAGGCACATTGGGCCGGTCGTATTTCCTGAAAAAATCGCCTCCGCGCCGGGCCTTTAAACGCACTGCGCTGATGGTTGTCCTGTGCATCTTCGGGATGAAGGGTGCCGTTTTGCAGTCTGTCGGGGCCGTGTCTTACAATGATCGCGTCGCAAGCCTGCAAGCCGGCGAAGGGTTTGACCGTCTGGGCGGTTGGCTGATGCAGGCCGATCCGGTGACGCTGTATGTGGCAGACAAGATCACCCAAGGGCTGGCCGCGCTGGGCTGAACGTCGTGCATTACTGCGCAATTTCAAGCAGTGTTTTTGCAATAAAAAAGGGTCGATGCTGTCAAAGCATCGACCCTCATTTCTGCGCATCGATAACGGGCCTTATCGACCGATCATCTCGATATCGCCACGGCACAGGCCAATATCGTCAAGTTCACGGTTCGACAGTTTTGCCAGCGTTGTGCGGGTGACGCGGGCGTCGTTCCAGGCGGAAACGGACGAAATCGCATTCCCGACAACCTGAACCGAGCGGAAAATCGAGATGGCGCCAAACGGCGCCGCAGGGGACGACACATGGGCGGCCATAACGGTAATCCTTTCAAAGGGTTTATTTGAGAAGCAACTTTGCGTCCCGATACGTGCAATTTAATCGTGCTGCAAACGCAGCACAACAGACGACTTGGCATGCCGGACTTGCAGCCATTGCATAGGTCAGTGCCACAATTTTGCCTTTATTTTACTGGGGAAACGGCGTTTCTGGCGGGAAGTGTCGCTTTCATGATTCAACCCGTCGATTTCTGCACCTGCAAAAGGATTTGCACCATCGCCACCCCGAATTTGATCCGGGGCCTGTAGGGTGCACCCCAGAGGCCCCGGGTCACGTCCGGAGCGGTGCCGGGTGAAGTTACGTCAATTTCGTATTAACGCTTGGCGGATGTTCTCTTTTCGTGCTAATTCGGTAAAAATCGCCACAAAGGGGCAGTGATGCGCGTTTTAGGGATTGATCCGGGCCTGCGAAACCTTGGCTGGGGGGTGATCGACGTGGTGGGCGCGCGGCTGACGCATGTCGCCAATGGCATTTGCCATTCCGCCCCCGGTGAGGCAATCGGCGATCTGGCGCTGCGTCTGGTCAGTCTGCATTCCCAATTGACCGACGTGTTGCGCCAGTATGCTCCGGATGCAGCGGCGGTCGAGCACACGTTTGTAAACAAAGACGCGGTGGCCACGCTGAAACTGGGGCAGGCGCGGGGAATTGCCCTGCTGGTGCCCGCGCAGTTTGGCCTGACGGTGGGCGAATATGCCCCAAATGCGGTGAAGAAAACCGTGGTGGGGGTGGGGCATGCCGATAAGGGGCAGGTCGATCATATGGTGCGGGTGCAATTGCCTGGCGTGGTGATTGCGGGCCCTGATGCTGCGGACGCATTGGCGATTGCGATTTGTCATGCGCATCATTTGCAATCGGCGGGACGGTTGCAGGCGGCGCTGCGAAAGGCTGCGGGATGATAGGTAAGCTTTCAGGGCGGCTGGATTGGCGCGGCCCCGACCACATTTTGATCGATGTGCGCGGGGTCGGCTATATCGTCTATGTGTCCGACCGCACAATGGCAGCACTGCCGGGCGTGGGGGAAGCGGTAGCGCTTTATACCGATCTGGTGGTGCGCGAAGATCTGCTGCAACTCTTTGGGTTTGCCACCATGCTGGATAAGGAATGGCACAAATTGCTGACCACGGTGCAGGGTGTTGGGGCCAAGGCGGCGCTGGCGATCATGGGCACTTTGGGTGCAGAGGGCGTGGCACGGGCGTTAACACTGGGCGATCAGCGGACGATTCAGGCCGCACCGGGCGTGGGGCCAAAACTGGCGCAGCGGGTGATCCTGGAGTTGAAATCGAAGGCTCCGGCGGTGATGGCAATGGGGGCGAAGCTGTCGGTGGTGGCCGAAGCCGATGATAATGTGATTGAACCGATGCCCGCGATGGCCCCGCGCAAGGCGGTTGCCCCCACTCTGGGGCAGGCCCGCGCAGGATATTCGGCGGACGCGTTGTCGGCGCTGACCAATCTGGGCTACAGTTACGGCGATGCAGCCCAAGCGGTGGCGACAATCACGCTAGATCAGCCCGAGGCGGAAACGGCGACGCTGATCAGGGCCGCGCTGAAACTGCTGGCACCGAGGTAGCCGTAGATGCAACCCGACCCCGCCCTGCGCGCTGATCCGCTGCCCGAAGACCTTGACCGGGCGTTGCGCCCGCAAGTGTTGGATGATTTCGTCGGTCAGGCCGAGGCGCGGGCCAATCTGCGGGTGTTTATTCAATCCGCCAAGATGCGCGGCGAGTCGATGGACCACACGCTGTTTCACGGCCCGCCCGGATTGGGCAAAACCACCTTGGCGCAGATCATGGCCCGCGAATTGGGGGTGGGGTTTCGCATGACATCGGGCCCGGTGCTGGCCAAGCCCGGTGATCTGGCGGCGATCCTGACCAATCTGGAACCGCGTGATGTGCTGTTTATCGACGAGATTCACAGGCTTAGCCCGATCGTGGAAGAGGTGCTTTACCCGGCGATGGAGGATTTCGCGCTTGATCTGGTGATCGGCGAAGGCCCTGCGGCGCGCACCGTGCGGATAGACTTGCAGCCCTTTACTTTGGTGGGGGCCACCACGCGATTGGGTTTGTTGACCACGCCGCTACGCGACCGCTTTGGCATTCCGACCCGGTTGCAGTTCTATACCGAGGATGAGCTGGACCTGATCGTCACCCGGGGCGCGCGGCTGATGGGGATTGCCGCCGATCCTGCGGGCACCCGCGAAATTGCCAAACGTGCGCGGGGCACGCCACGCATTGCCGGGCGGCTTTTGCGCCGGGTGGTGGATTTTGTGACCGTTGAAGGCAACGGGCGGCTGACCAAAGAGATTGCCGACAGCTCGCTGACCCGGCTGGGCGTCGATCACATTGGGCTCGACAGCGCGGATCGTCGGTATCTTGGCCTGTTGGCTGAACATTACGGCGGCGGCCCGGTGGGAGTGGAAACCATCGCAGCGGCGCTATCCGAGGCGCGCGATGCCATTGAAGAAGTGATCGAGCCTTATTTGCTGCAACAAGGCCTGATCCAGCGCACCCCGCGCGGGCGCATGCTGGCGGCGCGGGCGTGGCGGCATCTGGGGCTGGAAGCCCCCCGCGCGCCGGGGCAAAGTGATTTGTTTGAGGCATAGGGTTAGCTGCTATGAAGGGCCTTCGGCGAGGATATTTAAGCCAGAATGAAAGGGCTTAGGCGTGACTGCAGACGACGTGACAGCGCTGTTTACCCGGCGGGATGGACAATACCTGTTCGCCCGATGGGGCCGCGCGATTGTGCCCGTGGTGTTCGGCCTGCAGGACGAAACCTTGACGGTGGTCAAAGGCGCGATAGAGGCGGTGGTCGCGATGGCCGGGCACGAAATGGCCGAGGCCGATGTCGAACTTGGCGCAAACCTGATGATGTTTTTCTGCCGGGACTGGGCAGAATTGCCGGACGTGCCGAATTTGGATCGGCTGATCCCGGACCTTGGGCCGCTGTGCGACAGGCTGGCGGCGGCCGATGCCAACCAATACCGGATTTTCCGTTTTGACAAGGCCGGGGCGATCAAGGCGGCCTTTGTGTTTCTGCGCATGGATGATCATTTGTCAGCGGTGCCCGCGGATGTTCTGGCGCTGTCGCAGGCGGTGCAGATCATCGTGTTGTGGTCTGACCGCGCGTTTGAGGCGATCTCGCCTTTCGTCGATGCCGGGTTGGGGGCGCAGCTTCGGCCCGAAATTGGCGCAGTGATCCGGGCGGGATATGCCGCTGTTCTGCCGCCGGTGGCACGGGATGCATCGCATGCGTTGCGGCTTGCTGCGCGGATTTCAGCTGCGGGCTGACCGCACCGCCCGCTTGCGGAATTCCATACTTGCCAGTTGGTGCCGGTCTGGCCTAGAGTTTACCTAACGTCATCTATATTATCTCAGCCGATTTTTGACCAAAATTTACACCGACACGACCGTTTTTAAACAACTGCATTTCAGGAAAATCCCATGACATTGCGTTCGCCGCGAGAGCGGATCATCCAAACGCTGGCTTATGAAGTCTGCGCGTTGTGTCTGGCCGTGCCGTTTTATGCCCTGATCGCGGACCGCGCAGCGGGAGCGGCAATAGGTGTGATGGTTGCCATGATGAGCGCCGAGATGCTCTGGGCACCGCTGCACGATACCGTATTCGATTTCACCGATCTTAAGCTGTCAGGCGGGCTGGCAAGTGATCGGCCAAAACGGTGGCGCGTGGTGCATGCCTTGTCGCGCGAGTTTACCACGATGGTGGTCACGCTGCCGGTGTTGATGTGGATGGGGGGGCATTCGTTTTGGCAAGGGTTCTGGCTGGATGTGGGACTGACGCTGTTGTATGCGGGGTATGGATTTTTCTTTTACCTTGGATTTGACAGGCTGCGCCCGGTTGTTCCGCGACAGCAGGCTGCAAAGGGAAAACCGGTTGAGTGTTATGTGCTGCCCCCCCTTGCACGGATCAGTGCGCCCGTTAGGGTGGCGGCCCCAGTTGAAAGACAATCCCGTGCCACCGCCTTTCCCATGCCATCCGCTCCTTGGGCAGAATAGCCCCCGGTTTTGCGCGTCCCACGCAGGACCGGGTCATGCGTGAAGCAGACCTGTATCCCGATCTCAAAGCCTTTCTCGAGGGCCAGGGATATCAGGTAAAGGCCGAAATCGGTGCCTGTGATCTGATGGCGCGCCGGGGGGATGAACCTGCCGTGGTGGTTGAGATAAAGCTGTCGTTTTCGCTGGCACTGGTCCTGCAAGGCGTCGCGCGGCAAGCGATGTTTGACGATGTTTACCTGGCGGTGCCGGTTTCGGAAAAAGGCTGGCAGCTGCGGTATAAGGATATCGTGGCGCTGTGTCGGCGGTTGGGCTTGGGGCTGTTGGCGGTGAAGGTGGGGTTGGGCGAGGTTGAGGCGCATCTTGATCCTGCCCCCTATCAGCCGCGCAAAAACGCGGCGCGGGCGGGGCAATTGCTGCGGGAATTTGCGCGCCGGGTGGGCGATCCGAACACGGGCGGCACCACGGGCGTCAAACGCATGACGGCGTATCGGCAAGATGCGCTGCGCTGTGCGGCGGCGATGGGACCTGCGCCTAGCAAGGCCGCTGATGTGGCCAAGCGATCAGGCGTTGCGCGGGCAGCAGATGTGATGCGGGACAATTATTATGGGTGGTTTGAAAAAACATCGCGCGGGGTTTATGCCGTTACAGATCTGGGTGCCGCGATGTTGCTTGAACACGCCGACGAGGTGGCGCGCGTGTTGCGGGCCGTCGCTGCCCCGCCACCGCCACCGCCTGCGCTAAAACCCAGGAAAGGCCGCCCCCGTGTCACACCGGTTTGATCTGCGCGTCTATTACGAAGACACCGATCTGGCGGGGATCGTTTACTATGCCAATTATCTGAAATTCATCGAACGGGGGCGGTCGGAATGGGTGCGCAGTTTGGGGGTTGATCAGGTGGCGATGAAGGCCGATCACGGTTTGGTTTTTGCCGTGCGCCGGGTTGAGGCCGATTATCTGCGGCCCGGCAGGTTTGACGATGCGTTGACCGTTGTCACCGACTGTCTGTCTGTCGGCGGCGCGCGCATTGATCTGCGCCAGCAGGTTTTGCGCGGCAAGCAGGTGCTGTTCACCGCTTTGGTGACGCTTGTGTGCTTGTGCGACACTGGCCGTGCAGGGCGGGTGCCTGATCTGCTTCGCGCGGCGATGCATCCGGTGTGACCACACAATCCCGGCACCATCCCGCCCGGATGCGCAGATGTGTTGGTATTCCGCAGCAAAGCTTGATAGAATCATCCCTACAGGTGGACGCAGAGCCACGATAACAAGAGCAGGCGTAATGGAAACGGAAGCCCTCGGTATGGCGCAAGAGATTGATTTCTCTTTGTTCGCCCTTTTTGCACGCGCGACCTTGACGGTTAAGGTTGTGATGCTTGGCTTGATGATCATGTCGTTTTGGTCGTGGGCCATCATCGTGCGTAAGCATCTTTTATTCCGCAGATCCCGCGGGGAATCTTCGGTGTTTGACCGCGCTTTTTGGTCGGGTGAGCCGTTGGATGAATTGTTTGAGAAAATCGGGGGGGAGGCGCAGGGCCCGTCGGAAAAGATATTTGCCGCTGGAATGCTGGAATGGCGGCGGTCGCATCGTCAGGATGGCGGGCTGATCGCGGGCGCGCAGGCCCGTATTGACCGGGCAATGGATGTGGCGATTTCGCGGGAGTCTGAGCGGTTGAACAAAGGCCTGTCGTTTCTGGCCACCACCGGATCGACCGCACCCTTTATCGGCCTGTTCGGCACGATTTGGGGGATCAAGCATTCGTTTGAACAGATCGCCATCAGCCAGAACACCAATCTGGCCGTCGTCGCCCCCGGTATTGCCGAGGCGCTGTTGGCCACAGGCATCGGCCTTATCGCGGCAATTCCTGCAGTGGTTTTCTACAACAAGCTGAATTCGGATTCAGAGCAAATCCTTGGCGGCTATGAGGCGTTTGCCGATGAATTCGCCACCATCCTGTCGCGCCAGTTGGACGCCTGATCTATGGCGGGCGGGGTGATAAAAAAGGGTGGCGGTGGACGGCGCGGGCACCGGCGTGGGTCGGCGGCGGCGATGTCAGAGATTAACGTCACCCCTTTCGTGGACGTGATGTTGGTGCTGCTGATCATCTTTATGGTGGCCGCGCCCATGATGCAGGTCGGTGTGCCGATTAAGCTGCCCGATACCGCGGCCACCGCGATGCCGGATGAAACCGAAGAACCGCTGACCATTTCGATCACGGCGGATGGATTGTTGCTTATTCAGGATACCGAAATATCGGATGAGCAACTGATCCCTAAACTGAAAGCCATCGCGGCCAATCGCAAGTCGGACAAGGTATTTCTGCGGGCCGATGGCGCGCTGGCCTATGAGCGTGTGGCGCAAGTGATGGGCGCGCTGAATGCGGGCGGCTTTAACAATATTGGGCTGGTCACTGATGCGGGCGGGCCTGCGATGAACGGAAACTAAGGGCGGCTGATGGATCGCGGCACCATCATCTCTGGTATCGGGCACGCAAGTGTCGTCCTCTGGGTTGCCCTGGGGGATTGGTTCTTTTCACCCAGCGTTCCGCCACCGATGCAGGCGGCTTCGGTGTCGCTGATCACCAATGCTGCATTTCAGGCGTTGCAGGCATCGGCCCCCAAAGCCGCCAAACCCGCCGACAAACCCGCTGAAAAACCACCCGAAGTGGCGGCCCCTGCACCCCTGCGGCCTGAATTGCCGCCTGCCGAGCCTTTGGCCGAAGCCACGCCGCCCCAGCCACCACCACCAGAGCCCCCCGCTGATCCCACCCCGCCGCCGGATTTGCCCGCTGATCTGCCCGTCTCGGCCGATCCGCAGGTGTTTGAGGCCCCGCCCCCCGTGGCCCCCTTGGCCGTGGACGAACAACCCATTCCGGTGCCAACGGCTGATAAACGCCCCAAGCCGCGCCCGATTGACCGGGTTGCGGCCACGCCTGTTGATGACACCACCGACACGCCCGAGATTGCCGACATCCCAACGCCGGAAATCAGCGATCAGGTGGAACCAGATGCGCCTGTGGTGGTTGAAGAGGTACCCCCTGCATCCCCCGAAGAGGCCGCCCCAGTGATAGTGACCGAAGCGGTGGATACCGAACCCGACGCGCCGCAACTGGCCCCGACATCTTCGCGCCGCCCGCAATCGCGGCCGGAAAAAGTGGCAGATGTGCCCGTCGAAGACCCGGTGCCAGACACATCCGCCGAAGATGCCCAAGCCGCAGCCGACGCGGTGGCCGCCTCAGATGCCGCCGCCGCAGCAGATGCCCAATCCGCCGCTGATGCCGCCGCAGTTGAGGCCGCTTTGGCCGAAGCCGCCGATGTGCCCGCCGAGGAACCCGCGACGGATACCGGCGGCGGCCAGGACCTGCCCGAAGGCCCGCCGATGAGCGGTAGTGAGATCGAAGGTCTGCGTCTGGCGATCAACAAATGTTGGAACGTCGGGCAATTGTCGTCGGCTGCGATGCGGATCACTGTGATGATGCGCGTCGAGATGAGCGAGAATGGCAAACCTGTCAGTGTAGAAATGACCGGCTTTGAAGGTGGATCGGCAGAAGATGCCGCGCGCGCATTTGAGGCTGGCAAGCGGGCGGTCAATCGCTGTTCTGGCGAGGGCTATGATCTGCCACCCGAGAAATATGCCGAGTGGAGCGTTCTGAACCTTGAATTTGATCCCAGCGGGATGCGCCAGCGATGAATGACCTGAAATTCCCCCGCACCGGGCCAAATGCGCCGTGCTGCACCGATGGCCAAATCGGGCCAATGAAAAGAAACCCCGTGAAAAACGAGGACATGATGAAAATACTCCGTTCCCTGACCGCTGCTATGTTCGTAGGCTTAAGCGGTTTTGCCGCCATGGTGCTTCCCGCACAGGCCGAACTGACCATCCGCTTTACCGATGGTGAAATTGAACCGATGCCCTACGCGGTGCCCAATTTCATCGATGAAGGTGGGTCTGGGGATTTTGCACAAAACATCTCACGCGTGGTGGCGTCTGATCTTTCTGGCACCGGGCTTTTCCGCGAAGTGACCTCTGATGCCTATATCAGCACCATCACCAGCTTTGACGCGCCTGTTGCCTATAATGATTGGCAGGCGGTGAACAGCCAAGCGCTGATCACCGGGGCGGTGCAGGTCAGCGGTGATCAGATTGTGGTAAAATTCCGGGTGTTTGACGTGTTTTCCGGTGAACAATTAGGCGACGGGTTGCAGTTTGTCGGCACCACCGGCACTTGGCGGCGGATGGCCCATAAGGTGGCGGATGCGGTTTATTCGCGTATCACCGGCGAGAGTGGTTATTTTGACAGCCGCGTCGTATATGTCGCCGAAAGTGGCCCCAAGAACCAACGCCAAAAACGACTGGCGGTGATGGATTATGATGGCGCCAATGTACAATATCTGACCGACAGCAGTTCCATCGTGCTGGCGCCCCGGTTTTCACCCAATGGCGACCGTATCCTGTTCACCTCGTATTCATCGGGCTTCCCGCAGATTTATCTGATGGATGTGGGCAGCCTGAATGTGCGGTCCCTGGGTGAACAGCCCGGCACGATGACCTTTGCCCCACGCTTTTCGCCCGACGGCAATACGGTGGTGTTCAGTCTGGAACGCGGCGGCAACAGCGATATCTATGCTCTGGACGTCGGCTCGGGCAACCTGTCGCAATTGACCAACGCGCCCTCAATTGAAACCGCGCCCTCGTTCAGCCCTGATGGCAGCCAGATCGTGTTTGAATCTGACCGCTCGGGCAACCAGCAGATCTATGTGATGAGCGCGGGCGGCGGCGAGGCGCGACGGATTTCCGGCGGCAAAGGCCGCTATGGCACCCCGGTCTGGAGCCCGCGCGGCGACATGATTGCCTTTACCAAGCAAAACGAGGGCCGGTTCCACATCGGCGTGATGCTGTCGGACGGCACCGAAGAGCGGTTGCTGACCGCCTCATTCCTTGATGAAGGCCCGACATGGGCCCCGAATGGCCGGGTAATCATGTTCATGCGCGAAAGTGCGGGCGCTGGCGGGCAATCATCGCTGTTCTCGGTCGATATCACCGGGCGCAACCTGCGTCAGGCCACCACCGAAGGCGCGGCATCCGATCCGGCATGGTCGCCGTTGCTGCCGTAAATTTGACTGCGCCGCCGGAAACGCCAGGATTCCCAAGGCGGCGCGAACCTGTTATATCTGGGTAAATCGAGCCCAAAACCAAAAAGAAAAGGATGAAACCCCATGTCTCTTGCGATCAACTCTGTTGCTGTGAAAACCCTGTTGCTGGTGGCGGCCCTTGGCCTTGCCGCCTGTAAAAACCCTGATCGCTATAACGCCAATGCGCCCGGCGCGGGGGGCGTCGGCACTGGTGGGATCAACACCAACGGCTTGGGCGATCCGTCTGATCCGCGATCAATTGCGTATTTCAACCAGTCGGTTGGGGATCGCATCCTGTTCGCTGTCGATCAATCCACCCTGTCGGGTGAGGCGCGCGGCGTTTTGGCGGGCCAGGCGCAGTGGCTGCAGACCAACGCCGATTACGCGATCATCATCGAGGGCCATGCCGATGAGCAAGGCACGCGGGAATACAACCTTGCCCTTGGTGCGCGGCGGGCGGCGGCGGTGCAGGATTACCTGATCAGCCAAGGTATCGGCGCAAACCGGATGCGCACGATTTCCTACGGCAAAGAACGCCCGATTGAAGTGTGCTCGGATGAGGGCTGCTATGCCAAGAACCGTCGCGCGGTGACGGTGTTGTCCATCGGCACGGGGGCCTGACCCTGATGCGTTGGCTGGCTTTGTGTCTTACCCTGCTGCCACTGCCCGCATTGGCGCAGGATCGCACGCAAACGCTGGCCGACATCAAGGCCGAACTGTCGATGCTGATGGGCGATTTCAACGGGCTTAAGGCGGAACTGGTGCAATCGGGGGCCGCATCCAGTGGCGCTGCGGGCGGTGACGCCTTGCAGCGGCTGGATGCGATCGAGGCCGAACTGATGCGCCTGACCGCCAAAACCGAAGAGGTTGAACTAAAGGTCACGCGGGTGGTGTCGGATGGCACCAACCGCGTGGGCGATCTTGAATACCGGTTGTGTGAAGTGACCGAAGGCTGCGACGTGGGCACTTTGGGAACCACCACCACGCTGGGGGGTGATCCGGCGGTCCCTGATGTTGCGGCCCCTGCCGATGTGCCTGCGTTGGGCGATACGGGTGGCGGCGGCGAGATGGCGGTAAATGAGCAAAAAGATTTTGACCGGGCCCAGGAGGTGCTCGCCACCGGTGACTTTCGCACCGCCGCAGACCTCTTTGCGACCTTTGCCCAATCCTTTCCTGGTGGGCCGCTGACGCAGCAGGCGCTGTTTCAACGGGGTGAGGCGCTGACGCAATTGGGTGAAACCGCGAATGCCGCGCGCGCCTATCTCGATGCGTATTCTGGTCAGCCAACAGGCCCCTTTGCCGCCGATAGCTTGCTGAAACTGGGGCAGGGCTTGGGCGAACTGGGGCAGGTGCCCGACGCCTGCGTCACCCTGGCCGAAGTGGGCAAGCGATTTGAGGGCAGCATTCAGGCCACCAATGCCGCTGTGTCGATGCAGGGGCTGGGGTGTCAGTAAGCAGTTGGCCTGGCGATCAGGGGCAAGATGCCGGATTACTGATCGCGGCCAGAACTGCGTTTGCGACAATCGGGGCCCAGCAGGTGGCTGTGGCGGTATCGGGCGGCGGGGATTCCATCGCCCTGCTGCATTTGATCAACCGCGCTGCCCCTTATGCTGGTTGGATCGTTTCCGCTGTAACCGTGGATCACGCATTGCGCCCCGAGGCGGCGGTCGAGGCGGCAGAGGTTGCCCGCTTTTGCGCAAGCCTTGGTATCGCACACAGCACCCTGCGGTGGGACCATGGTGAAATCACCGGCAATCTGATGGATGCTGCGCGCCAAGCCCGGATGCGGCTGATGGCGGACTGGGCGCTCGCGCACGGGATTACCCGCATTGCTTTGGGCCACACGGCAGATGATCAGGCCGAGACGTTTTTGATGGGGCTGGGGCGGGCATCCGGTCTGGACGGACTTGTCGGCATGCGGACCTGTTGGCGCAGGGACCACGTCGACTGGTCGCGCCCGCTGCTGGCGCACAGCCGGGCAGAGTTGCGCGCCTATCTGCGCCGTCACAATATTGCTTGGGTGGATGATCCGACCAATGAGGATGACCGCTATACCCGGATCAAGGCCCGGCGTGCGCTTGCCGCATTGGCATCACTGGGCATCACGGCCAAAAGCCTGACGACATCTATGAACCATTTGTCACAGGCAATGCAGGTGGTGGAAAATGCTGTGCAAGTGGCGGTTGCCGCGTATGTGACCGAGGCGGCGGGGGGGCTGACCATCGCGCGGGCCGGCTATGACGCGCTGCCCTATGACCTGCAGCGCCGGTTGCTGGTGGCAGGCATCGGGTGGATGTCTGGCAATCCTTATCCGCCGCGCATGGCAGCACAAGGCATGCTGCATCGCAAGATCGAAGCCGGACTTGATACCACTCTGAATGGCTGCAGGTTCCGCTGCAAAGGTGATCTGGTGCACATTGTCCGCGAACCGAAGGCGGTGCTTGGGCTATCGTGTGCAACCGATCAGATTTGGGATACCCGCTGGAAAATCACCGGCCCCCCCGCCGCAGGCCTGACCTTGCGGGCCTTGGGCGCCGATGGCCTGCGGTTGTGCGAAAACTGGCGCAATACCGGCATTTCGCGCGATGCGTTGCTGGTTTCCCCCGCCGTTTGGCAGGGCGATGCGCTGATTTCCGCCCCCGTTGCCGGTTTTAACCCTGAATGGAGCGCCACAATCCCAATAGGGTTTGCGAAGTTTGTCTTATCGCATTGAACCCGGCCAAGTTATCTCTATCTTAAGGACAACCGCCAAAGATGGCCCCGAATGGGCCACATGGCTTTTATCGGAGCATCTTCGTGGGTAACGCACGGAATATCGCCTTTTGGGTCATCTTGTTTCTGCTGGTCCTTGCCCTGTTCAATCTGTTCAGCAACACCACGGCCACCCGTGCAACGGGTCAGCTTAGCTATTC
>JAYUHO010000018.1:0-19059 GCA_043766915.1 Cypionkella sp.
TTAACAGCCCCACCCGCATAACCCCCGAAAACAACGGAAAAATCCGGCCGCAGCCGGATCGGGAGAACGCTTTCGCGAGGGCAAGTGGCGGAGGAGGTGGGATTCGAACCCACGGTGGACTTTCACCCACGTCGGTTTTCAAGACCGGTGCATTAAACCGCTCTGCCACTCCTCCGACACAGGCGCAATAGCGGGGGAAATGCGATTCTGAAAGACCCGACTTTCGCAAAGGTCTGTCGTTGCAATCACACGATTACAGGGCGCGGTGTTTTCCCAGCACGCAACCCGTCGCATCGCCCGGCTTGGCGTGATCACGAAGGTTTTCCGCCCAAACGTTTGCGCACCCTTTCTTGTTGCACCGCCACGCTGTATCATTTGGCGCGAATAGGTCACAATTTCAGCGTGACCCACGGCAAGAACCACTTGAAAAGTGGATATAGGGCAAGCGCGGAACAACGTTTTCGCACGAGGGAGCAGAGCATGACAGGTGTAGCATTCCGGCATCTGATCCTTGCGGCGGTGGCATCGGCCACGCTCGCTGGGTGTCAGCAGGGCACAGGGCCTTTCGCCAAAAAATCGGGCGATGGGGCGGCGTCTACGAACGGGGCCACCACCGACGGCCAGACGCCGCCCGTCGCAGGGGCGCGGTCGGTCAAACTGGTGGACCGTGATGTTGAAGCGCCAGAAATTTTTCAGGTGTCCGATCAGGCGCTGTGGGATGGTCGCCCGTCGCTGGGTGGGGTGTGGGTGGCTTCGCCCGATGCCAAGGATCCGGAACGGGTGATTTTGCGCAATGCGGCCAATGGCAAGTTCGTCATTGGCGCGCTGTTCCGCCGTGAGCGCGACAATCCGGGGCCAAAGCTGCAAATCTCGTCCGATGCGGCGGCGGCTTTGGGGTTGTTGGCAGGAGAGCCGGGCAAAATCTCGGTGACTGCCCTACGCCGGGAAGAAGCCCCGCAAACCGCCCCTGACGCGACCCGTCCCATTCTGGACGCCGCCGAAACGGTTGCTACCGAAACACTTGACCCGATTGCAGGCGCGGGGGCCGCGATTGATGCCGCTGATGCCAAGCCGGGCACACAGCCTGTGGTTAAAAAACCAACCAAGGGCGCCCCAACCGCGCCCGTTGTCACCGCACCGGTGGTGACTGCACCTGTCGCAAAGGCTGCAGCCCCGGTCGCCGCATCTGGTGCGGGGGGCCTGATCCAGATCGGCATTTTCTCGGTCGAGGCCAATGCCAAACGCGCGTCAGACACGTTGGCCAAGGCGGGTGTAACAGCCTCTGTCCGCAAGGAAGAAAGTCAGGGCAAAGCATTCTGGAGCGTGACCACGCGCGGCGATGCAGGTGCTTTGGCAAAAATCAAACAGGCGGGCTTTAAGGACGCCTATTTTCTAAAGGGCTGACCCAATGATGATACTGCGCCTCTCAATTCTGTGGCTGGTTCTTGGCCTGATGGCCCCTGCATATGCGCAGGGGTTTGAAACACGGGCAAAATCAGCCTGGGTCTATGACGTAACCACCCATACGGTGCTGATGGACAAGAACGGCGAAGAGCCGGTGCCGCCGGCGTCAATGTCCAAGTTGATGACAATAAACATGCTGTTTGAGGCGCTGGCCGATGGCCGGGTGACGATGGAGACAACCTTTGCCGTCTCGGCGCGGGCCAAGGCAATGGGCGGCTCGACCATGTTTTTGAACGAAACAGATCGCCCCACGGTAGAAGAATTGATCCATGGCATGATCATCAATTCAGGCAATGACGCCTGTGTGGTGGTTGCCGAAGGGTTGGCGGGCACCGAGGACGCGTTTGCGGCGCAGATGACAGAACGCGCGCGGGCTTTGGGGCTGGAAGATTCGACCTTTGCAAACGCCTCCGGTTGGCCAGACCCCGGTCAGCGGATGAGCATGAAGGATCTGGGTTTGATCGGCTTGCGTCTGATCGAAGAGTTTCCGCAGTACTACCCTGTCTTTGCGCAAACCGAATTCAACTATAAAGACCGCGCTCCGGCCAATGCCAACAACCGCAATCCCTTGTTAAAACTCGGGATCGGCGCAGATGGCTTGAAAACAGGGCATACCGTCGAGGCAGGCTTTGGCCTTGTGGGATCAGTCAAGCAAGGGGATCGGCGTATCGTGTTTGCCATGTCCGGCCTGGCCTCTGACACCGAACGCGCCGAAGAGGCAGAACGCATTGCCACGTGGGCATTTCGTCAGTTTGCGTTGAAAACCGTTGCAAAAGGGGGTGTCCGCGTCGCCGAGGCCGCAGTGTTTATGGGCGACGCCCTCACCGTTGGGCTGGTGCCCGCCGAAGACGTGCGCCTGTTGGTTCCGGCGATGGTTCAAGACGGCCTGCAAGCCGAAGTGATTTACTCCGGCCCGCTGACCGCGCCTATTGCCAAGGGTGCGCAGGTGGCCGAGTTGGTGATTTCCATTCCCAACCTGCCCGAACACCGCATTCCGCTGGTCGCAGAAGCTGCCATCGCTCGGGGCGGATTTGTCACGCGGATCACCACCGCCGCACGGCATTTGCAGGCGTTGTATTTTGGCGACGGGGCTGCGGCCAGCTGATATGGTCGGCGCATTCCTAAGCTTTGAAGGCATCGACGGGTCGGGCAAATCGACGCAAAGCCGCATGCTGGCGGATGCGTTGCTGCGCGCGGGCCACCGCGTTGTTTTAACCCGCGAACCGGGCGGCAGTGCCGGGGCCGAAGACATCCGTCGGCTTGTGTTGGAAGGCTCGGTGGATCGCTGGTCTACAGAAACCGAACTGCTGCTGTTCACCGCGGCGCGCCGCGATCATCTGGAAAAAACCATCCGACCGGCACTGGCACGCGGCGATGTGGTGATCTGTGATCGGTTTGCCGATTCCACCCGGATATATCAGGGGCTTACGCGCGGGGATCTGCGGGCCACCGTGGACCGCCTTCATGATCTGATGATTGGCACCGATCCCGATCTGACCCTATTGATTGATGTTGATCCCGCCCTTGGCCTGTCGCGTGCCGTGGCGCGGGCGGGTACTGAGTTGCGCTTTGAAGATATGGGATTGAACATCCAGCAAAGCGCGCGGGATGGATTTCTGGCGCTGGCCGCTGCCAACCCTGCACGGGTCAAAGTGGTGTCAGGGGCGCGCGCACCCGAAGACGTCGCCCGCGATGTGCTGGCCCTTGTACAGGCGCACCTGGCAACCAGATGAGCGATGATATCCCCGAACCAGACCGCATCGACGGCGCGCCGCATCCGCGGGCGACCGACCATTTGCTTGGCCAAACCACCGCCGAGGCCACGTTCTTGGCGGCTTATAATCGCGGGCGGCTGCATCACGGCTGGCTGATCACCGGGCCGCGCGGCGTGGGCAAGGCCACCATGGCCTGGCGGCTGGCGCGGTTTTTGCTGGCCACACCCGAAAATGACGGCGGCATGTTTGCCCCTGAACCGCCCGGTACGCTTGACATCGCCGCATCGCACCCGGTTGCCCGCCGCCTGCAAGCCCTGTCAGAACCCCGGCTGTTCTTACTGCGCCGCCCCTATGATGAAAAAGCTGCGCGGCTGAAACAAGACATCACGGTGGACGAAGTGCGCCGGATGAAATCTTTTTTCACCCTGTCTGCAGCCGATGGCGGCCACCGGGTGGCGATCATTGATGCGGTGGATGATATGAACCCGTCCGCCGCCAACGCCCTGCTGAAACTGCTGGAAGAACCCCCCGCCCGCGTGACGCTGTTGCTTATCGCGCATCAGCCCGCGCGCCTGTTGCCCACCATCCGGTCGCGCTGCCGCGAATTGCGGCTGGGGCCGTTGTCGCCTGAGGATCTGTCGGATGCGCTGACGGCTGCAGGCGGTGAGGTGACCCCCGAAGATCGCGTGGCTTTGGCGGAACTGGCGGGCGGTTCGGTGGGGGCCGCTTTTGCGATGACCAATCTGGACGGGCTGAAACTTTATGCCCGCCTGATCCGCCTGTTCGCCACCCTGCCCCGGCTGGACCGCCCGCAGGCGTTAGCCCTGGCCGAAGCGGGGGCCGCGCGCGGGGCCGAGGCGCAGTTTGACCTGATTGTGACGCTGCTTGACTTGTTCCTCGCCCGCCTTGCCCGCGCGGGCACCCTTGGCCACCCACCCCCCCCCGCTGCGCCTGGCGAGGCTGATCTGTTGGCCCGCCTGTCGCCCACACCCGCCGTTGCCCGCCACTGGGCGGAACTGGCGCAAACCATCGGCTTGCGGGCACGGCGTGGCAGGGCGGTGAACCTTGACCCTGCCGCCCTTCTGTTGGATATGGTTCTAAAGATTGACGAGGCGGCGGGATCGCTCGCCCATAGGTGAGCCCGCATGGCGTTTGAACTGGTTGACAGCCATTGCCACCTTGATTTCCCCGATTTCGCGGATGAATTGCCGCAAGTCATCGCGCGCGCGCATGCCGCAGGGGTGACGCGGATGGTGACGATCTGCACCCGTCTGCGCAATGAACCCGCGGTGCGCGCAATAGCCGAAGCCAACCCAAGCGTATTTTACGCCGCCGGCACCCACCCGATGAGTGCGGCAGAAGAACCGCTGGCCACGTTGGATCAGTTGATCACTTTATCAAAGCACCCGAAATTCGTTGGCATCGGCGAAACCGGTCTGGATTATCATTACACCGCCGCCACCGCAGCGGTACAACAAAGCAGCCTGCGTATTCACTTACAGGCGGCGCAGGAAACCGGCCTTCCCCTGATCATCCATGCGCGGGGCGCAGATGAGGATGTGGCGCGGATATTGCGCGAAGGGATGGATGCGCGCGCCTACACTTGCGTGATGCACTGCTTTTCATCCGGGGCCGATCTGGCCCGCGCGGCACTGGACATGGGGTTTTATCTGTCGATGTCGGGCATCACCGCCTTTCCCAAAAGCAGCGACCTGCGCGATATCTTTGCGGCGGCACCCTTGGACCGGATTTTGCTGGAAACCGACAGCCCCTATCTGGCACCGCCACCTTTCCGTGGCAGGCGCAATGAACCGGCCTATACCGCCTTTACCGCCAAGGCGGGGGCAGCGGTTTTTGGCATCGCCGAGGCCGCGTTCGCCGCCCAGACCACCGCCAATTTTGACCGCCTGTTTGCCAAAGCAAAGGCCGCATGATGGCCACGATGCGCTTTACCATTCTGGGCTGTGGATCATCGGGCGGCGTGCCGCGTTTGGGCGGGGATTGGGGCGATTGCGACCCGGCCAACCCGAAAAACCGCCGCCGCCGCTGTTCGATGCTGGTGGAACGGCTGGCAGGGGATGCGACAACGCGGGTGTTGATAGATACCTCGCCCGACATGCGCGATCAGCTTCTCGATGCGGGCGTAGGCACCCTGGACGGCGTGGTTTATACCCACAGCCATGCCGATCACATGCACGGCATCGACGATCTGCGCCAGGTGGTGTTCAACATGCGCCACCGCCTGCCGGTCTGGGCCGATGCCCCAACTCAGGCCGCCCTGCTGTCGCGCTTTGCGTATGCCTTCGTGCAGCCAGACGACTCGCCCTACCCGCCAATCCTTGATCTGCATGCCATTCACGGGCCGTTCGAAGTAACTGGCGCTGCGGGGCCGATTGCATTCACCCCCTTTACCGTCGATCACGGTTCAATGGATGCGCTGGGGTTTCGCGTGGGCGGTCTGGCCTATTTGCCCGATGTGGTGGCCATCCCCGAAGACGTCTGGCCAGTACTGGCGGGGCTTGATGTCTGGGTGCTGGACGCATTGCGCCGCAAGCCGCACCCCACCCACGCCCATCTGGCCCTGTCACTGGACTGGATCGCACGGGCGAAACCTGCCGCTGCGGTGCTGACCAACATGCACCTTGATATGGATCACGCGACCTTGCTGGGTGAACTGCCCCCAACAATCTCACCCGCCTATGACGGCATGGTGATCACCTTTGATAACATCGCATGAGCGCGCTGCTGGACGTGATCCTGCCGGTGTTTCTGATCATCGGTTTTGGCTATGCGGCGGCCTATGCCAAACTGTTTGACGACAGCACCGTGGACGGCGTCATGCGCTTTGCGCAGAACTTTGCGGCCCCCTGCCTGCTGTTCAAATCTGTGGCCGGGCTTGATCTGGCAACCGCCTATCACCCCGCGCTGTTTGCCAGCTTTTACGCGGGGGCTTTCGCAGGGTTTGGCATCGGGTATTTCGGCGCACGCCGGGTGTTTGGCCGCACGGCGGCGGAAAGCGTGGCCATCGGCTTTGCCAGTATGTTTTCCAATTCACTGCTGCTGGGTATTCCGATCACCGAGCGGGCCTATGGGGCGCAGGCCCTGACCGGCAATTACGCGATCATCTCGATCCATGCGCCGCTGCTTTATGGCTTTGGCATCACCGTGATGGAACTGGTGCGCAGCCGGGGTCAGGGGCTGTCATTGCCGGGGCTGATGCGCCAGGTTTTGCGGGCGATTTTCTCACAGCCATTGGTGATCGGGATCATCGCGGGCTTTGCGGTCAACTTTTCGGGCATGGCCTTGCCGCAGTTTGTCGGATCAGCCGTCAACCTGATGGCCAGCACTGCGATTCCGGCCGCGCTGTTTGGACTGGGCGGCGTGTTGCTGCGCTTTTCCCCCGAAGGCGATATGAAATGCATCGCTATGGTTTGTGTGTGTTCGCTGATCGTGCATCCGGGTGTGGCCTATGTCTTAGGTCGGTTTGTGTTTGATCTGTCGGTGCCCGATCTGCGGTCCGCCGTGATCACAGGCGCAATGGCACCGGGGGTGAATGCGTTTTTGTTCGCCAATATGTACGGCGTCAGCAAACGCGTCGTGGCATCGGCGGTGTTGATCGGCACGGCGACGACGATTGTCACCGCTTGGGGGTGGCTGGCGATTTTGCCGTGACGGCGCCGCAAGACTTTTCACAAAAGTCTTACCAGGAATTTTCTGAAAATTCTTGTCAATGCGGCGTCACACCGCGCAGCCGTTCTGACCTGCGGCGCAACAGCTCTACCGTGGCCAGCAGGCTGATCGACACGATCACCAACAATGTTGCCACCGCCAGAATCGCCGGGCTGATCTGGTCCCGAATGCCCGTCCACATCTGGCGCGGGATGGTTTGCTGTTCGGGGCCTGCGATAAACAGCACTGCCACCACTTCATCAAACGAGGTGACAAAAGCAAACAGCGCGCCCGAGATGATACCGGGCAAAATCAATGGCATGATCACCTTGAAAAACGTCACCCGCGGATTGGCCCCCAAACTGGCCGAAGCACGGATCAGCGACTGGTCAAACCCGGTCATCGTGGCGGTCACCGTGATAATGACAAAGGGAATCCCCAGTGTGGCATGCGCCATCACCACCCCCAGATAGGTCGAGGTCAACCGCCCGCAACTGAACCCCAGAATTCCGCAAGGGTTGGAATAGAAAAAGAACAGCCCCGTTGCGATGATAATGATCGGCACAATCATCGGGCTGATCAGAATCGCCATGATCACGCGGCGGTAGGGCATTTCGGGACGGCTTAGGCCCAGCGCCGCCAATGTGCCCAACACAGTGGCAAGGATGGTGGCCCAAAACCCGATGATGATCGAATTTTTGGCCGCCTGCACCCAGGTGGCATTGTTCCACACATCCGACCACCATCTGCCGTCCCGGGGATTCTCAGCGGCCTGCATGCCAAACGTCAGCAGCGAGTCATACCAGCGCAGGGAATACCCGTCAGGATCAAACGTCAGCATCTTTTCAGTAAAGGTGAAATACGGCTCGGCGTTGAATGACAGCGGGATCACGATCAAAATAGGTGCGACAAGAAAGATAAAGATAAGGGTGCAGATCAACCGGAAGGCATACTGCCACAAACGCTCCGCCGGGCTAAGGTAAATGGGAAGTGCCATGCTATTGCCCCTAGCCCAATTTCAGATTGTCGATGCCGATCAAACGGTCATAGAGCCAATACAGCACCAACACCCCCGCCAGCAGCATCGCAGACAGGGCCGCCGCCAGCGACCAGTTCGATTTATCCATGTGGAAGTCGATAAAGTTCGAAATCAGCTGGCCATCCGCCCCCCCCACCAGCGCGGGCGTGATGTAATAGCCCACCGCCAGAATGAACACCAACAGCGCCCCCGCGCCGATGCCCGGCAAAGTTTGCGGCAGATAGATACGGCGAAACGTCGTCCAGCTGCTTGCCCCCAGCGACCGGGCCGCACGGGCATAGCTGGGGGGAATGGTTTTCATCACCGAATACAGCGGCAAGATCATGAACGGCAGCAGCACATGCGTCATCACAATAATGGTGCCAGCCTGATTATACATCATCTTCAGCCGGCCATCCTCACCAATCATCCCCAAAGCAATCAGGGTTTCATTGACCACGCCCTGCCCCTGCAACAGCACGATCCAACTGGTGGTGCGCACCAAAAGCGATGTCCAGAACGGCAGCAACACCAAAATCATCAGCAGATTGGCTTTGGCCATCGGCAGGGTTGCCAGCAAATGTGCCACCGGAAACGCCAGCAGCATGCAGATCACCGTGATCAGGGCAGACAGGATGAAGGTTTTGACAAACAGATAAATATAGATCCGGGTATTTTCCGGCACTTTTTGAATGGTGCCATCCGGCGCGCGCTCTCGGTCTGTCGAAATCAGATAAAAATCCGCCGTATAGGCCGACGACGCTGACCGCATGGCCTGCCAGACCGCGGGATCAGCCCATTTCGGATTGACCGCCAGAAAGGCGGCCTGATAGGGCGGCAGCAATGTATCGGCAACCCGCGCGGTGGCGGTGATCAAAGACCGGGTTTCAGGCATGCTGTAATTCACCCGCGTGCCTGCAATGCCTGCGGTTTTGTCCGTCTGCATTTTCTTGAAATCCTGGGCCAGTGCTGCATAGGCCGCTTCATCTGGCACGGTGCCTTCGGGGTTGGCGGCGAACCACTCTTTCGCCGATGGCGCGTTGGCGGAAAACCCATCGTGATAGACCGACCGGTGCAGCATTTGCCCAATGGGCAGAATAAACGACACCACCACAAACACCAATAACGGCGCCACAAGCAAAAATGCCCGCCGCCGCGCCCGGGACTGCGCTTTGATCAGGGCTGATTTCAGGGAACGGCCATCCGAGGTGGTCAACGGTGCGTTGGCAGTAACCTCGGACATATACAGCGCTTTCTGACATCAAAGATCGGGGGAATTCAGGATACGGGGGGCCATAACAGCCCCCCGCAGGTTTAGCTTTGCTTAGTTCGTCGCCAGCCAGGCATTGAAACGCTCATTCAACTCGGCGTCTTTATCGACCCAGAACGTTGAGGACGTTTCCAAAGCATTCGCCATATTCGCAGGCGCTGTTGGCAAGTTTGGCCCCATTACGGTTTTGCCATCCTTATACAGGATTTCAGTGGCATTTGCCGATTTACGGGCTGGACCATAGCTGATCTGCATGGCCTGGGCCTGCAGGCCTTCAGTGGATGTCGCATAGGCGATGAACTGCATCGCGGCGTCTTTGTTTGGCGCGCCCTTTGGCACGACATACATTTCGTTTTCAAAGATCTGGCCATCCCACACGATGGCGAATGGCTTGCCCTCGCCCACGGCTGCGTTGAAAATACGGCCGTTATAGGCGGTGGTCATGACAACCTCGCCATCTGCCAACAGTTGTGGCGGCTGCGCGCCTGCTTCCCACCAGACCACTTCGGATTTGATCGTGTCCAGTTTGGCAAAAGCCCGGTCCAGACCTTCGGGTGTCCCCAGCGTTGCGTAAACATCCGCAGGAGCGACGCCGTCACCCATCAGGGCGAATTCCAGAACCGCTTTTGCACCCTTTTTCAGGCCGCGCTTGCCGGGGAATTTGGTCAGGTCAAAGAAATCGGCAACCGTTGTTGGCACGGTGCCGGTGATCTTAGTCGTGTCATAGGCATAGATGTTTGCCCAGATATCGGTCGACACACCGCATTCGGTAACAGCGCCCGGCAAAAAGTCATCTGCCGCGGCCACACCATCGGCACCTGCTGGCAGGGATGCCACGTCGATAGGCTCCAAAACACCTTCGTCGCACAAACGGATCGCGTCGGCATATTCAACCGATGCGACGTCGATGGTCACGTTGCCCGCCTCGACCATCGCCTTGATCGGCGTGGCCGGGTTGTCGCTGTCAACCATGACAGTTGCGATTCCGGTTTTGGCAGCAAAGGGTTTGACATGTGCTTCGGTTTGCGCCGCGCCATAAGCGCCGCCCCAAGACATAACGGTGACATCGGCCTGTGCGGCAAATGACACCGCTGTCAGAGCGGTGGTCAGAATAAGTAGTTTCTTCATGTGTTAACTCCCAAGTTGAACAGTCGTTACAGCTAGACTCCGCACAGGGCGGCACCGATTTACCCTTGCGGGCCGGTCGTATATTTACATCGGATCAAGGGCGCGGGCATCTTGTGGATGCCAGCCCACCTTGATCTTTTGTCCCGTGGTCAGCCGGGTTTGTCCCAGCGTATTGCGCATCTTCATCACGAAATCCGAAGATCCGGCCACACTCAGCCGAACCCGCAGGATATCGCCCATGTAGATAACTTCAAGCACTTCGGCGGCAACCATGTGCGCGCCGTCGGGCATCATCTCTGGTTTGAACTCCACCCGTTCGGGGCGGATCGACACCAGCGTTTTTTGGCCCTTTTCCGTCACATTGACGGGCGTTGCATCAATCAACTCACCCGAGTTTAACCGCACCAATGCCTTACCGCCTGACAATTCTTCAACGACGCCAAGCAGTTTGTTATTCTCACCGATGAACTGGGCCACGAAACTGTTATCAGGCCGTTCATACAGATCGGCTGGCGGGGCCAGTTGCTGAATGCGGCCATCGTTGAACACCGCAACCCGGTCCGACATCGTCAGCGCCTCACCCTGATCATGGGTCACATAAACCACTGTGATCTCAAGGCTTTCATGCAAATGCTTGATTTCAAATTGCATATGTTCGCGCAATTGTTTGTCCAGCGCGCCCAAGGGTTCGTCCATCAACACCAGATTAGGGTCAAACACCAACGCCCGGGCCAAAGCGATGCGCTGCTGCTGCCCGCCCGACAGTTGCGCCGGACGGCGGTTGATGAAAGCATACATCTGCACCATGTCCAGCGCGCGTTTCACCTTCGCCTCACGGTCCGATTTGCCCATACCGCGCACTTCCAGCGGAAACGACAGGTTTTCGCCCACCGTCATATGCGGAAACAGCGCGTAGTTCTGGAACACCATGCCAATGCCGCGCTTGTGGGGTGGCACTTGGTTGATCGGGCGACCATCCAGCCTGATCTCGCCGTTGGTGGCGGTCTCAAACCCGGCAAGCATCATCAGACAGGTGGTTTTGCCCGACCCTGACGGCCCCAGCATCGTCAGAAACTCGCCCTTGCCAATGCTTAGATTCAGGTCTTTGACGACCAAAGAAATTCCATCATAGCTTTTCTGAACGTGGTCAAAGGCGACGAAAGCGTCGTTTGGGCTGGCTGATGCCACGCGGTTCTCCCCATCGGTCCGGCAGTTTTCCTGCACTTGAGTGAGGCGACTTAAACCAAGCTTGCGATTCTATGCAAATACCTTGTCCCATTTTGACACATTACTGTGTGAATGAGGGGCATTCGGGTAAAAATTAATCGTTTTTTCAGCCAGAATGGCGCAGATTGGGCGGCACCGCAGGACAATCGTCCGCGCCATCTTGGCACGTCAGGGTAAAAAGCGGGCATCAGCAAGCTGCCAACTGCAAAGGTTGCCCCGACCGTGCAACGAGTAGGGCTGCGGGTTTGGGCCGGGGTGGCAGCAAAGTGGCCTGCGCACCGAACAGGTCTGCCAGTTCAGCCCTTGCCGCGCGCCGCGTCAACACAGCCTGACAGCGCGGCCCGTATCTTTCCAACGCTGCGGCGTGCTGACTGCCACCATGCGGCAGACCGATGATCGCCGTGATCACCTCCCGGCGATCTTTGCCCGCAACGGCGGTCATCGCCATGGGACCGGGATAAAAGCTTTCTACCCGCGTGCCTTCGGCAAGCAGCAGATCAAGCCGAGCCAGCATCAAATGATGATAGCGCACCTGCCTGATCCCTGTGGTGGCCCGCGCGCCCGCACCAAATTCGGCACAATGGCGGGCACGGATCAGGCCAGCCTGCAAGCCGGGCAAGCAAACCGCGTGTTGGGGCGACAAAAACAGCGGCGCTTGATTGCCAATGGCACCGGGCGCAAACCGGATGCGGGCAAGGCTGGGGTGACGTGCAAGATCGGCAGAGCAAAGATCCTGGTGGCCGCGCCAGATCACCGGCACCGCATGTCCTGCCGCAGTCAACACCAAATCCCCCGCCGCTATGTCTTGCACAGGCCGCTCGCCGTGCGGCGTGGCGATTTGGGTGCCCGCGACAAAGCACGGCACACCCATCGCAGACAGCAAATCGCTGTTGGCAAAGGTCTTGGCGGCGACGCCCTGCAAAACAACGCTTTCCCGCATTGGAAACGTCAGCAGCGCGTTGCCGTGGCCGTCATCTGTCGCCACAACATCCCAGGCGCGCACCGGGCTGCTGTCGGGGTGGGTCAGATCACCGACATCCAGTTGATCGGCCGTATGGCCGCCGTGCAGCGTGATATCAAAATCGGCAATCGCGTCATGTCCGCCCCTGCGCTCGAATACAAACCGATCATCGCCCGCCCCGCCCGCCAGTGTATCATCGCCTGCCCCGCCGCGCAGCGTGTCGTTGCCCGTCCCGCCCGACTATGTGTCATTGCCAGCGCCACCATCGACCGTATCCTTGCCTGTGCCGCCATAGACAATGTCTTGCCCGCCGCCTGCGTTCAGGCTGTCATTGCCGGCGCCGCCCGACATATGGTCGTTGCTGTTGCCGCCATAACTGACCGCATCATTGCCACTGGTTCCGGTATAAGTCGCCATTCGCAATGCCTCGCGCGCGCCGCCTGCAAGAGCAGGTCCAGGCGGCATAACCGGGCGACCCCGAACCAAGCCTTAACCACGCAGCAAAAATTGCTGAGGATTAGGTTCAAATGCTGATGGTTTTTCGGTGGGGGTGGTGCGGATAAAAGGACTCGAACCTTCACGGGTGTTACCCCACAGCGACCTCAACGCTGCGCGTCTACCAATTCCGCCATATCCGCACACTTTGGTCTTGGTGGCGGTTGTGTAGCCGCACTGCGCGTTGATGAAAAGAGGGATTCTGGTGCCAATCGCGCGCGCCATTGGTTGCATTCGCCACCGTTTGCCGCCATTTCTGACTCACCCTTGCCGCCGCAGATACAAAAAGGATCACCAGATCATCGTGTTGGAATGGCAGCATCTGACGGGCCTCGCGCCCTATGCCGAAACCTTGGCGGCGATGGAGACGCGGGTGGCCGCGATTTCCGCCGGAACCGCGCCCGAGACGATCTGGCTGCTGGAACACCCGCCGCTTTATACCGCAGGCACCTCGTCGCGCGCCGCCGATCTGATTGATGCTGACCGGTTTCCGGTGTTCACTGCAGGGCGTGGCGGCCAATACACCTATCACGGCCCCGGTCAGCGCGTGGCTTATGCGATGCTTGATCTGAACACGCGCGGGCGCGATGTGCGCCAGTTTGTCGTTGCGCTGGAAGACTGGATCATCGCCACGCTGGCCGAGTTTAACGTGGTAGGCGAGCGCCGCGCGGGCCGTGTGGGTGTTTGGGTGGTGCGGCACGACCGCGCGCCAAACCCGGACGGCACCTTGCGCGAAGATAAAATCGCCGCCATCGGCGTAAAACTGCGCCGCTGGGTGTCGTTTCACGGCATCTCAATCAACGTCGAGCCCGACCTGTCGCATTTTGACGGCATCGTGCCTTGTGGGATTACCGGGCATGGCGTCACGTCACTGGTCGATCTGGGCCTGCCGGTGTCGATGGCCGATCTCGATGCCGCTTTGATGCACTGTTTTGACAAAGTTTTTTCAGTGCACAGTAACACTTGATCGATGAAAAACGGGCCGTTGAGTGGACGATATTCTTGCATCGGCGGTGACAGGATTGCCGCTGCGGTCCGTGCTGAACCCAAGTGCGCCAGATTTCAACGTAGACTTCTCCGGCGGGATATGTTGGGACAGCTGACGCATAGTTTTAGCCCAGTTTGACGTAGTTTTGCACGATCCGGGCAAGGGTCTGGAATACCAGACTTGTCGCGCAGCGCGGGTTAGGTTTACTTGACCTTCTATTTAGATTTTCAATTTTTCGGCATATTTTCAAAGGAATGCAATATGACAGACAGGCTTTTTGCCGATCAGACCCTTATGGGCGGCACTGAACTTACGTCTCCCAATGGCGGGCATCGCGTCGTGATGCAAAGCGATGGCAATCTGGTGCTGTACCGCGCCAATGGCACACCAAAATGGGCGACCGGCACCGATGGCAGTGATGTCGGCGGGGCCAGCTTTCAGGGTGACGGCAATCTGGTGCTGTACCGCAGCGACGGTGTGCCGATCTGGGCCAGCGGCACCGACGGCAATGCGGGCGCAGTTCTGGTGTTGCAGGATGACGGCAATCTGGTGATCTATGCCGCCGATGGCCGCGCGCTTTGGGCCACCGGCACCAATGTGGCGATGGTGCGGGTGACGGGTTTTGCCCCCGCCACGCATGGCTTTCATTTTGCCAATAACTTCCCGCAGGTGCCCGATTATCAGATCAATATCGCCGGTGCGAATATTGCCATTGGCGATGCATCGAACGGGCTGTGCGGCGGGATGGCGTTCGCTGTGCGTGATCTGTTTGAGGCAGGCCAGTTGCCGCCTGATTGGACCGATCCGCCCGCCTCTGGCCCGCTGTTCAACTTCCTTGCCCGCCGCCTGATGGACAGTTTCGAGCTGCCCGTCGGCCCGTTGCGGTATTATGGGCTGATGAGCCCCGCCTTGCCCGACCATGAAACATGGGCCAGTCAGGCGGGGTTGGCCCCGCGCGGCCGCGCCTGGGTGGCGATTGCCGAGGAGTGGCCGAAAATTCGCGCCGGTCTGGATGCCGGGCGGCTGATGCCGATGGCGCTGATCCTGGTGAAATCCGCCGATCCGGCACTGATGGGACATAACCATCAGGTGCTGGCCTGGGGCTATGATCTGGATGGCACCGATCTGGCCATTCGCGTTTACGATCCGAACTACCCCAACGATGCCACCGTTCGGGTTGAACTTAGTATCGCCAACCCCTTGGCCACAACGCAGATGCGGCATTGCACTGGCGCACCGGCGGCGGCCGGATCCGAGGTGTTTTGCTTTTTCACCCAAAGCTATGGCTTCGCAGCGCCACCGGCAGACGTGATTGCCCCGCCACAGCCGCCCCGGATATTCACCATCCACAACGCCACTGCATCGCCAAAAACCGTGAAAGTGTTCAACCCCGGCGACATGATCATGCTGGCACCCCTGCCCGCTGGCCAGTTTGACCTGCCCGCAGGCGGCTCGGGCACCTGGATTTTCCATGACATGCTGACCCAGGTGCGAGTCACCGCCAATGACCGCCCGCAAGGTCTGATCAATCCCGGCGACACCATCACGATTACACAGGACGATTCCGTGCTGATCCGCAATCGCACCGGCGTCGCGGTGCATCTGCGGGTGTTCAAGGCCGATGACCGGTTGCGCTGGTTCAACCTGCCGAATGGCGATCAGACCATCCCTGCGTTTTCGGACTGTCGCTATACCCTGCCCGGCGATGTGTCGCGCATTGCGGCCGTGATCAACGGGCGGGCGTTCGAAGCAGGCATGGCCGAAGTGATCTTATTTCAAGGCTGACACAGTTTACCGCTGACCTTTTCACCAGATAGGCCGCGCAGCAATTGCGTGGCCTGTTTTGGTTGATATTTTGCGCGAAGCCCTATGTTGTCATTAAGCGGTTTGGGCATTCTCAAAAACCGTCAAAAAAAATGCGCCCTGCGTCAAAGTCAGACATTGCTCTGCGCAAGCGCGCAAACTAAAGACAAAGTGTAAACCTGCACTGACTATACCTGCAGGACAGATCGCAACGATTACGGGAGACGCCAATGGCCGACGCAGCCATCCATGGCCATGATTATGACCAACGTGGATTTTTCACCCGTTGGTTCATGTCAACCAACCACAAGGATATCGGAATTCTTTATCTGTTCACCGGCGGCTTTGTTGGCCTGCTTTCGGTGATCTTCACCGTGTATATGCGGCTGGAGCTGATGCATCCGGGCGTGCAATACATGTGCGAAGAAGGCTTGCGCTTTGTCGCAGATGCCGGCCGCGCCTGCACGCCTGATGGCCATATCTGGAACGTGACCGTCACGGCCCACGGCATCCTGATGATGTTCTTTGTGGTTATTCCGGCACTCTTCGGCGGGTTTGGCAACTATTTCATGCCGTTGCAGATCGGCGCGCCGGATATGGCGTTTCCACGGATGAATAACTTGTCCTACTGGATGTATGTTGCGGGCACCTCGCTGGCGATTGCATCGGTGTTCTCGCCGGGTGGCAATGATCAGTTGGGGTCTGGCGTGGGGTGGGTTTTGTATCCGCCGCTGTCGACCACTGAAACCGGCTATGCGATGGATCTGGCGATCTTTGCGGTTCACCTTTCGGGGGCCTCATCCATCCTTGGCGCGATCAACATGATCACTACATTCCTGAACATGCGCGCGCCGGGGATGACCCTGCACAAAGTGCCGTTGTTTGGCTGGTCGATCTTTGTCACCGCCTGGCTGATCCTGCTGTCACTGCCGGTTCTGGCGGGGGCAATCACTATGCTGCTGACCGACCGCAACTTTGGCACCACGTTCTTTGATCCCGCCGGTGGCGGTGATCCGATACTGTATCAGCACATCCTGTGGTTCTTTGGTCACCCCGAGGTGTATATCATCGTGATCCCGGCGTTTGGGATTGTTTCGCAGGTCATCTCGACCTTTTCGCGCAAGCCGATCTTTGGCTATCTGCCGATGGTCTATGCAATGGTGGCGATTGGCGTGCTGGGCTTTGTGGTCTGGGCGCACCACATGTACACCGTCGGTATGTCGGTGACGCAGCAAAGCTACTTCATGCTGGCCACCATGGTGATCGCGGTGCCGACGGGCATCAAGATTTTCAGCTGGATCGCCACGATGTGGGGCGGCTCGATTGAATTCAAGACCCCGATGCTGTTCGCCATCGGGTTCATCTTCTTGTTCACCGTCGGCGGCGTAACAGGGATCGTTCTGTCCCAAGCCCCGATCGACCGCGCCTACCACGACACCTATTATGTCATCGCGCACTTCCACTATGTGATGAGTTTGGGGGCGGTGTTTGGCATCTTTGCCGGGGTGTATTTCTGGATTGGCAAAATGTCGGGCCGGCAATACCCGGAATGGGCAGGCAAGCTGCATTTCTTTGCGATGTTCATCGGATCGAACCTGACGTTCTTCCCGCAGCACTTCCTGGGCCGTCAAGGCATGCCACGCCGTTACATCGACTATCCCGAGGCGTTTGAATACTGGAACACCATCTCCAGCTATGGCGCGTTCCTGTCCTTCGCGTCCTTCGTGTTCTTCCTTGGCATCGTGTTCTACACGTTGTTTGCGGGTAAAAAGATCACCGAGAACAACTACTGGAACGAATACGCCGACACGCTGGAATGGACCCTGCCCTGCCCGCCGCCCGAACACACGTTCGAGCAACTGCCCAAGCGCAGCGACTGGGACAAAGGTCACGCGCATTAAGATTGTGAGATAGCAAAAGGCCCCGACAAAGTTCGGGGCCTTTTGATTTGGCAGGCCACCACAAATTGCATTCTGCGGCTTTACGCCCTCTTCCCTTCACATCTTCCCCCGCTATCTTTTCGCGATGCCCTACGAATTTCTTCCCTCGCCGCCCCAGGAAACCCACCTGCACCTGTGGCCTTACCGATCCTTGCCCCGGCGCGGTTTCGTGTGGTTCATCGGCGGCACGGCGGCGCTGCTTGCCGTGCCGCTGTTTGCGGTGATCGGCTCTCCGGTTCTGTGGGGCCTGCTGCCATTTCTGGCGGCGGCAATCGCCGCCATCTGGTGGGCCCTGCAGCGCAGTTATCGCGACGCCGAGATTGTCGAAGACCTGTGCCTGACCGAAGGTCAAATCACCCTTGTGCGCCACGGCCCGCGCGGGCGGCGGCAGGATTGGCAGGCCAATCCGCATTGGGTGCGCCTGACCCTGCACGCCAAAGATGGCCCGGTGCCAGACTATCTGACCCTGACCGGAAATGGCCGCGAGGTGGAACTGGGTGCGTTTCTGACGCCTGCCGAACGGGTGGCTTTGCGGGGCGAATTGGCGGAAAGGCTGACAAAACTGCAGCAATGATCCGGTGCAGACGTCTTGGCTTCCCAAGTCTTTGGTCTTGGGCGATTGACCGAAACCCAAGCCAATCCCGCCGCAGCCCCGGACGTGATCCGGGGCCTCTTTGCGGTGGGGTATAGGCCCCGGATCACGCCCGGGGCTGCGGCAGGTGTTACCCCAACCGCGCCTTTACGGCCGGCCCCACAGCCCCGAAATCCATCTGCCCGGTGTATTTGCCCTTCAGCACCGCCATCACCCGGCCCATATCGCGGATGCTGCTGGCCCCCGACGCCGCGATGGCATCGACAACCGCTGCCTCTACCTCATCCCCCGACAACTGGCGCGGCAGAAATTCTTCGATCACCTTGATTTCATTCGTCTCTTTTTCCGCCAGTTCCAGCCGCCCGCCTTCTTCATAGGCGCGGGCGGATTCCATGCGTTGTTTGACCATTTTCGACATCAGCGCCAGAATATCGGCATCTGTCACCTCGGCGGCGTCAGCCTCGCCGCGATTGGCAATCTCGCGATCTTTGATCGCCGCATTGATCAGCCGCAGGGTTGACAGCCGCGCTGCCGCCTTGGCTTTCATCGCCTCTTTCAAGGCCGTCTGTAGACGGTCGCGCAAAGACATCTGGTGTTCCATCCCCATGGATTTATCGAAGGCCCACCATACAGCCAAGATCGGTTCGGCGCAACTGCATCAAGCTATTGATATAGCTATACATTCCTTTTGACGCAAAGGCTTGACCCCACCGCCCAGCCCCCGTAGTGTCCGCCAAATTTGCCGCCGAACGGGAGTCGCTGCCATGCCCATCTCCGCCCAAAATCGCC
>JAYUHO010000019.1:0-2729 GCA_043766915.1 Cypionkella sp.
CCTTTGGGCGGCCAAGGCGTTGGTCCAGACGTGCCACCAGATGGAAGGCGTTTTTATCGGTGGGGTCGGCGGCGCGGATGGTGCCGGTTATCCCAGCAGCCGGGCCGCCGGGGCCATAGGCGGGGGTAAAGCCGCAGGCAGCAAGGGCCAGTGGCATTAAGATAATGGTTCTGCGCCTATACAACGACATTGATGATGCGCCCCGGAACCACGATGATTTTCTTGATCGGCTGGCCGGCCAGGAATTTGACCACATCTTGGTCTGCAAGTGCCAGCTTTTCAATCTCGGACGCGGGCATATCGGCGGGCACGCTGATTTCCGCCCGGCGTTTGCCGTTGATCTGGATGGGCAGGATGACGGTATCTTCAACCAGCAGGGCCGGATCGGCGATGGGCCAGGCGGCGTTGGCGCACAGACCCGCGCCGCCCTGATAGGCCCAGATCGATTCGGCGATATGCGGCGTCATCGGCTGCATCAGTTGCGCCAGCGTGCGGATGGCTTGTTTCATCGCGGGGGTAGAGGCGTTGGCGCGTGACAGGGTGTTGGTGAATTCGTAAAGTTTCGCGATGGCCTTGTTGAAAGCGAAGCCTTCAATGCCTTGCGTCACTTCATGCACCGCGCGGGCGGTGGCGCGGGTCAGATCGGCGTCTCCGGTGCCCTGATGGTCGGGGGGCATTGATCCGATGCGGTCGCACAACGTCCAGACGCGGGACAGGTGTTTATGCGTGGCCTCGGCCCCCGATGCCGTCCATTCGACATCGCGTTCGGGGGGGGAGTCGGACATTACGAACCAGCGCGCTGTGTCTGCGCCGAAGGCCGCGATGATTTTGTCGGGGTCGACGACGTTTTTCTTGGATTTCGACATTTTGGCGGAGGGGATGACCTCGACCTCCTGCAGAAGTTGCAAGATGCCGGGGTTCTTTTCGCCTGCGGTAAGATAATTTGCTTCAGGAAACAGTGATAGGGGCCCGCTTCGGGGTTTGACGAAAGGTCTCCCTTCTTTCCACACAATATTCTCAGGCAGGTGATAGACCGGGCGGCCGTTGGCGTCGGTGGTTTTGTATATCTCATGCGTCACCATGCCTTGGGTGAACAAGGCGTTGAACGGCTCGATTGCCATAGCAGGCAGATGGCCCGTGGCGTGCATCGCGCGGGCGAAGAAGCGGGAATACAGCAGGTGCAGGATCGCGTGTTCCACCCCGCCGATGTATTGATCGACGTTCATCCAATAGGCGGCGTCTTCGGCAATCGTTGGCGTGGTGGCATGCGGCGCGGTAAAGCGGGCGTAATACCAAGACGAATCGACGAAAGTGTCCATTGTGTCGGTTTCGCGCCGCGCACCCGCCCCGCATTTCGGGCAGGTGCAATTGCGCCAGGTCGGGTGACGATCCAGCGGATTGCCGGGGATATCGAAGGTCACATCATCGGGCAGGCGCACCGGCAGGTTTTCTTTGGCCTCTGGCACCACACCGCAAGCGTCGCAATGGATCACAGGAATCGGGCACCCCCAATAGCGTTGGCGGGAAATCCCCCAATCGCGCAGGCGGTAATTTGTCACACCGCGCCCGACGCCCACAGATTCGCAATGGGTGATGGCGGCGGTGACGGCAGCCTCGCCGGTTTGAATGGGCTCGCCCGCAAAGCCACGAATATAGCGGACACGCTCGGATTTCATCGGAACGAAGGCTTCTTCATCCAAGCAAAATGCTTTTGCATTGTAGGGCCCCGTGGCCTTATCAAAGCGGGTATAGCCGACGTTCCGATGCCAGAATAGTTCTGGATGGGCATTTGCATCTTCAACGAGTTCAAAATTTTCTGGGACGAACACGGCTGGAATAGGCAGACCGTATTTGGTGGCAAAGTCAAAATCCCGCTGATCATGCGCTGGGCAGCCGAAAATGGCACCGGTGCCGTACTCCATCAGCACAAAATTCGCGATGTAGACGGGCAGTTCGACTGTGTTATCAAACGGATGCAGCACGCGTATGCCGGTATCAAACCCGCGCTTTTCGGCCTTTTCCATCGCCTCTTCGGTGGTACCCCCGCGGCGACATTCGGCAACAAACTCGGCCACTGCCGGATCGTGACGCTCCAGATACTTGGCCAAAGGGTGATCAGGGGAGATCGCCGCAAACGACGCGCCCAGCAGCGTATCGGGGCGGGTGGTATAAACATCCAGCCGATCAAAGCCATTCGGCGCGCCCGTTGTCGTGAAGGCAAACTGCAGGCCGCGCGATTTGCCGATCCAGTTGGCCTGCATCAGGCGGACTTTCTCGGGCCAGTTGGTCAGCCCGTCCAACGCCGACAGCAACTCGCCGGAGTAATCACTGATCTTGAAAAACCATTGCGTCAGTTCCCGCCGCTCTACCACCGCATTGGAACGCCAGCCTTTGCCGTCGATCACCTGTTCATTGGCCAGCACGGTCATATCGACCGGATCCCAGTTCACGACTGCCGCCTTGCGGTACACCAATCCCGCCGCCATCATGTCGATGAACATGCTCTGCTGCTGGCCGTAATATTCCGGGTCGCAGGTGGCAAACTCGCGGCTCCAGTCAATCGACAGGCCAAGGGGCTTCGTCTGCGCCCGCATGTCCGCGATGTTGCCATAGGTCCAGTCCTTGGCGTGGCCGCCCCGCTCCATCGCGGCGTTTTCTGCCGGCATTCCAAAGGCATCCCACCCCATCGGGTGCCAGACGCTGAACCCCTGCGCGGCCTTGTACCGCGC
>JAYUHO010000020.1:0-2726 GCA_043766915.1 Cypionkella sp.
AAAGTTGGTGTCTTTGTACACGCGGTCGGTGTTTGACGTGTCACCGACCCACAACCGCAGGTCCGAGCGGTCCGTTGTTGCCGCCACGCTGCCTGCGGGCGCGGTCACATAAACCCGTTGCAGCATGGTCTGGTCAGCGGGCACGGTCACGACCAGACCGGTGACGCCTTCCAGCGACAATTGCAGCCCAAGATCAGTGATGGTCGAGATCTGAAACGCCCGCGGCTCGCCGTTCTTGTTGCGCAACCGCACATCATATGTGTTGCGAACCGATCCATCGGACAGCGTTACAAAGGTCGGATTGCGCACCGGCGCCACAGTCATATCAATGGGTTGGCGAATGAACAACGCGACGATCAGCGCCATGCCGACCGATCCCCACAGCATGGTGTACATAACCGTGCGCGGGCGGAACACATGTTTCCAGATCGATCTTGGCTTGGCACCGGCGCGTTCGGCAACCTCGTCCGACAGCGCCAGATAGCCGATCAGGTTTGGCGGGCTGCCGACCTTGGCCATCACGTCATTACAGGCATCGATGCAAAGACCGCAGGTGATGCAGGCCATCTGCTGGCCATCGCGAATGTCGATCCCCATCGGGCAAACCGCGACGCAGGCGTTGCAATCAATGCAATCGCCCAAGGCATCTGCGCCTGTCGCCTTGCGGTGTTTGCCGCGCGGCTCGCCCCGCCAATCGCGGTAACCGATGGTCAGCGACTCCTCGTCCAGCATGGCGGCCTGAATGCGCGGCCATGGGCAAGCGTAGATGCAAATCTGCTCGCGCATGAAGCCGCCAAACACGAACGTGGTCAGCGTCAGCACCAGAATGGTGATGTAGGCAACCGGGTGCGCGTTGGCGGTTACCAGGTTGCGCAGCAGCGTTGGCGCATCGGTGAAATAGAACACCCAGGCGCCGCCAGTCGCCACCGAGATCAGCAGCCAGATCGACCACTTCACCGCGCGTAACCCGGCTTTGCGCGCCGTCCACGGGGCGTTCCACAGCTTGATCCGTGCGTTGCGGTCACCGTCGGTCCAGCGTTCCACCAGAATGAACAGATCGGTCCATACCGTTTGCGGGCAGGCATAACCGCACCAGACCCGGCCCAACGCCGAGGTAAACAGAAACAGCCCCAGCCCGGCCATGATCAGCAGGCCGGCCACAAAGTAAAACTCGTGCGGCCAGATCTCGATCCAGAACATGAAAAAGCGCCGACCGGCCAGATCGACCAGAACCGCCTGATCGGGCAGCGCGGCACCTCTATCCCATCTGATCCAGGGGGCGAGGTAATAGATCCCCAGCGTGAACCCCATGATCCACCATTTCAACGTGCGAAAGGTGCCTTTCACCCGGCGCGGAAATATTGGTTCACGCGCTGCGTAAAGGCTGGGTGGCGGGGTATCAGACAAAGACACTTGCGCTCCGATTCAGACGTTTGTGGTTCGGCGGGCGGCGTTATTCGCCGCCGCCCAGTTGGTGAACATAGGCGGCAACTGCCCTGATCTGGGTTTCGGACAGCTTGTTGTTCCAGTTCGGCATCACCCCGTTGCGGGCGTAGGTCACTGTTTGCAGGAGCTTTTCCGTGCTATTGCCGTATAGCCAAATGGCATCAGTCAAGTTTGGTGCCCCCAATTCGCGGTTACCGATGCCTGCCTCACCGTGGCAAGCCGCACAGTTTTCGGCAAATACTACCGCCCCCAAACCTGCAAGGGATGCATCATGGTCTTGGCCAGAAATGGCCAGGACATGCTGCACAACCTGGTCAATCTGCGCCCTTTCCAGAATTTCGCCAAACGCGGGCATTTGCGAAAAGCGCGTATCGGGATCGGTGTCATTGCGCACACCATGGGTGATTGTGGTGTGGATAGACGCAATATCGCCGCCCCAAAGCCAATCATCATCCAGCAAATTCGGATAGCCAGATGCCTGCACTCCGGCCGCACCGCTGCCATGACATTGGCTGCAATTGGTCCTGAAAATCGCCGCCCCCGCCGAGGTGGCATAGGCCTGCAATTCCGGCGTTGTGGCAATCGCGGCCAGATCGGCACTGGCAAGCCGGGCGGATATCTCGGAATTTGCCGCCTCGAACCGTTGAATGTCGGCCGCCACATCGGCGCGGGTGGACGCCCCTAACAGGCCCGGCGTCGCACCGTGGATCAGCGGCCATGCCGGATAGGCAACGCTGTATCCGAGGCCCCAGATGATGGTGCCGACAAACGTCCACAGCCACCAGCGCGGCATCGGCGTGTTCAACTCTTCGATGCCATCCCAGACATGGCCGGTGGTTTCGATTTCTTGCTTCACGGGTTTTGTCGGCTTCACGCTCATTTTTCGGCCTCCTTGCGGGGGGCAACAGGCAAGGGCTTGTCATCATGCCGGAACGGAATATCCGCGGTATCTTGATGCACCTTGCGACCGCCTGGCCGAAAGGCCCACGCAAACACCGCAATAAACACCAAGGTCAGGCTGAGTAGCGCCCAGCTGTCAGCAAATTCGCGCATCATCGAATAAATGTGCATCCCGGCCCCCTAGCGGCTGGCGTCGGCATTGAAGGTCGAAAAATCGACCAACGTGCCAAGCATTTGCAGATAAGCAATCAGCGCATCCATTTCAGACACGCCCGCCGCCCCATCAAAGTTGCGAACCTGCGCTTTCGGATAGCGCGCCAGCATATCCTCGAACCCGGCCTCGGGGTCGATCTGCACCGCAAAGTCAGCCTTCGCGTTCT
>JAYUHO010000021.1:0-2710 GCA_043766915.1 Cypionkella sp.
CAGGAAAACGGTCAGCCCGGCGTGCGGTTTCGGCGCAGCTTTCCTGAAAAGCCGGTTGTGATGGATCTTGACGGCACGATGATTGGTCAGGCCTTAACAAATCTGATTAAGAACGCAGGAGAAGCCATTGAATCTTTGCATGAAAATGGTTCATCTGCAGGACAAGCCCCGGAAATTCGCGTGGCCATGGTGGCCAGCGATGCCGAAGTGACCATCACCATTGCCGACAATGGCACAGGCCTGCCGCCCGATCGTGCGCGGCTGTTTGAACCCTATGTCACCACACGCGAAAAGGGCACCGGACTTGGCTTGCCCATCGTCAAGAAGATTGTCGAAGAACATGGCGGGACGTTGACGTTGGAAGACGCGCCCGCCTTTGAAGAAAACACAGGTCATATCGGGGCAATGGCGGTGATCCGTCTGCCCCGCACCCCGCGCAAGCGGGCTGGCCGCACAGCCGCCGTAACCGGCCAAGGGGGATAAAATGAGCAGTATTCTGATCGTTGACGACGAAAAAGACATCCGCGAGCTGATCGGGGATATCTTGAAAGATGAAGGGTTCAGCATCCGTTTGGCGGCAAATTCTGACGATTGCATGACCGAGATTAATGCCGAGCCGCCCAGTCTGATGATCTTGGATATCTGGCTGAAAGACAGCCGGATGGACGGGATCGACATTCTGAAATCTGTGAAACGCGACAACCCCGATATTCCGGTGGTGATCATTTCTGGCCATGGCAATATCGAAATCGCGGTGGCGGCGATCAAGCAGGGGGCCTATGATTTTATCGAAAAGCCGTTCAACATTGATCAGTTGATGGTGGTCGTCAGCCGCGCGATGGAAACCAGCCGTTTGCGCCGCGAGAACGCCGATTTGCGGCGGCGCGACGTATCGGCCAGCGAAATGCTTGGATCAAGTACATCCTTCAAGGCCTTGAAAGCACAGCTTGAAAAGGTCACCAAGTCAAATGGACGAGTGATGCTGACCGGGCCTGCAGGGGCGGGCAAAGAAATGGCGGCGCGGTTCATTCACACCAATTCCGGGCGGTCCACCGCGCCGTTTGTGTCGGTGTCCTCTGCCTCGATAGAGCCTGAACGCATGGAAGAGGTGCTGTTTGGCCGCGAAACCGCCGAACGCGGTGTTGAAAAAGGTCTGCTGGAACAGGCGCATGGTGGCGTGGTTTATTTCGATGACGTGGCCGATATGCCATTGGGAACGCAATCAAAAATCTTGCGGGTGCTGACCGAGCAAACCTTTCTGCGCGTCGGCGGGTCCGACAAAGTGCGGGTTGATCTGCGGGTAATCTCTTCGACAACGCGCGATTTGCGGGTGGAAATCGCCCAAGGCCGGGTGCGGCAGGAACTTTATGATCGCCTGAACGTGGTGCCGATTGCGGTGCCATCGCTGGCCGAACGGCGCGAGGATATCCCAGAACTGACCCGTGCCTTCATCGAGATGTTTCACCGCACCCAAGGTCTGCCGCTGCGCAACCTGACAACCGAGGCCGAGGCGATGTTGCAAACCATGCAATGGCCCGGAAACGTGCGCCAGTTGCGCAATGTGATAGAGCGCGTGCTGATCCTTGGCGATGGGGCAGGCCCGGTTGAAGCGCGTGAATTGCCGGGGCAGGAAGTGGCGGCAGACTCTGGCGGGCGGATGGTGCTGGGCGGCGTGATGGCGACTTTGCCGCTGCGCGAGGCGCGTGAGGTGTTTGAACGCGAATATCTGCTGACCCAGATCAACCGCTTTGGCGGCAACATCAGCCGCACGGCTGGATTTGTTGGCATGGAACGATCGGCGCTGCACCGCAAACTGAAATCGCTGGGGGTTGTGACCACTTCAAAATCGGGTCGCAACGGCGGCGATGACGACGACGGCGACGATGACGCTTGATTGACCGCATGCCGCCGTTCTGCGATGCAAGGGGCCTGACGGTTCGCCAAGGGGGCACGGCATGAAGGTGATCATTTGCGGCGCGGGCCAGGTTGGCTGGCAGATCGCACGGCATCTGTCGGGCGAAAAGAACGATGTCACTGTGGTTGATGTCAACGCCGATCTGGTACGCCGCGCTACAGAAACGCTTGATGTTCAAGGTGTTGCGGGGTTTGCCAGTTACCCCGATGTGCTGGAACGGGCCGGTGCGCGCGACGCCGACATGATCATCGCCGCCACCTATTCGGATGAGGTGAATATGGTCACCTGTCAGGTGGCCCATTCGATCTTTGGCGTGCAGCGTAAAATCGCGCGGTTGCGGTCGCAGTCTTATATGCATGCGATGTATTCCGATCTTTACCGGCGCGATCATTTGCCCATCGACGTGGTGATCAGCCCCGAGCGGGAGGTCGCCGAGGCCGCTTTGCAACGGCTGGCAGCCCCTGCAACCTTTGATACTGAAAGCTTTATGAACGGCAAAGCCCAGCTATTGGGCATTGCGTTAGACGATGATTGCCCGGTGTTGAACACCCCCTTGCGGCAATTGAACGATCTGTTTCCCACCCTTCGGGCCATTGTGGTGGGGGTGCGGCGTGAGGGGCGGTTGTTTGCGCCAGACGCAGACGATCAGTTGTTTTCCGCTGACATGATCTATCTTTTCACCCATTCCCAAGACGTCACCCGCGCCATGGAAATTTTCGGTAAAACCACAAAGAAACAAGAACGTATCGTTATTATCGGTGGCGGGAACGTTGGTCTTGCGGTGGCGATGGCGCT
>JAYUHO010000022.1:0-7143 GCA_043766915.1 Cypionkella sp.
CGAGCTGCGGTCAGGATCGCTTCGGGCGTCATGCGAACAAGATCACATGATAGATCACGCCCGCCAAAATCGTCGCCATGCCGGCAAACAGCCCCGCCCACAGATCATCCAGCATCACCCCTGCCGCGTCATGCCGCGCATCCGCCCGGCCCACCAGCCAAGGTTTCCAGATATCGAACAGCCGGAAAAACAAAAACGCAGCCAGCGGGGCAGGGTAGGGCAAAAAGCCATCACTCCCCCGTCCCCAAAACGCCGCCGCCGGGAACAGCAGGGCAATCCATTGGCCAGCGACTTCGTCGATCACAAATTCAGACGGGTCATCGCCGGGCCGGTCTGCCAATTCGCGCTCAACGGCCCAAAAGCCCCAGCCGGTGACGGCAATTGTGGCCACCAACAACACGACGAACCCTAGATAGCCATAAATCAGCACCGCCAGCAGCACGGCCACCAGTGACCCCCAGGTGCCCGGCGCGGGGCGCAGCAAGCCCGCACCAAAGAAGATCGCCAAAATCCGGCTCATGCCCGCACCAGTGCGCAGGTGGCCATGGCCGCGATGCCTTCTGCGCGGCCTGTGAACCCAAGGCCCTCGGATGTGGTGGCTTTTACCGATATCCGCTCAACCTCAACCGCCATGATCGCGGCCAGTGCCGCGCGCATCGCCGCTTGATGCGGGCTGATCTTCGGGCGTTCGCAGATCAACGTCACATCACAGTTTGCCAAAGCATAGCCCCGCGCGCGCGCGCGCGCCATCGCGTGCGATAGGAAGATATGACTGGCCGCCCCCTTCCATTGCGGATCGGACGGGGGGAAATGCACGCCGATATCGCCCATCCCCAGCGCGCCATAGATCGCATCGGTCAGCGCGTGCATGCCGACATCGGCATCCGAATGGCCCAGCAATCCGGCGGAATGTGGCACCGACACCCCGCACAACCACACCTGATCGCCCGCCGTGAAGGCATGCACGTCAAAGCCGTTGCCCACCCGCATGTCCATCGACGTCTCCTTCATCATCGCCGTCGCCCGCGCGAAATCGGCAGGGTAGGTCAGCTTTATATTCGCCTCGTCTCCCGCCACGATGGCCACTGGCAGACCCGCCGCGCGGGCAACCTCTGCATCATCCGCCGCATCCCCGGGATGGGCCAGATGGGCGGCCAGAATTGCGTCATAGTGAAAGCCCTGCGGAGTTTGCGCGCGGTAAAGCCCTGCGCGATCAGCCGTGCCACTGACCATTCCATCGATCCCGCGCCACAGCGCATCGGAAACCGCCAAAGCAGGGGCCGCCCCGGCATGGTTTCCCAAAGCGTCGATCACACGCGCAATCACCGCCTGCGATACCAAAGGACGCGCGCCGTCGTGGATCAACACGCGGGTCACGCCGCGCCCCGCCAATGCCTGCAACCCCGCCCGGACCGAGTCCGCCCGCGTGGCCCCGCCTTCGACTATAATCGCATCACTGCCCAAGCCGTTTGCCAGCGCCCTGTCATCTGGATGCACCGTCAACACCCGCAGCATGCCGGCAAAAGCGTCCAGCGCGTGCGCAACCACGGGCCGCCCGGCCAGCAATTGCCACTGCTTGGGCAAATCGCCGCCTGCGCGGGTGCCGCGCCCGGCGGCAGTGATGATGGCAGCGATGGTCATGGTATCTTCCTTTGTAATCTGTCTAAATCAGCCGCGCCCGCATGACAATCTGGCCTGCAAAAGCAGCGTGACCGCACAAAATTTGTGCATTGCTGAAAAATCGGGCATAAAGTGGGGGCAGGCCCTTGGCCATGCTGCAGGATAAGCGCAAGGTTTGCGCAACAAACGGATGATCAATGACCCCAACGCTTGGAAACATAACGCTCAACCCCCCGGTGATTCTGGCCCCGATGGCCGGGATCACCGATCTGCCGTTCCGCCGGATGGTGGCGCGGTTTGGCGCGGGCCTCGTCGTATCGGAAATGGTCGCCAGCCAAGAGGTGGTGCAAGCCAAACCCCTGGCCCGTGCGCGCGCCGAATTGGGGTTCGGGGAAACCGCCACGTCGGTGCAACTGGTCGGGCGTGAGCCGCAATGGATGGCCGAGGCCGCGCGCTATGTGGCCGACATGGGCGCGCAGGTGATTGACATCAACATGGGATGCCCGGCCAAGCGGGTGACGACCGGAGCCTGCGGATCGGCGCTGATGCGCGATCTTGATCAGGCGCTGCGGTTGATCGACGCGGTTGTGGGCGCGGTTTCGGTGCCTGTCACCCTGAAAACCCGGCTGGGCTGGGACGACGAGACGCTGAACGCCGCCAGTCTTGCCACCCGCGCCCAAAGTGCCGGGATTGCGATGATCACCATCCATGGCCGCACGCGGTGCCAGTTCTACAAAGGCCGTGCCGATTGGGCCGCCATTCGTGCGGTTAAAGCGGCGGTTGATATCCCGGTGATCGCCAATGGCGATATCCTTGATGCGGCATCAGCCCGCGCGGCGCTGGCCCTGTCGGGGGCCGATGGCGTGATGATCGGGCGCGGCGCGCAAGGCGCACCGTGGCGGTTGGCGCAAATCTCTGCCGCCTTGTATGGCACGCCAGCCCCGGCGGTGCCACAGGGCGACGCGCTGGCCGATCTGGTGATTGACCATTACGATCAGATGCAGGCCTTCTACGGCCCCGACCTTGGCCCCCGTGTGGCGCGCAAACATCTGGGCTGGTATCTTGATGCCGCAGGTCTGGGCGCGCATCGCAGCGCTTTGGTCACCAGCGATGATCCCGCAGCGGTGCGCCGCCTGATCCGCCACGCCTTTTCTGCCCAATCGCAGGCCGCCGCATGAGTGTTTTGAACTCTGCCTCGCTGTGGCCCTCGTTGCCGCTGCCCGCCCTGATCATCGACGCAGATGGCCGCATTGCCGAGGTGAACCCGGCAGCGGAGATTTTCCTGAACGCGTCGGCCCGCAGCCTGATCGGCCATCCGATGCTGGACCGCCTGTCGATCGACGCGCCGATCGAAGATGCCATGGCCCGCGCCCGCGCCCATGACGCCGCCCTGTTCATTGCCGAAGCTGATGTCACCTCTGGTGATCGCCCGCCGGTGCAATGCGCGCTGCAAGTGGCACCCCTGCAAGATGCGCCAGACATGCTGTTGGTGCTGATATCCCCGCGCGAAATTGCCGACCGGATGGGACGTGCGATGCACAACACCTCTGGCGCGAAATCGGCGATTGGTATGGCGGAAATGTTGGCGCACGAGATTAAAAACCCGCTGGCAGGGATTTCCGGGGCAGCACAACTGTTGGCGATGGGGCTGGGGCCGGAAGATCTGGAACTGACCGATCTGATCGTGGAAGAAACCCGCCGCATCGTGAAATTGCTGGAGCAGGTCGAACAGTTCGGCAATCTGCGCCCGCCAGCCCGCCGCGCGATCAATCTGCACGACGCCCTTGACCGCGCGCGCCGGTCGGCCCTGGTGGGATTTGGCGCGCGGATGCTAATCATCGAAGACTACGATCCGTCGTTGCCCGCCACGTTTGCCGACCCTGATCAGTTGATGCAGGTGTTCTTGAACTTGTTGAAGAACGCCTCGGAAGCCGCTGGAACCAAAGGGGGAACCATCCGCCTGCATACGTTCTATGACCATTCTCTGCGCTGGCGGCGCAAAGACGGCACCGGCACATCCTTGCCCTTGCAAATAGAGATCATCGACGATGGCCCGGGCGTTCCCCCCGCCATTGCCGAGAATATATTTGAGGCGTTCGTGTCTGGCCGCGAAGGCGGCACCGGGCTTGGTCTTGCGCTTGTATCCAAAATTATCTCTGACCACGAAGGTTGGATTTCCGTTGAGTCCGTTCCGGGCCGCACTGCGTTTCGGATATCGCTGCCGCTTGCCCCGCGTGGGCTGATTGAGGAGACGACGTAATGGATGGCACCGTTCTTGTCGCCGATGATGACCGCACAATCCGCACTGTGCTGACCCAAGCCCTGACGCGGGCGGGCTGCAAGGTGCATGCGACGTCCAGTCTGATGACGCTGATGCGCTGGGTCGAAGAGGGCAAGGGCGATCTGGTGATCTCGGATGTGATCATGCCCGATGGCAACGGGCTGGAGATGTTGCCGCAAATCGCCAAACTGCGCCCCGGCCTGCCGGTGATCGTGATTTCGGCACAAAACACCATCATGACCGCGATTCAGGCGGCCGAAGCCGAGGCGTTTGACTATCTGCCCAAACCCTTCGATCTGCCTGATCTGATGAAACGGTCTGCCCGTGCGCTGGATATGAAACGCCGGATGCCCAAAGCAGCAATTACCCCGCGCGAAGCGATGGACGATCTACCCTTGGTCGGGCGCACGCCAGCGATGCAGGCGCTCTATCGGTTGGTGGCCCGTGTGATGAACGCCGATCTGCCGGTGCTGATTTCTGGCGAATCAGGCACCGGCAAATCGCTGATTGCACGCGCCATCCATGATTTTTCTGATCGTCGCAGCCTGCCGTTTATCGTGGCCCAAGGTGGCGATCTGGCCGGGATGGAGGGCATTTCCACCTTGCTGGCCCGTGCCAAGGGCGGGTCATTGGTGCTGGATGAGGTGTCGGATTTCGATGACGACGCGCAGGCGAGGCTGGTGCGGATGCTGGATGTGATGGGCGAACACAGCCCGCGCATCATGGCGACATCGCAGGTTGATCTGGCATTGCGGCTTGAGGCGGGCAGCTTTCGCAAGGATTTGTTCTACCGGCTGGGCGGCGTAACGCTGCATGTGCCGCCGCTGCGCGAACGGGTCGAAGATATCCCTTTATTGGCCGAACATTTTCTGGCGCGCGGCGAGCGGGATATGGGCAGCCAACGCCGCCTTTCTGCCGATGCGATGGCCATCGTGCGCGCTTATCCTTGGCCCGGCAACGTGCGGCAGATGGAAAATACGCTGAAGCGGTTGTTGGTAACAGCGACCGAGCCTGAAATTTCCAAAGCCGAGCTGGAAGTCAGTTTGGGCGGCGCCGCAGCGGCATCGAGCCCGCGCGGCGGGGCGATAGAGGGTGAAAAACTGTCGTCCTCCGTGGCGCGACATTTAAAGCGCTATTTTGATCTGCACGGCGGACAATTGCCGCCCGACGGGGTCTATGACCGGATTTTGCGCGAAATAGAGATCCCGTTGATTGAAATTGCGTTGGACGCCACAGGCGGAAACCAAGCAAAATGTGCCGATTTGCTGGGCATCAACCGCAATACCTTGCGTAAGAAGATCACAGACCTCGATATCCGCGTGACACGGCGGCGTAAGCTGATGTAAAACCGCCACAGAGTCGTGTCCGAATGGTGACGTTACACTTCGGGCACTTACTGTGGCGGGCAAGACACGGGTTGCCCTTTGGAACGGATAAGGCAGCGAGTGACGCGCAGCTATCGCAGTGATGCTTGGCTAAGGTTTTCCCGATTGCGCCGTCAGCGGCGTTTTCAGACGGGGATGACGTTTGGGCTGGTGTTTTTGGGCCCACTTCTCGCGGTTGCCACATTTCTGGGCCTTGGTCCATTCGATCTGGGGGCCAGTTCGCAGTATCTGCGGCTCGTGCTGTTGGCCGATCTGGTCTATGTGCTGGTGGTGGCGGCACTGGTGTTGGCCCGCGTCGTGCGGATGATTGCGGATCGTCGCCGCAAATCCGCCGGATCGCAATTGCATATGCGCCTGACGGGCGTGTTTGGTATCGTGGCACTGGTGCCCACGGTTCTGGTGGCAATCTTTGCAGTTCTGACGGTGAATATCGGACTTGAGGGCTGGTTTTCTGAGCGGGTCAGCAATGTTGTGGGCAATTCACTGGCCGCGGCACAGGCCTATGAAGACGAAACTACCCGTGCGCTGACCGATGACGCCAAAAGTTTGGCAGACTATCTGAACCAGGCCAAGAAATCGACGCCCTTGCTGCAAGACAGCCAATTGCGCCCGGTGCTGACCCAAGGACAGGCGGCTGTGCAGCGCGGCCTGCGGGAAGTGTTTTTGATCGACGGAACAGGCGGGCTGAAAACCCGGGGCGAGCGGTCGTATCTGTTTGATTTCGAAACACCGACGGCAGCAGATCTGGCCCGCGCAAAATCCGGCGAGGCGGTGGTGATCGAAGATTGGGCCAACGACGAATTTCGCGCGTTGATTTACCTGACCGCCTATCCCGACCGTTATCTTTACATCTCCCGCAAGGTGGATGGCAAAATCCTGTCGTTGCTGGATGAAACCAAGCAAACCGTGGCCCTCTATCAACAGCTTGAACAAGAACGTGGCAAAGTTCTGTTCAACTTTGGCCTGCTTTATCTTGGCTTTGCGCTGATCCTTATTCTGGCCGCTGTCTGGCTGGGCCTGTGGTTTGCCGAACGTCTGGCGCGCCCGGTGGGGCGGCTGGCGTCGGCGGCGGCGCGGGTGGGAGAGGGCGATCTGGATGTGCAGGTGCTGGAGGAAGAAGGGGATGATGAAATCGCCACTCTGGGCCGGGTGTTCAACCAGATGACCTTGCAGTTAAAGGGCCAGCGCGCCGCGTTGGAAGGCAGCCGGGATCAGACCGAACAGCGTCGGCGGCTGTTTGATTCTGTTCTGTCCAACGTCACCGCCGGGGTGATCGGGCTTGACGATCAGGGCCGCGTTGATTTCGCCAACCGCGCCGCCGCACGGCTGCTCGATTTCCCCGAAGGCACGCAGGATCAGTCGATTGCCGTGGCGGTGCCCGAATTTGCCCACCTGTTCGACCGGCTGCGCGAGGGGGCAGGCGTTGCCGTGCAAGACGAGGTCCGGCTGACCCGCAAGGGCAAGCTGGAAAGCTTGCTGGTCCGGATGAGCCTGCGCAGCAGCGAGGCGGGCGCACTGGAGGGTTATGTGGTGGCCTTTGACGATGTGACCGAACTGGTGTCGGCGCAGCGGATGGCGGCCTGGGGGGATGTGGCACGCCGCATTGCGCATGAGATCAAGAACCCGCTGACGCCGATCCAGTTGTCGGCCGAACGGATCAAGCGCAAATTCCGCTCACAAGTCGATGACCCGGAAGATCTGGATCAATATACCGATGTAATCGTGCGCCAAACCAATGACTTGCGCCGCATTGTGGATGAGTTTTCCAAATTTGCCCGCATGCCCGAGCCGGACCGCCGCGAGACTGATCTGACGGCTTTGGTGCGGGCGGCGGTGATGTTGCAGGAAAACGGTCAG
>JAYUHO010000023.1:0-2672 GCA_043766915.1 Cypionkella sp.
ACTGGAAGGGCCACGCATGACTCTCGACATCCCAAATCTGAAGGACTTCGACGCAAGGTTGCGCGACGAGGCCCATGAAGAGCCTTCCTTGGAAATCCCACAGGGCGAGCCCACCAAGAAAACCCAGATCATCGCGATCTATGGCAAGGGCGGCATCGGCAAATCGTTCACGCTGGCGAACCTGTCGCACATGATGGCCGAAATGGGCAAGCGCGTGCTGCTGATTGGCTGTGATCCTAAATCTGACACCACCAGTCTGCTGTTCGGCGGCAAAGCCTGCCCCACCATCATCGAAACTTCGACCCGCAAGAAACTGGCCGGGGAAGAGGTGAAAATCGGCGATGTGTGTTTCAAACGCGGCGGCGTGTTCGCGATGGAGCTGGGCGGGCCAGAGGTTGGTCGGGGTTGCGGTGGGCGCGGGATTATCCACGGGTTTGAACTGCTGGAAAAGCTGGGGTTCCATGATTGGGACTTTGACTATGTGCTCTTGGATTTCCTGGGCGATGTGGTCTGCGGCGGCTTTGGCCTGCCGATTGCCCGTGACATGGCGCAGAAGGTTATTCTGGTGGCGTCAAACGATCTGCAATCACTGTATGTGGCCAACAACGTCTGTTCCGCGGTAGAATACTTCCGCCGTCTGGGGGGTAATGTTGGTATCGCAGGCCTTGTGATCAACAAGGATGATGGCACTGGCGAAGCGGCGGCTTTTGCAGCGCAGGTGAAAATTCCGGTTCTGGCGGCCATTCCGCAAGACGACGATCTGCGCCGGAAATCCGCGAATTATCAAATCGTTGGCAGCTACGAATCGCAGTGGGGGCCAATGTTTGCGGCTTTGGCGGAAGCGGTTGCTTTGGCACCACCGGTGCGTCCGGCACCCGTCACCCAGGATGGCCTGCTTAGCCTGTTTTCCGCCGAAATTACCGGCGCAGACTTTGTGCTGACCCCCGCCACTGACGCCGATATGCGCGGGAAAAATGCGGTTCTGAAGAAATCTCTGGAAGTGGTTTACGACGATGTTTGATCTGGACGCGCTTGCAAACCTAGAAGCCGCTCTTTCACGCCTGCCTGCCCGGAAGGGTTCGAAATGACCGGCGAAATCGGATATGACAACGCCCATGAGGCCGCTTTGACCCCGGTTAAAGAGGAATCCGTGGCATCGACCGAGGGCTTTGCAGCCCCCGTTGATGGCATGGGTTGTCATTCCGGTGCCACCAAAATGGAAGCCGCCGCACGTGCCGCTGGCAATTCCGAACTGTTGGATCAATACGCCGCCGATTATCCGCAAGGGCCGCATGACAAACCACAATCGATGTGCCCGGCGTTCGGATCACTGCGGGTGGGTTTGCGAATGCGCCGGGTGGCGACGGTTTTGTCGGGTTCCGCCTGCTGCGTCTATGGCCTGACCTTTGTGTCGCATTTCTACGGTGCGCGCCGGTCGGTTGGCTATGTGCCGTTTAACTCGGAATCTCTGGTGACGGGCAAGCTGTTCGAAGACATCCGTGACGCGGTGCATGAACTGGCCGACCCTGCGCGCAACGATGCAATCATCGTCACCAACCTGTGCGTGCCAACCGCCAGCGGTGTGCCCCTGAAACTGCTGCCCAGTGAAATCAATGGCGTGCGGATTGTTGGCATTGACGTGCCCGGCTTTGGCATCCCAACCCATGCCGAAGCCAAAGATGTGCTGGCAGGCGCGATGCTGAAATACGCCCGCGCCGAGATTGAGGCGGGTCCGGTGCAAGCCCCCGCCGGTGGCAAGCATGATCGCCCCACCGTGGCCCTGCTGGGTGAAATGTTCCCCGCCGATCCGATGATGATTGGCGCAATGCTGGCCCCCTTGGGTCTGGCGGCTGGGCCGGTTGTGCCCTGCCGCGAATGGCGCGAACTATATGCGGCACTTGACTGCGATGTGGTGGCCGCAATCCATCCGTTTTACACCGCTGCCGTGCGCGAATTCCAAACCGCTGGCCGCAAAGTGGTGGGATCAGCACCGGTTGGCCATGATGGCACCGCAGCGTGGCTGGCCGCGATTGGCGACGCTTATAACGTTGATCCGGCCCGTGTGGCCGCCGCACAAAACGCATTCCTGCCAGCGATCAAAGCCGCCCTTGCAGGGGCACCGATCAAAGGCACGATCACGCTGTCTGGCTATGAAGGATCTGAACTGCTGGTCGCACGTCTGCTGATCGAATCCGGTGCGCATGTGCCTTATGTCGGCACTGCCTGCCCGAAAACGCCGTGGTCCGAAGCCGATCGCGATTGGCTGGAATCGCGGGGCGTTAAGGTGAAATTCCGCGCGTCGCTGGAAGATGACCTTTCCGCGATGGAGGCGATCCGCCCTGATCTGGCCGTTGGCACCACGCCCGTTGTGCAAAAGGCCAAAGAGGCCGGGATGCCCGCGTTGTATTTCACCAATCTGATTTCCGCGCGCCCGTTGATGGGGCCAGCGGGGGCGGGATCTTTGGGGCAGGTCGTCAATGCGGCGATGGCGGGCAAAGGCCGCATGGATGACATGAAAGCCTTTTTCAATGGCGTAGGCCACGGCGATACGGCTGGCATTTGGGAAGGTTCGCCCAATCTGCGCCCCGACTTCCGCGCTGTGCATCAAAAGAAACTCGACAAGGCCGCCAAAGCCGCCAAGGCCGAGGAGATGATCTGATGCTGGTGCAAGA
>JAYUHO010000024.1:0-7120 GCA_043766915.1 Cypionkella sp.
ATCGGTGGCATCATCCGGGTGGACAGGATGAAGAACAAAAGATCGTCCTTCAGTGGAACTTTGAAGCGCGAAAAGCCGTACGCCGCCAATGTGCCCAGAACGATGGACAGAAACGTAGACCCAAACCCAATGATCACCGAATTCATGAACCGTTCGCCAAATTTCGACGGCCCGACGATCACCATATCGCGGGAACGGGCCACCCGGTCGGCCAGTGTTTCGGGCGGTGGCAGGGCGGCCAGTTGTTCAGGCGTGACACGCGTGCGGGTGGTGAACAGGTTCACATAGCCTTCCAAGGATGGTGAGAAAATCACCTTCGGCGGATAGCTGATGCTGTCGGTGCCGGTTTTGAACCCTGTGAGCATGATCCAGACAATCGGCAGGATGGTGATCAGCGCGTAGGTTATCACCAGCACACCCGCCAGCCATTTTTGCCGCCCCGACGGTTCGGTTATCGAAAAGCTCATCTTTCCTTAACCTTATTCAGGGCTTTGACATAGATCGAGGCAAGGCCAAAGACGGTAACAAACAAGATGATCGCGTAGGCGCTCGCATAGCCCGTGCGCCATTTCTCAAACGCCTCACGCTTCAGGTTGATCGAGGTGAGTTCGGTCGTTGATCCCGGTCCGCCGCCGGTAAGCTGCACCACCAGATCGAACATCTTGAAGTTCTCGATGCCGCGAAACAGCACCGCCAGCATCAGGAACGGCAGCACCATGGGGATAGTGATGGTGAAAAACTGCCGCCATTTCGACGCGCGATCAATTTCCGCCGCCTCATAGATATAGTCGGGAATTGATCGCAGCCCTGCCAAACAAATCAGCATCACAAACGGCGTCCACATCCATGTGTCAACAATCACAATCGCCCAAGGGGCAAGGTTCACCGACCCGATCATCTGAAAGCTGGACGGATCAACGCCCGAAAAGAACGACACGATGTAATTGAACAAGCCGATCTGCGGCTGATAGAGAAACGTCCAGAAATTTCCCACCACCGCAGGTGACAGCATCATCGGCAGCACGATGATCGTTGTCCACAAATCGGATCCGCGAAATTTGCGGTTGATCAGCCACGCAAGGGTAAAGCCGATCAGCACCTGCAACAGGATGGTCCAGAACAGAAAATGTGCTGTGGCCTGCATAGACGCCCAAGTATCGGGATCGGTCAGAATTTTGCGGTAATTGTCCAAGCCCACCCATTCCACCGCTTTCCCCGGACGGTTGGCGCGGAAATTGGTGAACGACAGTCGCACCGTCCAGATCAAAGGAAAGATATTGACCGCCAGCAACAGCACAATGGTGGGGCCGACAAACAACCAGGCGATGGTGCGATCCGACAGGCCCCGCACACGGCGTGCCACAGTCTTGGGCGTGGCGTTGGCCGCGCGCAGTATTGGGGACTTGGACATGGTGTATTCCTGTGAATAATCGGGGCACCCCACACAAAGGATGCCCCGGTGTCAGTCGCCCATAGCCCGGGCGGTTGACGGACAGATGCAAACAGCGGTTCGGCTTGGCGGCGATGGATCTTGGCCAAGATTAGGCCAAGTACTGATCCGCCAAAGCGAATTCGACTTACAGCTTGCCTTCTTCTTCGAAAATGCCGGTCCAATCAACGATCAGACCATCCAGCGCCTCTTTTGCGGTGCCCTGATCGGCCACAACATAGTCATGCATCCGCTTTTGCATCGCCAGCAGCAGTTCGGCATAGACGGGTTCCTGCCAGAAATCCTGCACGCCGCCCATTGCTTCAAGGAAATCGGCCGCAAACACTGTGCTGTCCTTAAAGCCCGGATCATTCAGCACGGCGTTAGAGCAGGAATAGCCGCCCAGTTTCCACCATTTGGCCTGCACGTCGGGCTTGGCGAACCACTTGATATATTGCAGCGCTGCATCTTGCTTGTCGGAATAGGCGACCACCGAAATACCCTGCCCGCCCAGCGTCGATGCCGCAACCTTTTGCGGGGGGTTGACGAAAAAGTCGATCTTGCCCTCCAACGCCGCGTCTTGCGCAAGGCCCGGGAAGAACGCAAACCAGTTCATGCCCATCGCCACCTGACCGGATTTGAACGCATCCAGCGTTTCACCCATATAGGCGTTGGTATAGCCGGGCGGGGTGTTTTTATAAAGTTCTTTATAGAACTCCAATCCCGCCACGGCGTCAGGGCTGTTTACAGCACCTTCCATGTCATACTTGCCGGGCGTGTTTTCATATTTGAACCCAAAGGGATACAGCGCCCCGGTTACCCCCATCGTGATGCCTTCCGATCCTCGTTCGGTAAAGATCGACGCGCCGTAAACGGTTTGGCCGTCAATTTCACGCCCGTTGAAAAACTTGGCGATATCCAACAGTTCCAGCTGAGTTTTAGGTTCCGCCAGATCGCGGCCATACATGGTTTTGAACTCTGCCTTCAGGTCTTCGCGGGCAAACCAGTCTTTGCGGTAAAACCAGCCGTTCGCATCCCCCATCGCGGGCAGTGCATAGTAATTCGGCGTGCCCTTGGGCCAGGTCGAATAGGCGTTCACGGTGGCGGGGGCGAAATCGTCCATGCTGATGCCTTCTTTATCAAAGAAGTCGTTCAGCTTGACGTAGTGGCCGTTTTCCGCACCGCCGCCGATCCATTGGCTGTCACCGATCAAAAGATCACACAGCTTGCCGCCCGAGTTCAATTCATTCTGAATACGGTCGGCGAAATTGGGCCATGGAATGAATTCAAACTTCATGGTGTTGCCGGATTCAGCTTCAAATTCCTTGGACAATTCCACCAAGGCATTTGCCGGATCCCAAGCGGCCCAGCACAGTGTCAATTCTTCTGCCGCAGCCGAGTTGGTGGCGAGGGGTGAAACAGAAAGCGCGGCCAAGGCCAGCGCGGTCAAGCGAAATTTCATTGGTATTCCTCCCATTGATCCCGGATTTCGAATCGTGTCCGCACCGGGCTGTCATGGTGATATCGCAAACGCCTTGCGCCCGTCGAGTCCTTTATGAGGTGCGCACCTCAAATTTGCGTACCGCTGTCACTCAAGGTTGTCTTTGACCAGAATTTCAATGCGAATACGCTCTTGTTCGGCCAGGATCGGGCGTTGGTCGCGGATGGCGCGCAGGGTGCGGATGGCGCTGCGCATAATATGGCCAAGGTCTTGGGTGATCACGGCGTCGATCTGATCGTGGCGCAGCCCGTCGCGGGTGGTCTGGGTTAATTCATGCGCGATGACCCGCACTTTGCCGATCAGCCCGGCTTCGGCCAGTAATCCCAACAAAACGCGGTTTCCCCCGCCCATCGAGTAAACACCGCCAAGATCAGGATGGGCGCGCAACACCCGGCGCAGTGCAGTATCCAAAGCGGCAGGATCGTCATGCCCTTCTACCGTCGCCAGAACTTCGATTTCAGGAAACCCTTCGGCCAAGGCCCGGTCAAACCCCAAACGGCGATCCAGACTGTCCCAGGCTTGCAGCGAACTGGTCATCACGGCCACTTTGGCAGGCCCCGCTGGCAGCATTTTTCCCATCAAGGCACCGGCGGTGCGACCCGCTGCCAAGTTATTGATACCAATAAAGTAATCAACACCAGAGTTTGGCAAATCCGCTACTATCGCAACCGCGGCCACCCCCCGCAGACGCAATCTGCGCACCGCATCACGAAAGGGTGGCGTCTCGAGCCCCATGATCACCACACCATCGACACTGTCAGAATTGATCAGATCCAAGGGCGCTGCCAACGCATGCGGATCGTCGCCTTCGAATTGTTGCAACACCAGATCAACCCGGTCCGCCGCCGCCGCTTTGGCGGTCTTCTGCACGGCTGCACAAATCTCGGTCAGAAACTGGCCATCGCCCTTCGGCACGAAAGCAATCACCTTGAAGTCGCGTCTGCGCGCCAGATTGGCGGCGAAAGGATCGCGCACAAATCCGATTTTCTCAATCGCATGGTTGACCTTTTCGACCGTCACCTGCCGCACACCGGGGCGTGAATTCAACACCCGGTCCACAGTGGCAAGGCTGACGCCTGCCGCTTCGGCCAGATCATTGATCGTCGGTCGCAACATTTAAATCCCCGCGCAATTCAGGGGTCTTATACAAGCGTTGAGGTGCGCAAATCAAATGCCGAGTTTTTTTGATCGGACCGGCTCAGATCACACCGCCGTAAACCTGCGACGTGGAGCCGTTGGCGATTGCGGATTTCTCACCGTCCGATTATCTCACCACCAAATCGCGCGTCATGTTGATCCACAGGGGCAAGCCGGACCCCAGATTGACCACAGGCCAATCGCTGCCCCACAGCATGCTTTCCTGGCCAAAATAGTCAATCTCACGATCCACCCAAGGCCGCGACGCTCTTACGTACCGCCAAAGCGCGATACGCATCCACGGGATAGCCGCCCGTCGACAAAACCGTAACTCCCGCAGGTCAGGCATCGCCGATGCAATCCCACAAGATCAGGGGGTGACAGGTATCAAGGATCGGCACAAATACTCTAAAAACAACGGTCAGGTATTGGTCCAGCCGCCATCAATCAAATGCGTGGTTCCCGTGGTATAGGCCGACTCATCTGACGCCAGATAGACCACCAGCGCCGCGATTTCTTCAGCTTTGCCAATCCTGCCAATCGGTTGGCGGGCGATGAACGCCTTTTTCGCCGCCTCATAATCGCCGGTGTCGCGCAACCGCTGTTCCAGTGACGGGCTTTCCACTGTGCCGGGGCAAATGACGTTACAGCGGATGCCTTGGGTGATGAAATCGGCGGCGATGGCCTTGCTGATGCCGATCACGCCTGCCTTGGTGGCCCCATAAACAAAACGGTTGGGTGCCGCGATGATCGACGACACCGCCGAGGCCATGTTGATGATACTGCCCCCGCCACCCGCCAACATTCCGGGCAAAAACGCGCGGCACATCCGGTACATCGCGGTCATGTTCAGATCAAGGCTGAACGCCCATTGATCTTCATCGCAGTCCAGAATACTGCCAGCCGCCACAAAGCCCGCACAGTTGAACAGCACGTTCACCGCCCCCGCACCCGCCACCGCGTCGGCAATAGAACTTGGGTCGCGCACGTTCAATAAACGGGTTTCAATATTGGCGTGCTGCAACGTGGCCAGTGCGTCGGCGTTTACATCCGTGGCGATCACTTGCGCGCCTTCTTGTGCCATCGCCAAGGCACTTGCCCGCCCGATGCCCTGTCCCGCCGCCGTGATCAGCGCACGTTTTCCCGTCAACCGTCCCATTGCATCCGCCCCTGATGATCTGTGCCGTGGTCAGTTTTGGGCAGAAGCCAGCGGCGCTGCAAGGTAAATTTAACCAACGACAGCCCGATCAGCCGCCCGCAATGGCCTGATCAATGGCACCGGTGATCTTACCCGAGGTCGGCACCGTGTTTGATCCCCAAGATGCGATGAACTGCCCATCCGGCCCCAACAGCACCTTGTTGAAATTCCACCCCGGCACAAATCCATGGGTGTCGCGCAGCCAGCCAAACATCGGATGCACATCGCCCGTTGCCACATGTTCCATCGTGGTCATCGGCAGGGTCAGGGAATAATTCAGATCGCAGAACGCCTTCACTTCGGCATCTGACGCCAGTTCCTGATTGAAGTCATCCGAGGGCACCGCCAGCACAATCGCGCGGCCTTCGTATTGATCCGACAGCGCCTGCAGCGCCTCATATTGCGGGGTATAGCCGCATTTCGAGGCGGTATTAACCACCAAAACCGGCTTTCCGCGCCAATCGGCGGTGTTGTAATTGCCGCCGTCGATTGACGGGAAACTAAAGGCGGGGGCTGCCGTCCCGGCGGGCGCCGCAGCCGCCAGCACCGCAATGCTGACCACCAAAGCGCCTTGGCTGATCTTTTTGACCATCTGATTTCTCCTCTTCGCTGCCCGTTATACGTCAGCTGTGGTGACAGCAGATCACTGTTGCGCCAACTCATCGTGCAGATGAACGGCGATAATTTCATCGAAACTGCGTTCAGCCCGAAACCCCAAGGCCGTCGCACGGGCGGTGTCAAAGTCTTGCGGCCAGGTTTCCACCATCGCCGCAATCGCAAAATCGGGCACCAGTTTGATCAGATCAACCGCTTTTTGCCCCGCCACAGCGCGCAGGGCCTCGATCTGTTCGGCAACGGTGGCGGACAATCCCGGCATGTTCAGGCAGCGCCAGGTGCCCAAACCGCGCGCATCCATCGCCGCCGCGTGTTCCAAGAACCCAATCGCAGCACGCGGGCTGGCAAACCAATGGCGCAAACTGTCGCGCACGGGCAGAATGGCAGGCAGACCGACCAGCGGTTCGCGCAGAATATTTGAGAAAAAGCCTGACGCCGCACGATTGGGCGCTCCGGGCCGAATGCAGATCGTTGGCAGCCGCAGCCCCACACCATCCAATATCCCACGCCGGGAATAGTCGTTCAGCAACAGCTCGCACATCGCCTTTTGCGTGCCGTAACTGCTGGAGGGGGTTAGGAAAAACTCATCATCAATGCGGTCAGGAAACGGCGTGCCAAACACCGCGATGCTGGACGTAAACACCACCCGCGGGCAATATCCCTGCCCCACCGCGCGGATTGCGTCAAACAATCTCCGCGTCGCATCCAGATTAACCGCATAGCCTTTGTCGAAATCCGCCTCTGCCTCACCCGACACCACCGCCGCCAGATGAAAAATCACATCCGGGCGCGCCGCGATCAGGGTTTTGGCGCCATCAGGGTTGGTCAGATCAATCACGCAGGTTTCAACCGGGACCGCGCCTGTGGACAGCGGCGGCGTTACCACATCGCACAGCACCAGCCGCCCAATCGCCACCCCGCCCAAGCTGCCCCGCGCCATCAGCGATTGCGCCAGTTTGCGGCCAATCATCCCCGCCGCACCGATGATCAAGATATTCATGGTCTGCAAATCTCCACCCTCGCAGCCCAAGCCTATCATCCGCGCGTGATAATAGCGACGTCTTGCGCGAGTGTTAACCAACAGCCCCTTCAGCCCGTTTATTACTTGCCTTGTGTAGTAAATCGGCGCACCAAATCCGTACCAGTTTTCCTGATGCCCACAGGCAGGGATGCGCAACACATGCCAACCGAAACCCAAACCATGCTGGACCGGCGCACCCGCCTTTTGGGCCCAAACATG
>JAYUHO010000025.1:0-7113 GCA_043766915.1 Cypionkella sp.
TTCGTTGTTGTAGGGCGCTATATGCATACGGTGTGTTCCATAAACTGTTCCAACTCGGTCGCAGTGGGCGAGGCAGGCGCACAGCCCACCCCTGCCACGATCATTGCCGCCGTGGCCGATCCGCGCCGCACGGCAGCCTCAAGCGTGTGGCCCTGCGCCAGACCCGCCAGCAACCCACCCATAAAACCATCCCCCGCGCCCATCGGCTTTTGCGCCGTCACGGCAAAAACACCAGTGCGGAAATGGAAATCGGGAGTGAAAGTAACAGACCCCGCAGACCCTTGTTTATAAACACAAAAAAAGGAATTGGCCGCAAGATGACGGGCAAAATCCTTGCCTTTTTCCACAGCGTCCGCCAGCAGCCCAAATTCATCGTCATTGCCGATCACAATATCGCTGGCCGCAGCCGCACGGGTGCAAACCGCTATCGCTTCGGCCACTGACGCCCAGGAATAGGCGCGGTAATCAATGTCCAACACCACCAACGCCCCCGCCGCGCGGGCCGCATCCATCGCCGCAAAGGTCGCCGCGCGGGATGGATCAACCGCAAGCGCCGTCCCGGTGACAATCAGGGCGGCAATCGCTGCAAAATCTATCGCGCTGACCTGATCGTTGGACAGCGCAAAGTCCGCAGCCCCATTGCGATACAGCACCACCTGACACTCCGTGGCACGGGTTTCGGTGACGGCCAAGGAATTGCGCGCCTCACCCGCCACGCGGCGCAGATGTGCACAGTCCACGCCATAGCCCTGCAATTGCGCCTGACAATACCGACCAACGGCATCGTCTGAAACACATGAGGCCAGCGCCACTCGCGCCCCCTGCCGCGCCAAGGCCACCGCGATATTGCCCGCCGATCCGCCAAGGGCCGTGGTAAAGCGCGTGGCCTCTTCAATGCGCGTGCCCGGCGGATCGGCGTAAAGATCCATGCCCACCCGGCCCAATACCACAAAGCGGTTCAGCCGCAGCCTGTCCCACAACCGGCGCATTATCGGACCTGCTTTGGCAGCTTCAGCGTCATTCTGCACCCTTTCATCGCCCGCACACGGGAAATCCATTGACCTGACGGTAGCGGTTAAGATACGCCTTTTGCAAGCGGTTGCAATTCTTTTCACAGGCGGCGGATCATGCGCGACATCGGCATCGGAATCGTTGGCGGCGGTTACATGGGCAAGGCGCACTCCGTGGCCATGACGGCGGTCGGAGCGGTGTTCAACACAGGCCTGCGCCCCCGGTTGGAGATGATCTGTGCAACGTCGCAAGACTCGGCCGAAGCCTATCGGGGGGCCTACGGCTTTGCCCGTGCCACGGATGACTGGCGCGTCTTAGTGGCCGATCCGGCGGTGCAGGCAGTGGTGATCGCCTCGCCCCAGCACACCCACCGGGCGATTGCCGAAGCCGCCTTTGCGCGCGGCCTGCCGGTGTTTTGCGAAAAACCCCTTGGTATGGATCTGTCCGACAGCACCGCGATGGTGGCCGCCGCGGCCGCATCGGGGTGCCCCAACATGGTGGGGTTTAACTACATCCGCACGCCCGCCTCGCAATTCGCCCGTGCCTTGATTGCATCGGGCGAAATTGGCGACATCACCTGGTTTCGCGGCGAACACACCGAAGATTTCGATGCCGACCCCACATCAACCGCGACATGGCGCAGCCAAGGTGTGGCCAACGGCACAATGGGCGATCTGGCCCCGCATATGGTGAACGCAGCGCTGGCGCTGATGGGGCCGATTGCACGGCTGTCCGCCGATATTGCGACGGTCTATAAAACCCGCCCCAGCAGCACCGGCCCGCTGACAGTGACCAACGACGACATCGGTCAATTCATGTGCCGGTTCGAAAATGGCGCGATGGGGCATCTGTCGTTCAGCCGGGTCAGCACGGGCCGCAAGATGGGCTATGCCTATGAAATCACCGGCACCAAAGGCGCGATCCGTTTTGATCAGGAAGATCAGAACGCGCTGTGGCTGTACCGTTCCGACGACACGCCCGCCTTGCGCGGCTTTCGGAAAATTCTGATGGGCCCCCATCATCCCGACTATCTGCCCTTCTGCCAAGGCCCCGGCCATGGCACCGGATACCAGGACCAGATCATCATCGAAGCGCGCGACTTCCTGCGCGCCATCGAAACCAAAACCGCCATTTCGCCAACCTTCCGCGATGGGTTAGAGGTGATGCGCGTCATCGCCGCCGCCCATGCCTCGGCAGCATCAGGCCAATGGGTGAACCTATGAAAGACACCTCTATGATCAGTATCGGAAATGCGCCCTGTTCCTGGGGGGTGGAATTCGCCAATGATCCGCGCAACCCCGATTGGCGGCAAGTGCTGCGCGACTGTGCGACGGCGGGTTATCGCGGGATTGAATTGGGCCCTGTGGGGTTCATGCCCGAAGACCCGGCGATTTTGGCGGATGCGCTGGCAGAACACGGCCAAACCCTGATCGGCGGCGTCGTATTCCGCGCCTTCCACGACGCCACCGCCTGGGACGATGTCTGGGATGGGGCCACGCGCACCTGCAAGGCGCTGGTGGCCCACGGTGCGCAGCATCTGGTGATCATCGACAGCATTTCGTCACGCCGCGCCCCCACCGCTGGCCGCGCCGCCGAGGCCGAACAGATGGACTTTGCCGAATGGACGGCGTTTGCCGACCGCATTCGCGCGGTGGCAAAACTGGGCGTTGATCACGGGCTGACCGTTGGCATCCATGCCCATGCCGCCGGCTTCATTGATTTTGAGCCGGAACTGGAACGCCTGCTGGACGAGGTTGACGACTCCTTGTTGAAAATCTGCTTTGACACCGGGCATCATTCCTATGCGGGCTATGATCCGCTGGCGTTCATGCGTCGTCACATAAATCGCATTTCCTACATGCATTTCAAAGACATAGACCCCGTTGTCAAAGCTAATGCTGTGGCCAGCCGTACCGGGTTTTATGATGCCTGCGGTCAGGGCATTTTTTGCAATCTGGGAAAGGGTGACGTCGATTTTCCGGCTGTGCGCCAAATCCTGCTGGACGCAAATTTCAACGGCTGGTGTACGGTGGAACAAGACTGCGATCCCTCGGGCGATACCTCGCCGGTGACGGATGCAGCGGCGAACCGGGCCTATCTTTCCTCTATCGGGTTTTAAGGGGCATATCATGGCAAAACTGAACTGGGGTATGATCGGCGGCGGTGATGGCAGCCAGATCGGCCCAGCCCACCGGCTGGCGGCGGGGCTTGATGCGAAATTCAACTTTGTCGCAGGCGCGCTGGATCACAACCCCGACGCAGGCCGGGCCTTTGGCCAACAGCTTGGGATTGCCGCTGATCGGTCTTATGGTGATTGGCGCGAAATGCTGGATGGCGAACGTAATCGCCCAGACCGCGTTGATCTGGTCACCGTGGCGACGCCAAATTCCACCCATTACCAGATTACCAAAGCCTTCCTGCAGGCCGGGTTCAACGTGCTGTGCGAAAAGCCGATGACGGTGACCGAGGCCGAAGCGCAGGATCTGGTGGAAACCGCGCGCGCATCGGGCAAGATTTGCGCGGTGAATTACGGTTATACCGGATACGCCTTGGTGCGCCACATGCGGGCGATGGTGGCGGGCGGGGACTTGGGCAAAATCCGTCTGGTGGTGGCGGAATTTGCGCATGGCCACCACGCCAACGCCGCCGATATGGACAATCCGCGGGTGCGCTGGCGCTATGATCCGACACAGGCGGGCGTGTCGGCGCAATTTGCCGATTGCGGCATCCACGCGCTGCACATGGCGTCGTTCGTCACCGGGCAGGAAGTGGCAAAACTTTCTGCCGATTTCGCATCCTGCCTGACAGGGCGTGTGCTGGAAGACGATGCGATGGTGAATTTCCGCATGGATCAGGGCACCGTAGGGCGGCTGTGGACATCATCTGTCGCGATTGGGCGCCAACATGGGCTGACCATACAGGTGTTTGGTGAAACCGGTGGCTTGCGGTGGGCGCAAGAGCAGCCGAACCAGCTTTACTACATGCCGCTCGGCCAACGCCTGCAAGTCATCGAACGCGGCGAGGCGAACCTGTCGCCCGAAGCTGACCGCGCCAGCCGCGTCACCGTGGGCCACGCCGAAGGCATGCCGCTGGCCTTTGGCAATATCTACCGCGATCTGGCCGAAACCATCGCGGCACTGGATGCGGGGCGCACGCCAGACCCGGCAGCGGCACTTTATCCGCGCGCGACGGATGGCTTGCGCTCTATCGCGGCCATCCATGCAGCGGTTGCGTCAGCGGGGCAAGACGGCGCATGGGTTGATGCACGTCCGAAAATGTATCGGTAAGAAATCGGGGGGCAAGCTGCATATCGTGCCCCTCAACTCCTTCAAATTTATCTAAAATTTTCCTTTTTCTGTTCAAAAATATCCCACGGGGGAGTCCCTTGGCCCAAGCCAAGGGACGGGGGTGTGAAACCCCCCACTTTTACGCCAGCGCCCGCAATGTCCCGCGTTCAACCAACCTGCACGGCAACAACCGCATCTGTGGTGCGCGGGCAGGTTCTGCCAACGTGGCCAGCATCAATTCGATCGAGGCCGCAATGATTGCCTCGATCGGTTGTTGAATGGTGGTCAGGTTGATGTTCGGCCAACCGGCCATTTCCATATCGTTCAGCCCAAGCAGCCCCAGATCATCGGGCACGCGCAACCCACAGGTTTGCGCCGCCGACAGCGCACCGATGGACAGTACATCATCGCCGCAAAAATAGGCTTGCGCGCGCGGTGCGGCCAGCAATCGCAGCATCTCGGTACGGCCATCTTCAAACCGATATGCCTCCGCAAAGCTGACCGTTGCCGCAACGCCGGGGTGCAGGCCCGCCTCGGCCAGAAACCCCGCCATCCGGTCTTGGGTGGTAGAGGCCGCTTGCGGCCCGCCCATAAACCCGATCCGGGTATACCCCCGCGCAATCAGCGTCGCCGCCGCCATACGCCCTGCCTGATGGTTATCGATTCCTACCAGATTCACCGCGTGCGGCGCTGACGCCCGGCCAAACGCATGCACCACGGGCAGATCGGCTTGCAAAAACGCCTGGGCAAAGCCGTCGGGCAGCTCTGAAGAAGCCAGGATCACCCCTTCGACCGAATAGGCGCGCAACAGTTGCACAGACCGCGCGGGGTCCGTTTCATCCGACAGATTCACCAGCAAAGGCCGCATGGATTTTTCCTGCAAGCCCCGGGTGAACTGATCAAAGATTTGCAAGAACACCGGATTGTGGAAATTGTTCGACACCAGACCGATCAGTTGCGTCTTGCCCGTCATCAGGCTGCGCGCCAGAATGTTGGGGCTATAGCCCAAGGCTGCAGCGGCCTGTTCAACCTTGGCCCGCGTCTTCGCCGATACCGAAGCACCGGGGGTAAAGCTGCGCGAGACGGCGGCGCGCGACACACCTGCCCGAATAGCGACGTCTTTCAGGGTTACGGCCATGGGACGGGGGTGGTTCCTTTGAACTGACAGCCTGTGCTTAGCGCGAAGTGGCTTGCCTGTCACCCAAGATACGGGGTCTTTGCCCGCCACCGCCTGCGGGGTTTGCAGCGGCGCGTGCAAAGCCCGTCAGAGCCTTGCGCACGGCTTTTTCAGAACGTTACGCCAGAACCTCGGCCACGGTTACAACGCGGCCCTCGGCCACCGATTTCAGTGCCGCCTCGGCCAAGGCCAGTGCCGCCAATCCATCTTCGCCCGATGGCGATGCTGCCCCTGCCCCGCCCACAGCCGCAATAAAGGCGGCAATTTCGGCAGCGTAGGCTTCGGTATAGCGGGTCATAAAGAAATCATGCAGCGGTGGTCGGGTGTATCCTGCCGCCGTTGCCACTTCGATCATCACGGGGCGCTGGTTTTCGGCTGTGGCCGCGCCCAAAGACCCGTGCACTTCGATGCGCTGGTCATAGCCATAGGTGGCGCGGCGCGAGTTGGAAATCATCGCCTGCTTGCCGCTGGCGGTTTTCAGCATCACCTGAACGCTGTCATAATCCCCGGCTTTGCCGATGGCCGGATCGGTCAGCACCGCCGCCATAGCAGAAACTTCGGACACTTCTTCACCCAGCAAGAACCGCGCCATGTCGAAATCATGGATCGTCATATCCCGGAAAATCCCGCCAGACCGCGCGATATAGTCCATGGGCGGTGCGCCCGGATCGCGCGAGGTGATGGTGATCATTTCAACCTTGCCCAGCGTGCCCGCATCAATCGTGGCGCGCACGGCGGCGAAATGCGGGTCAAACCGGCGGTTAAAGCCAACCATCAGCACGGCTTTGGTATCGCACACCACTTTCAGACAGGCCTTGACGCGGGCCAGCGACAGATCAATCGGCTTTTCACAGAAAATCGCTTTGCCCGCACGTGCGAACGCCTCAATCAGATCGGCATGGGTGTCGGTGGGGGTGCAGATCACCACCGCATCGATGTCTTTGGCCGCCAATATTGCGTCAATGCTGCGGATTTCGCAGCCGTATTGCGCGGCAATCGCCTGTTCAGCCGCAGGCATCGCATCCGCCACAGCCACCAGCGTGGCATTGCCGTCCGCCGAAATGGCCTTAGCATGCACTTTGCCGATGCGCCCCGCGCCCAGCAGCCCAAATCTTACAGTCATGATCGTCCTTTCTTCAGGCAGCAGCAGTATCGCTGCCGCCCTTTACCCCAGTGATATAGCTTACGATGTCATTGCCATCCGTCTCATCCCGGCGCAATGAGGCCACGATGCGGCCCCGTCGAAACACGACGATCCGGTCAACCAGATCAAATACTTGCCGCAAGTTGTGGCTGATCAGGATCAGCGGCACACCGCGGTCTTTCAAACCGCGAATGATGTTTTCGACCTGTCCGGTTTCCTGCACGCCCAGCGCTGCCGTGGGTTCATCCATGATGATCAACTTGCTGGCAAAAGCCGCCGCCCGCGCTATGGCCACGCATTGCCGCTGACCGCCCGACATATTGCGGATGGTGTTGTCGACGTTCGGTATTTTCACCGCCGTCAGTTCCAACGCACGCAGCGTGGCGTCCTTCATCGCCTTGCGGTCCAGAATGGAAAACGGCCCCAGGTTGAACTTGATCAGCTCGCGGCCCAGATACAGGTTCGATGGCACGTCCAGATCGTCGGCCAACGCC
>JAYUHO010000026.1:0-7112 GCA_043766915.1 Cypionkella sp.
GTAGGGGGTGTGGTGGCCAAAAGCGACCTGGGGTTTGCTCTATTTGGGGTGACAGGAATTGCTGTCCACCACAGGATGGGGTGACATCAAGACGTATTGGGGTGTCATACAGACTGTCCCCTATTACCAGTTTGACCATTTCTATATAGGGATTTCGGACAGAAAAGACAGCGTTCGAAGCGGGGGCTTGACAGCCAGACCAAATAGGACGCTAATACGGCACGATCAGGAATTAGCGTTGGCAAACTGCGCGACAGCCTGCCAAGAGGCCGCAAAGGCCCGGGGTTAGAGGGGTTATCCCCGGGGTGAGGGCCGTGTCATGCTGATGAAAAAAGCCGTCGGGCGCAATGGATCAACGCAGAAATATGATCTGCTCAGCATCCTTGGCGCGCATGGTCTGGCGGGTGGGAAAAACGGTCAGCGGATGGCGCTGCGCCTGATCTGCCTGATCACGGCGCGCTATAACTGGCAAGCCAACGAACTGTCGGTTGGCCAAAATGAGATTGCAAAACTGTGGTCGGTTGACCTGCGCACGGTAAAGCGTGAGATGGCGGCGCTGCGGGCCCGCGGGTGGCTGGTGGAAAAACGCGGCGCGGCGCGGGGCAGGGTGACGCAATACGGTCTGGGCATCGCACAGATACTGGCAGACACGCGCGCGGACTGGGGGCGAATCGGGCCTGATCTGGTGGCGCGTCTGGATGGGCCCTTGCCGACAGAGATGCCGATATCAAACAACGTTGTTCAGTTCGCCCCTGTTGCCGTCAGAAGCCTTGATGCCTCACTCTGGAGCGGGGCGCAGATGTTGCTGTCTGCCAAACAGCCAACGGTCTTTGCGGCATGGATTGCAGGGCTAGAGTTTGTGTCACAGGACGAGGGGCAGGTTACGTTGAAAGCGCCCTCTGTTTTTCATGCAAGTTATGTCTCAACCCATCAGGCTGCCACGATTATGGATGCCCTGCGCCAATGTGATCCGACGGTTTTCTCGCTGCGGATTCTGTGATTGGTGTCCGCAAGACAGCCCCCAAGAACGTGGGGGTGCCGAATGCCAAAGCCCGAAGAAAAATCGCCAATGCCACCGCCGCAGGCAGGACTGATTCCCTCGCTTTCAGGGCAGGTGGCTAATAATTAGGGAAGGTGCCTAATAATGAGGCGGGGCAGGGGGGATAACGGAAGAAGTCCTTTAAACTTCATCAGGGCTCGGTCAATCTGGCGGAGCAGATTTATCCGCGCGGATCTGGCATCAGACTGTGCCTGATTAGTCTGTACAGGATTCGGACGGACACTGGTAAAAAACCGTGTATTAACCACCGTTTACACCCTTGGGTTGAAAAACTAGTTCCCAAATATCTGCCTAAAGGGCATAAGGGTTGGCATTGTTTCGCCACTGCCAACGGGGGCCCTTTGCACCGGCTGATTCGGCCGGCGGGTTGTGCGGTCGGGCGGATCTCTGCCAATTGGCTCAAATTCGACGACCAAAGTGCTGGACAAGCCTGCTGTCTTGCGGGCACACTTATACCTACGATTGTATTTCTCTTCTTCAGGCGGGGGCCGCGACTTATGGGACTTTGGGAAATAAGCTTGGCTTTGTATGTGGTTACGACGGCTTTTGCCTTGATCATGACGCGCCGCGAACAACTGCAAACGGGTCAGACCAGCCTTGTGTGCAAAACCATCGGATTTGCGGTTTGCACCGTCTGGCCGCTGGCGATGGTCGGATTGCTTGCCGCGCGCGGCCTTAGACTGGCCTGATATGCGCGCGGCAGAGCCGCAATTTTTGCCGGGATCAGATCAAAAGATCCCAAGCCGGTGTCCAGGCTGTCGTATGCGCCGTAAGTGGGGCGTCTTCACCGACCTGAATGCTGAATTCTGACAGATCGCCATTGAAGTTCTTTTGGCCCCAGGCGTTGCCGAACGTCATGTTATGTGCGCCCAGTGATTTCAGATGACCTGCAAAGGCGGTATCGGCCGTCATTTTGTCGTCGACCCACAGTTGCAGGCGACCGTCATCCAGCCGAATGTCGATGTCATGCTGCGCACGATCATTCACCTTTACACCGGTTGACAGAAGTTTAACCACAGCGCCGGTGTCAGAAAAGGCCTGCACCTGCAACTGACCCTTGGCGGTGACAGAGGTGATGATGCTGTTGTGCAGGCGGAACACTTCGCCCGCGCTGCCTTTGACATCGGCATCCATGCGCAGCGAGATGTTGAAATCGTCTGCCCCCAAAAGTTCGGCCACATGCGCGCGCTCCAACGAGGCCGCCACGCCCTTGGACCCAAGTTGCAAGCCATCGGCGCCGGCATAGGCGCTTTTGGCCAGCACGATGTCTTTTGAAAACTCGGTCGCGGTGAAGATGCCGGTCTTGCTCATCGTCACAATCGTGGCGTCCTGAATGCCGACTTTGGATACTTCGGTATCGGTCACGCCATTGGGCAGGCGGACTTTCAGGGTGACATCGAATTTTCCACCGTCGGCGTAGTCATGCACCACCTTTTGGCCGGTGGCCGAGGTGCCATCGCCAAAGTTCCATTCAAAGATCGTGCCCTTGGGCAGTCCGCCAAGATCGGTGATGCTTTGGCTTGCGTCAAACATGCGGGTTTGCACCGACCCGCCATGGTCGTCGACAATCTGAAACATCGCCGCCACGGCGCCGACTTTGGGCGCCCAATCAAGGGTTGGGGATGCGCCCGCGTCCAGCTTGTCAACCATGCCACCGGGCTTGGCCAGGAAATGATGGCCATCTGCCGTTGGGGACAGCGATGACGAGATGAAGACATCTTTGTAGTGGCCCGGGGCCAGAGGATCCTGATCTTGCACAAAGGCGTTCTTGGAGACGGTCCAACCGGCTTGCCCGGTCCAACCCGAAATGGCGGCGGTGATATTGTTCGTCACAACAACGCCCGTAGAAGTGGCCATGATGTTGATCTTTGGAATTTCCACCGAAGCATCCGCGCCATCAGCGTTGCCACCATCAGCATGCAGCACCGAATTTTGCCGGATCACCAGACCAGCGGTTTCGCCCACAGTGATGCCATGCGCATGGCCGTTTGTGATGACGTTGTTTTCGATAGTGACATTGCGGTAATACATTTCTGTCCCGGCAAGGCCGCGATCGACCTGATCGTTGCGCATAAAGATCGACTGGGTGGCGCTGCCCGCACCGATATCCAGCACGTTGCCGCGGATCACAATATCGGTGGAAGGCTCTGTGGTGCCATTGGTCCAGAACTGGATCATGTCGGAATGGTCGCCAGAGGTGGGTGATCCACGGAAATCATGGATGCGGTTCCCTTCGATCAGGGCCCCCTGCACATCGGCAAAGTTCATCCCGTCCATCCGCATCGAATGCACATCGTTATTTGTGACCACCACTTGCTTGCTGTCAGTGATCACCAGGCCGCGATGGAAATTGGAAAATTCATTGCCGTCTACTTTGGCATTTGTGACGCCGCGAATAGACAGGCCGATGCCATAGCCAAAGCCATTATCCGCAACTGACAGACCCTTGGCGACATCGCCGTCAAAGGTGGAGTTGGTAATGGCGATATTCGAGCCACCCGTGGCGCTGAAGGGGCGTTCATAAATTTTGTCGCCAGCGGCGAATTTGTAGTCAAACACCACTTTATCAAGCGTCAGGTTGGCCACTCCGCGCAGATCCATTCCGCTAAAGCTGGCAGCATGGGCGGGATCGGCCGAGGTGATGGTGACATTCGAGGCAAAGGTGATGTCGAATCCCGATTTGGCGCTCAGGTTGAAATCGCCGTAATTCCCGGCGGCAAGTTTTATCGTCTCGCCGCCCGTGGCTTTGGAAAGGGCATCATAAAGCCCTGCGGTCGAAGTGACCGTTATTGTCGTGTTCATAATAATTTCCCCATATTTGGCCAAACGGCAGCAAGGCCATAGTCATGCGTTGAAACATGACGCCGCTCTGTGTTGAAGATTGGTCTGGATATAGGCAAATCTGCGGCAATTACCGTAAAAACAAAAACAGGTCGGCAGCTTATTGCTCGCTCTGATTGTGTTTTTCGGCTGTTTTTCGTCAATTAGGGCGAAAAAGCCCTTATCGCCCGACCACAGGCGCCATTTCCACGCCATGGCCCGCGCCCAGACGGACATTTAGGGCGACAAAACTTAGCCCACGGCGATAAAGCACCTCGGCCTGCGCCTGATCGGCCTGCGCCACGGCCTGCTCGGCAGAGATCAGATCGCCCAGGGTGGCATCGCCTTGGGTAAAGATCGTGCGGGTCAGGCCCAATGCCTCACGATAAAGCCGCGCGGCTTTGGCGGCGGATCGCACTGATCCCGTGGTAGCGCGGTAATCCAGTTGCGCGTTTTCGACTTCTGCCAGCGCGCCCAGAACGGTGGCTTTCCATTCGGCATGAGCGGCGGCAATGCGCGCCCGTGCCCCCGTCACGCCAGCGCGTGCGGCGGTTCCCGGAAAGCTGGGCAATTGCAGCGTGGGGCCAAAGCTGTAGCTTGCGCCACGACGACCGCCCTCGGCGGCGTTCAGGCTGATCGAGCCTGACAGCGACAACCGGGGATAAAGTGCGGCTTCCGCTGCTGTCAGTCCGGCCAGTGCAATGTAATAGCGCCGCTCGGCAATATGGATATCGGGGCGGTTGCGGATCAGATCGGCGGGAATACCGACATCGGCGGCCATATCGGGTTTTGGCTGTCCGGTGATGGTATCAAGATCGATCCCGAGCACGCCAAGGGTGCCCGGCTGCACGCCCATAAGAACCGCGATTTCGTTTTGCTGCGCCATGATGCTGGCGCGCAACGACGGAATCTGCGCCTCCAGTTCCGCCACCCGCGCCTCAGATCGTGCGATGTCCAGCCGGGTGGCGTTTTCCACCTCGAACAAAGTGCGGGTCATAGCCAGCGTTTGTTTGCGGCCGCGCATTTCCTGATTGCGCAAACCCAGCAGGGTCTGGCGATAGCGCAGATCCATATAGGCGTTGCCCAGATTATAAAGCACCAGCAGCCGGGCGGCGGCCACTTCGGCTTCGGCCACCTCGACCCCGGCACTGGCCGCGTTGGCCTCGGCCCGGCGCGCGCCATAAGGATCAAGCAGCCAGCCAAGGCCCACAGATGCCGCCCCGCTGCCGGAAGGAGAGGAGCCGATGGGCCCGGATCCGGTCACGCCGAGGGAGGACGACAGCGAAAAGGCACCAGCCGTGCCAGCAAAGCCTGCGTTTGCGGCATCTACCCGGGCGGCGGCGATTTCAAGCGAGATATTGCCGCGCAGCGCCTCGGCCACAAGCCGGTCCAGCACGGGGTCGCGCGCGCGCGTCCACCAGACATCATTGCGCAACAGAACGGGCGCGCCGCGATCGGCACTGGCATAGCCCGACAGGAAGGGAAACTTTGGCGCGGCATAGGGGTTCGCAGGCGCGCAGGATGACACCGCCATCCCGGCGGTCAGGCAAGCCAGCAAAGCGCTGCGCGCGTGGCGCTGCATATCCGTGGATCGTGTCATCGTCTGCCTTGCCTCTGCGCCCCCGCCATTTTGGCGGTGGGTCCAACCGGGGCCGGTAAAGGCCGCGTTTGGATTTGTTATGGCTTGATGCTGCCAGAGCCGGGCCGGGGCGGCAAGGTATGGCGCAGAGGCGGATATTTTTTTCTGCCCCTTGTGCCCGCAAAAGCGCAGCGGCGATTGCCGGGAATGTGCCGGGCAAAGCGCACTTATAGGGGTCGGCGGATTTTAAGAGGAGTGATTCGGCTGAAATTTAGGTGGGCAGGCCGATTGTTTCCAATGAATAAACGATGCGGAGCAATTGGTGCCTAACGCCGCGAATTTCATTGCGGTTCAATTTAGAAGTGTGCCGGGAAACTGGCCAAGCGCCGCTCTAATTGGCGGCTTTTGCCCGGAATTAAGCAAAACGGCGGATTTGTGGCGAAAGAACGGCGCGCAGGTCTTGATTGCTGCCTCGCGCATGGTAGGGATCGGGAAAGAAGCTTGGATTTGTGTTGGAGTTGCCAAACGTGAAAAAGATCATTCTCGCCGCCGTCGCCGCCCTTGGGTTGGCAAGCGCCGCTTCTGCCGCGACCTACACAGTCAATGTGACGGCCAATCCGTTCCGCGCGCCGGGTCAACCCGGTTTGCAAACGCGGGCCTGGATCTTGTCAAGCCGGGGGGCGCAGAATTTCAACGGCGCCAACTTTAATTTCAATCTGACCAGTCCTGGCCAGAGTCAGACCGTCGATCTGTTTGGTTTGGTTCATTTTGATGCACCGCTGAATGCGGACGATCTGATCCATAGCCCATCGACGGTAACCTTGAATATGGGCGCTTTGGGAACCCAGACAATCAATGGTGAAACCTATGGTGTTGGGACGCCCGGGCAACCTTATGCTTCGGCCTTTGCGCATTATCTGAACACTGTCAGCTTTAACATCGGCGGAGGGTTGCAGATTATTGCGTCGTTGGGCGATACGGTGTTCGGCCTTAATTCCAAAGGCGTATTCACCAACGGCCGCCCTGGCTTTGGCAAAGTAACCGCAACGTTCACGTTGGCTACTGTTCCTGTGCCAGCGGGTGGCTTGTTGCTGATGGGCGCGCTTGGGGGTCTTGCAGCCACGCGCCGGCGCAAGGCTGCTGCGCTGATCTGATCTCAGGCGTTCATTCGATTACAAAGGCCCGGTCATTTGACCGGGTCTTTTGTTTTGCTGCCTGCGGTTATGGTCGAAAGGCCAGAGCAGCGGCCTCAGGCGACAGTCGGTCGCGGATGCTGGTGGATGGCGGGCGGCCAAAGCTGGCACCCAGCAGGGTACGCGCCTCAACCGGATAGCCTTTCAACAGCAGCTGTACCGCCTTGGCCACGGAATAGGCATGGGCAAAGATCACTGCACGCGGAAAATACCGCCGCATAAAGCGGAGCCGGGCACGGTGTTTGAAGTAAAGCGAAAACGGCGAGGCAGGCCGGTTCAGCGTGGCCGAGCCAATCGCCGTGCCCGCCCGGTGATAGACAATGCCACCGGGGCAATAGACCAAAGTCAGATCGCCCCGCTGCATGGCCCAATCCACCTCTTCGTAATACAGAAAGTAGTCTTCCGGCATCGGGCCTGCGCGGTCATAGAACTGTCGCGACGCCACCATACTGGCCCCGGT
>JAYUHO010000027.1:0-18651 GCA_043766915.1 Cypionkella sp.
CAAATATCCCGCGGGGGTCCGGGGGTGTGAAACCCCCGGTCTTGGGGCCAGCCAAGCCGCTACAGCGCTGCGTCCCGCGCCGCCGCCGCATCTTCCGGCGTGCCGATTGCCCGCGTCACAGCCCCCGCAGCAGTGCGCTTGATCATGCCCGACAGCGCTTTGCCTGCGCCGATTTCCCAATACTCGGTCACACCCGCCCCTTCCATCCACAGCACGGATTCGCGCCAGCGCACCGACCCCGTGATCTGGGCGATCAACAACGCCCGGATGCGGTCAGGTTCGGTCACGGCCTCGGCGCGCACATTCACCACCACGGGCAGGCGCGGCGCGGCAATCACCACACCCGCCAATGCCTCGGCCATCACTGCCGCCGCAGGCTGCATCAACATGCAATGAAACGGCGCTGAAACTGGCAACAGCAACGCCCGTTTTGCGCCCTTGGCCTTGGCAATTTCCAGGGCCCGCTCGACAGCCCCGCGATGCCCCGATACCACCACCTGCCCCGGATCATTGTCATTGGCAGCCTGACAGACCTCGCCCTGTGCTGCCTCGGCAGCCACTTCGGTCGCAGCGGCGAAATCCAGCCCCAACAGCGCCGCCATCGCCCCCACACCCACGGGGACCGCCTCTTGCATCGCCTGGCCGCGAATGCGCAACAACCGCGCCGTATCGGCCAACCCCAGCGACCCGACCGCGCACAGCGCCGAATACTCACCCAAGGAATGTCCTGCCACAAAGGCCACATGATCAAGACCCAACCCTTCGGCCTCTAACGCGCGCAGCGCAGCAATCGAGGTGGCCATCAGCGCAGGCTGAGCGTTCTTTGTCAGGGTCAGGGTGTCAATGTCACCGTCCCAGATCAGATCGGATAACGGCTCGCCCAACGCACTGTCCACCTCGTCAAACACCGCACGGGCCGCAGGATAGGCCAGCGCCAGCGCCCGCCCCATTCCAATGGTTTGCGCCCCTTGGCCCGGAAACACGAATGCGCGGCTCATCATCATCTCCTTTGTTCACCCGCAAAGACTTAGCCTGCCCCCTGTCGCCATGCAACGCCCCGCAATTTCGCCCGGTTCAAGGTCTGGCATCGCTGCGCGCCGTGCACAGTGGTCACCAGCGGGTGGACATCGCCCTCTGACTGCGCAAAGGTCGCCCTGCAATGACACTGGACCGCCGCCATCCCGATGCCAAAACCCCGCGCCAAACCGCCCCGCATCACCGGCATCGCGCATTTTTTCGCCGCTGCCCGCTATTCCGTCGGCGGAATGCGCCGGCTGCTGCAGGAAACCGCATTTCGTCTTGAACTGCTGGCGGGCCTTGTGGTGTTTGCGGCCCTGCTGCTGCTGAAGGCCAGTGCCACCTAACTGTTTGCCTTTGGCATCCTGACGCTGATCCTGATCGCAACCGAGGCGCTCAACACCGCGCTGGAATGCGTCGTCGATCATCTGTCGCCCGATTGGTCCGAATTTGCCCGCGACGCCAAAGACCTCGGCTCGCTTGCGGTGATGTGTGTGCTGATCAGCCACGGCTTGCTTTTGATACATGTGGTGATGGTCTGAGTAATCCCACCCTTGCGCGGCCCCCCAATCGCCTGTAAGGCACCCCAATCTTTCCGCAATTTCCACGCAATGGCGCAGCCTCTCGTGGACGGGCAGCGGAAAGTTTAGCCCGTCCTATGAAATGCGCCTAAGATATGATCGGAGTGCACATGCCGCTATATGAGCATGTTATGATCGCGCGTCAGGATCTTTCCACAGCGCAGGCCGAGGGCCTTATCGAACATTTCTCCACAGTAATCGCCGACAACGGTGGCAAAATCGTTGAACACGAATACTGGGGCGTCAAAACGATGGCCTATAAGATCAACAAAAACCGCAAAGGTCACTATGCCCTGCTGAAATCGGACGCGCCTTCGGCCGCCGTGCAGGAAATGGAACGTCTGATGCGTTTGCATGATGACGTGATGCGCGTTTTGACCATCAAGGTCGATGTGCACGCGGATGGACCGTCGGTTCAAATGCAAAAACGTGACGACCGTGAACGCGGTGATCGTCCTGACGCAGGTGGTTTTGGTGGCGAACGCCGCGAACGCCCCAGCTTCGGGGACCGTCCTGATCGTGGTGCCGACCGGGGCGAACGCCCCAGCTTCGGTGGCGATCGTCGTCGTTGATCTGATAGGAAAGGACCATAAACCATGGCAAACAAACCATTTTTCCGCCGCCGTAAGGTCTGCCCCTTCTCGGGCGACAACGCGCCAGCGATTGACTACAAAGACACACGCCTTTTGCAGCGCTATGTATCCGAGCGCGGCAAAATCGTGCCATCCCGTATCACCGCAGTGTCGGCGAAAAAGCAACGCGAACTGGCTATGGCCATCAAGCGCGCCCGCTTTCTGGCCCTGCTGCCCTATGCTGTGAAGTAAGGAGAGCCAAACATGCAAGTTATCCTGCTTCAACGCGTGGCCAAGCTGGGCCAAATGGGCGAAGTCGTCAACGTCAAGGACGGCTACGGTCGCAACTTTCTTTTGCCGCAAGGCAAAGCGCTGCGTGCCAACACCGCAAACATCAAATCCTTTGAGTCTAAAAAGGCTCAGCTGGAAGTGACCAACCTTGAAACCCGGACCGAAGCCGAAGCCGCAGGCGCCAAGCTGGACGGTCAGGTGTTCGTGATCATCCGCTCGGCCTCCGATTCGGGCGCTTTGTATGGCTCTGTCACCACGCGCGACGCAGCCGAGGCGGCTACTGCCGAAGGCTTTACCGTCAACCGTGGCCAGATCGTGCTGGACCGTCCGATCAAAGATCTGGGCATCCACTCAGTTTCAGTGGTTCTGCACCCCGAAGTCACGATCAAGTTCAGCGTCAACATCGCCCGTTCGGCGGAAGAAGCGGTGCTGCAGGCGTCCGGCAAATCGATCCAGGCCCTGGCCGCCGAAGCCGAAGCCGAAGCTGACTTTGAAATCGCGAACCTGTTTGATGAAATGGGTGCCGCGCAAGACGGCGCGGACCTTACCCGCGACTGATCTTCCTGGTCAAATTGAAATCAGCCGCGCAGGGCCAACCTTGCGCGGTTTCTTTTTGCTCACGAGTCAACCAAATACCTCTTTGAAAAGCCTTATCCAGACTGCGCCAGACCTCATTCTAAATTATTTAAAATTTGGCTTTTTCTGTTCAAAAGTATCCCACGGGGGAAGCTGGAATTGCGCAGCAATTGCAGCCAGGGGGTGTGAAACCCCCTGCCGATGTCTGCCGCACAAACCGGCCATACGTAAACGCCCGGTTGCCCCAAACCTGCAATAAAAAAGGCCGCACCCTGCGGCGCGGCCTTTTCCTTAATCGGGAAATCCGATCACATCTCGTCCAGCGCCTCGACCAGCTTTTGCAGCGCCTCTTTGGTCACGACCTTGTCGGTTACCTTGGCCCCAGCCACGATGAAATCGACAACCTTGTCTTCAAAGATCGGCGCGCGCAGTTGCTGCTGCATTTGCGGATTTTTCTGCACGAAATCGAAATAAGCGCGTTCCTGGCCCGGATACTGCCGCGCCTGCGCCAGCACGGCTTGGGTCATTTCCGCATCCGTCACCGTCACTTCGGCTTTGCGCCCCACTTCGGCCAGAACCAGACCCAAACGCACGCGGCGCTCGGCCAAAACCTTGTGCTCTTCGGTGGTTTCAACTGATCCGTGGTTGTGATCGTGCACTTCGGGGTTTTCTTCATGCCACAGCTGGTGCGCAATCTGCCCTGCCTCGGCATCGACCAAAGCCACCGGCAGATCGAACTTCACCATCTTGTCCAATTGGTCCAGCAACGCGCGCTTCAACACCGCCCGCGCCGCGCCTGCATATTCCGCCTCAAGACGACCCGCGATCTGCCCTTTCAATGCGGCCAAATCTTCGGCGCCGTATTTCTTGGCCAACTCATCGTTCAACTCTGCCGCTTTCGGCTCTTTCACTGCTTTGACGGTACACGCAAACACCGCAGCTTTGCCCGCCAGTTGCTTGGCCCCATATTCGGCAGGGAAGCTGACATTAACAGAAACCTCATCCCCGGCTTTTGCCCCAATCAACTGCTCTTCAAAGCCGGGAATGAACGAGTTTGATCCCAGAACCAGCGGGTAATCTTCGCCGGAGCCGCCCTCAAACAGCTCTCCATCAACCGAGCCTTTGAAATCAATCACCACCTGATCGCCAGATTTGGCTTTTTTGGCCTTTGGCTTGTCTTCGAACACCTGCGACGACAACGCCAGATTTTGCAGCGCCTCATCCACCGATGCGTCATCGGCCTTGACCGACAAACGATCCAGTTTGATCTTGCTGGCGTCCATGTCCGGAATTGGCGGCAGTGCCTCGTAAGACATCTCAACCACAACGTCGTGACCTTCTTTCCAGGTCTCGCCGCCCTGCATTTTCACGTCAGGCTGCATCGCGGGCCGATCCCCGGTCGAATCAAAATGCGCCTTCATCGCGCCGTCGATGGCATCTTGCATCGCATCGCCCATCAGGCGCTGACCGAATTGCTTTTTCAGGATCGCCAGCGGCACCTTGCCCTTGCGAAAGCCCTTGATCTCCACATCTGGTTGCGCTTCCAGCAGCTTTTCATGCACTTTCGCGTCCAGCTCGGACGCCGTCACCGTGATGGTGTAGGCGCGCTTCAAGCCGTCTTTCAGGGTTTCAGTGACCTGCATATCGTCGTCCTTCTCATCACTTTATGGTGCGGGTAGAGGGACTTGAACCCCCACGCCTTGCGGCGCCAGAACCTAAATCTGGTGCGTCTGCCAATTTCGCCATACCCGCAATTTCAATCAAAGCGCTTATGCCCCACCAAAGGCAGGTCACGACACGCTTCGAATTCCGCGCTCTTCTAACAAAGCCCTGCGAGGGAAGCGAGAGGAAAAAGCACAACGACTTCGCGGCAAAGATTCCGCTGAAAAACCGTGTCTTTAACGCAATCTTGCCACAGTCATCGGTAAAACACAGGTCAAGCATGCAATCTGAAGGTCTTTCCATGGCACAGCCAACCGTTCGCACCGCAGCAGCCCCCACGACAATCACGCTTGATCATGGGCTGGCCTGCGGCACCACGGTTCTGACCCTCGACGGCATTTTGCCCGTTGAATTTCTGACCCCCGGCGACCGTATTGTCACGCGTGACGGCGCGCAGCGCCTGGCAGCAATCGAGGTAACCGTGGTGCAGAACGCCCGCGTGATCCGCATCACCGAAGGCACGCTTGGCATTGATCAGCCGACCGGCGATATGATCGTGTCGCCCGATCAACCCATTCTGGTGCGCGACTGGCGGGCCAAAGCACTGTGTGGCACCAGCGTTGCCCTGGTGCCTGCTGCAAAACTGGTTGATGGCGAATACATCCGCGCCGAAGTGTTGACCGAAGTGCGGTTTTACGCGCTGCGCTTTGCGGATGAAGCGGTGATCTATGCCGGTGGTCTGGAACTGGCCTGCGCGCCTGATTTGACCAACGCCTGAATCAGGTTTCGAATTTTTCCTGAACAAATTTGCCGAAATCCATCTGATGGATTTTGCCTGCTTTACACCCGCAACGCACGAAACACCTTTGGCAGTTGGTCCGGTAAGTCTTCCGCAATCAACCCCGGCCCAAAGCTGCGCGCGCATTCCACATGCAGCCACGCGGCAGTTTCCGCCGCCTGCATAGGCGCAAACCCCCGCGCCAAAAGCCCTGCGATAAACCCTGCCAGCACATCGCCAGATCCTGCGGTGGCAAGCCAAGGTGCCGCGCGGTCATACTGGGCGGAATTGATCGAACATTTCCCCGACGGATCAGCAATCACCGTATCAGCCCCTTTGAACAGTACCACACACCCCGCCCGCGCCGCAGCTTCCCGCGTGGCATCCACTTTCGAATAGGCAGGGCCAGTGGTGGCGGGTGCTGCCAGCTTGGCCGCAATATCGGGAAACAGGCGGGCGAATTCCCCACTGTGCGGGGTAAGGATGCAGTTTTTATGCAAAGCCGCAAAAAGGTCGGGGTGGCGTGACAGGATGGTCAGCGCATCGGCGTCGAGCACAACTGACACTGGATTTGTTCGTTCGACATCCCGGGTCAAGCCCGGGACTGCGGCATTCGTCGTCGGCGCAGTCCTGGGCTTGCCCCGGGACCTCGATACTTCAAGCACCGTTGCCACCACCCCCGCCGCCCGCGCATCCAACCCCAAACCGGGGCCAACGCACAGCGCATTGATCCGGGCGTCCTCCAGCACTGTGGCCAGCCCCGCCCCATCCTCCACCACCCGCAGCATCACCGCATCCAACCGCGCCGCGTTTTCCGCCAGCGCCTCGGTTGCGCAAGCCACCGTCACCAACCCCGCCCCAATGCGCAGCGCCCCACGCGCCGCAAGCCGGGCCGCACCGCCATGACCGGCCGGGCCGGAAAGGATCAGGGCGTGGCCGTGGGAAAATTTGTGACCGCTGGTTTCTACCCACCCCTTGTCGAGGATGCTGGTTAGCCCCGAGTACCCTGGCTGTAAGTCTATGCCTTCAAGCAATCCGACAACCAAACCCTTCGGTTTGGTCTTGGTCAGTGGATCATATCTTTCCCCAAGCGCACGCATCGCTTTCCGAAGGTCCAGACCAATGGATTTGATCACCAGCTTGCCGCAACGTTCCGCGCCATCTCCCAACGCATGGCCAAGTTTCCAATAGCCAAAGCTGACGGTTAGATCAGGCCTTATCGCTAAAGCATTTCCAACACTCAAATCCTTGCCGCTATCGGCGCACAGCCCCGACGGCACATCAACCGAAACCAGTTTGGCGGAATGGTTTTGCGACGAATTTTCTAAAGCCTTGGCAACAAGAAAAGCATCTGCGGCAAGACAACGCGACAATCCGATACCGAACAATGCGTCGACATAAAGGGCAGCATCAGTATTCCAAGGGTCAAATGCAGACGCGACGCCCACCTCCCCCATCGCCAACCACCGCTCATAATTCACCCGCGCGTCTGGCGGCATCCCCTCCGGCGTTCCATAAAGGAACACCTCAACCTCCCAGCCCCACTCCCGCAACAGCCGCGCCACCACGAACCCATCGCCACCGTTGCCGCCCGGCCCGCACAGCACCACGGCCCGAAACGTGCCCGCCTGCAACTCTGGCCATTCGGCGAACACCGCGTCGACCACGCCACGCCCCGCGCGTTCCATCAATTCCAATCCGGTCACTTCACCGGACGCAATCGCAGCTGCCTCAATGGATTTCATCTGCGCGGCTGTCAGCAATTCGGTCATTACTTGCTCATTCCGTTTATAAACCGCCCTAAAAAACACCTGTCTGCATAAATATTGTGCATATCCATCAGAATCCCGCGCCACGCAGCCCTTCCCCGACCCTAGCCAATTGTTCCCACCTTTGGTAAGTGATCACTACCGCACAGACAGTGTCTCGGGGGAGAACCGCCCATGAAAAAGATCGAAGCGATCATCAAACCGTTCAAACTGGACGAGGTGAAGGAAGCCTTGCAAGAGGCCGGCATTCAGGGCCTTTCAGTTACTGAAGTAAAGGGTTTTGGTCGCCAAAAGGGCCATACCGAACTTTATCGTGGTGCGGAATACGTCGTTGATTTCCTGCCAAAAGTGAAGATCGAGGTCGTTTTGACCGACGACATGGTCGATGTCGCCATCGCCGCCATCATCGGTGCCGCGCGCACCGACAAGATCGGGGACGGCAAGATTTTCGTCTATAATGTGGAACAGGCAATTCGCATCCGCACCGGCGAGACGGGCGACGACGCCGTTTAACCCATCCGAAATTACCCCAACACCGGGCAACCGCCCCAACCGAAACCCAAACGAAAGGCAGCATGATGAGCGCAGTTGCAAAAGCTCTGAAACTGATCAAGGACGAGGAAGTTGAATACGTCGACATTCGCTTTACCGATCCCAAAGGCAAGTTACAGCACGTCACTTTGGTGGCCGATCTGGTCGATGAAGACTTCTTTGAAGAAGGCTTTATGTTTGACGGATCGTCCATTGCCGGTTGGAAATCCATTGATCAGTCGGATATGAAGCTGATCCCCGACGCATCGTCGGTCTATATGGATCCCTTCTATGCCGAAAAAACCCTGTGCGTGCATTGTAACGTGGTGGAACCTGACACGGGTGAGGCCTATAGCCGCTGCCCCCGCCAGACCGCGATCAAGGCCGAGGCTTATCTGAAATCGACAGGCATTGGCGACGTGGCCTACTTTGGCCCCGAGGCAGAATTCTTTCTGTTCGACGACGTGCGCTATACCGTTTCGATGAACAAAGTGTCGTTTCAGGTCGATGCGGTCGATGCCGCATGGAACACCGACACCGTTTACGAAGGCGGCAATTCGGGCCACCGTCCGGGTGTTAAGGGTGGCTATTTCCCAGTGAACCCGATCGACGACGCGCAAGACCTGCGCGGCGAGATGCTGTCAACCATGAAGCGCATGGGCATCCGCGTTGACAAGCATCACCACGAAGTTGGCTCGACCCAGCACGAACTTGGCATGATCTTTGGCGGCTTGGTTGAACAAGGCGACAACATGCAAAAGTATAAGTATGTGATCCACAATGTGGCGCATGCCTATGGCAAGACCGTTACCTTTATGCCAAAGCCGATCAAAGGCGACAACGGCAGCGGCATGCATGTGAACATGTCGATCTGGAAAGATGGAAAGCCGCTGTTTTCGGGCGACAAATATGCCGATCTTAGCCAAGAGGCGCTGTATTACATCGGCGGCATCCTAAAGCATGCCAAGGCACTGAACGCGCTGACCAACCCATCGACCAACAGCTATAAACGCCTGATCCCCGGCTTTGAAGCCCCGGTTCTGCGCGCGTTTTCGGCCCGCAACCGGTCGGGCTGCGTTCGTATTCCGTGGACAGAGTCGCCGAAAGCCAAGCGGGTTGAGGCGCGTTTCCCCGATCCGGCGGCGAACCCGTATCTATGCTATGCGGCTCTGATGATGGCCGGACTTGACGGTATCCGGAACAAGATTGATCCGGGTCCGGCATCGGACAAAGACCTTTACGATCTGCCACCGGAAGAATTGGCAGAAATTCCAACGGTTTGCGGATCGCTGCGTGAAGCACTGGAAGAGCTGGAGAAAGATATGGATTTCCTTCTGGCCGGTGACGTGTTCACCCGCGATCAGTTGGAAAGCTATATGGCGCTGAAGTGGGAAGAGGTTTACGCCTATGAACACACGCCGCACCCGATTGAGTATCAGATGTACTATTCCTGCTGATAGCACGATAATGGGAAACAAAGGCCGCCTTCGGGCGGCCTTTGTCATTGTGGCGGAAACCGCACGCAACTTATGGTTAATTTCTTTTCATCGCCACAATACTTCCCGGATGTGGGCACAATCCTTTTGGACAGTGTACTCAACCAAAAGGGGCAACTTGCGATGACAACCGATACGTACTTTGCGCAGACCGACGTTCAACAAAGCGTTATCGCTGAACTGGTTTTCATCGAAGAGCCCCCGATAAACTTTGCCCGGCTGGTGGCTGATCTGGATTCGGTTCTTGCAAGACTGCACGCCAAAGATCGCCAGCTGGCCTGGGATTGCGAAGATGTCGCGATCTTTGACATGCCGGGCACCCGTATCGCTTTGGCCTATAACGATAGCCCCCGGATCGGCATCAAAGCCACCTTGACGCTGTCTGTCGGCCCGTCACATTTGCCGCCACCGCCAACCGATGGCGAGCCGGTGTCAGCCCGTCACGATGCCTTGTGTTCAAAATTGGTAGAACGGGTGCAAGCGCGGCTGAAACCTGACGCCGTGTTCTGGCACGAAACCGAAGCTTTGGTAACGGTCGAGGTGATTGACAGCCTGTCCACGCCACTGCCGCTGGCCAAACCACGGCGAACCTCAGGTCACCCTATTCATACGCCCCCCGATATCAACGGTGTTTATGAAAACTATGACAGCGCGCTGCACCGGACGCATGTAAGACCGCAACGGCCCGCCCCGCGTGGCCGCGACCGCGAATTGTGCCGCTTGCGCAACGCGCTTTACCCGGTTTTGGATCAGCCGGTCGCAAAGAGAAATTCGGCGCAAATGCGCCTTGCCGCCCATACAATGAATGCAACCTTGATTGTGGTGTCGATGCCGATAGGGGTGGCGCTGGTCGGCTATAGCCTGGTCAAGGGCGACAATATGCGGCTGACCGCACATATGTTGGTATTGACCGGCTGTGTCACCGCCCTTTTGCAAACAGATTGGGCACAACAAATGGCTGCGTTCAGCGGGGTTTGACTACAGCCCTTCGCTTTGCAGGGCTGCCAGGGCTTCGTCGGGCAAAGAGCGGGCCCGCACCACATAGGTGTGGATCGAAAACACCACCGCGCGGGTTTGCGGCAGACGCATCAGGCATTGCCGCTCGGAGCGCACGAAAACCCGCAGATCGGCGGCCGGGCGCGGGCGCCGGTCATATTCGCGCCGGGGCTGGTGCAGGGTTGGGTCGGCATAGGTCAGATAATTCATGCGCCACAACGGCTGTTCCGGGCGGATGGCGTTGAACATCCGCTGCACCCGGCGGGCAACATCATCGGTATAGTCTGCGACCGGGGTATGAATACCCGTCATCGGGCGGCCCAGTTTTTCGGCCAACGTCCAACTGGCGGGAAAGCACAAGACCGCCCCCGTCAGCACATGTTCATCGCCAATCAGTTCCATCAGACACAGATCTTCCTGAACCAGTCGGCCCAGCGTGCGCAGCGGATTTTCGCGATCAAGCGCGACGCTCACACCATCGGGGCGCTGGACCAGTGACGGTGCCACCCGATAGCCGGGCGTTTGACGCAAAACCTGCAATACGCGGTCAAAGAGTTCATTTGCTGCGGGCCGGGCAGCTTCGGTCAGGGCGTGAACTGCCGCCTCGTGGTCCGCGATCAAGCGATCACGCTCGCCCATCTGCCCCGCAAATGCCTCATCGACCCGCAGCCAGTCATCGCCGATCACGGGTTGAATGCCCGGAAGCCGGGCGCTGCGCGGATCAAGCCAGGCGAGATATGGCAGGCCGTCTTGCAGGATAGGATCTGGGGTCACGGGCGGCCTATGACGTGGGAACGGCATTCCGTGTACCCCAATCATTAAAATTCTTGAAGCAAGAATTTTAGGGGGGGCTTTCGGCCCCCCAGCCAGAATTGCCGCGGCAATTCCGGCCTCCCCCCGAGGATATTTGAAAACAGAAAAAGCCGCAAAGCAGGTTGGGTTTGCGGCTGGCCATAGGGAAAGTTCTGGTCCACAGCAATTGTTTCGATCACACCCCGACCCGCCTTAGCGCAGATCGATATAACGGCCCGTGGTGCTGCTGCCATCCTTTGCCACAAAGCGCAGATAAAGGCCTGCACTCTCGGCTTGCACTGCGTAACAATCCCACCGATCTGACGGTGGCCATTGTGAGCAGTATTGATCCCCGTCCACCCGCCAATGGCCCAAAGATATGCTGTCTGCCTCGTACCGCGTGGCCCCATCGGCATGGAAACTCTGCGACGATCCGTCGGTATAGGCCAGGGCCCGCGCCGACAGCGCGGCTGTGATCTCGGCCGCAGCAAGGCTGCGCCACTCTTCCGCAACAGCGGGCCCTGCCATCACCGCCAGCAGCAGTCCCAATCGCCACATCACGCGCCCCCGACCCTTGCCACCCCGCTGCGCGCAGTCTAGGACAAACCCGCCTGCCCCTGCAACTGAAAGGCCCGTGATGATTGCGCGTTATTCCCGCCCCGAGATGGTGGCCTTGTGGTCGTCCGAGGCCAAATTCCGTATTTGGTTCGAGATTGAAGCGCATGCCTGCGATGCGATGGCAGACCTTGGCGTTATCCCCCGCGCCAACGCGGATGCGGTATGGAAGGCGCGTGACGTGCCGTTTGATGTGGCGGAAATTGACCGGATCGAGGCGATCACAAAACACGATGTCATCGCCTTTCTGACCCATCTCGCCGATATCATCGGCACCGATGAGGCGCGGTTCGTGCATCAGGGCATGACCAGTTCTGACGTGTTGGATACCACGTTGAACGTGCAATTGGTGCGCGCCACAGATTTGCTTTTGGCGGGTCTGGACAGGGTGTTGGCCGCGCTGAAAACCCGCGCTTACGAGCACAGGTTTTCGGTCCGTATCGGTCGCAGCCATGGCATTCACGCCGAACCGACCACGATGGGATTGGTCTTTGCGCGGTTTTATGCGGAAATGGCGCGCAACCATGCGCGGCTGGTGGCCGCGCGGGCCGAGATTGCCACCGGCGCTATTTCAGGTGCTGTTGGCACCTTTGCCAATATTGATCCGGCGGTGGAAGACTATGTCTGTGCCAAACTGGGCCTGACACCAGAACCCATAAGCACGCAAATCATCCCGCGCGACCGTCACGCGATGTATTTCGCAACCCTTGGCGTGATCGCCAGCGGCATCGAGAACATCGCCATCGAGATCCGCCACATGCAGCGCACTGAAGTGCTGGAGGCCGAGGAATTCTTCAGCCCCGGCCAAAAGGGCAGTTCCGCCATGCCACACAAACGCAATCCGGTGCTGTCGGAAAACCTGACAGGCCTGGCGCGTCTGGTGCGCATGGCGGTGATCCCGGCGCTGGAAAATGTCGCGATGTGGCACGAGCGTGATATCAGCCATTCATCGGTTGAACGCGCAATTGCGCCGGATACCACCATCACACTGGATTTCGCCCTGCACCGTTTGGCGGGGCTGGTGGAAAAGCTGGTGATTTACCCCGAAACCATGCTGGCCAATATGAACAAATTCCGCGGTCTGGTGATGAGCCAGCGGGTGCTGCTGGCGCTGACCCAAGCCGGAGTAAGCCGCGAAGACAGCTATCGGCTTGTGCAGCGCAACGCGATGAAAGTTTGGGAAAAGGGGGCCGATTTCAAAACCGAACTGCTGGCCGACCCGGATGTGACAACTGCATTAACCCCTGCACAGATCGAGGAAAAATTCGATATCGGTTATCACACCAAACATGTCGATACGCTCTTTCGCCGGGTTTTTGGCGAATAACCCGTTTTCCTGCCCATCGCTTTAGGGCGCATTAACCTCGGCCTGCCACCCTGCCCCAAGATCAGGCAGGAGTCGGGGCAGGGACATGGCAAGCGATGCAAGGATTTTGGCACGGCTGGTGCCCGCACAACGCGCGGTTACAGGTCCGCGCACCCTGACCAGCCGGGAAAAAGCCGCCGTCATTGTGCGCTATCTGCTGGGCGAAGGGGCCAGCATCCCGCTGGCCAAGCTGCCGGAACATATTCAGGCCTCGTTGACCGAACAGATGGGCCAGATGCGGCTGATTGACCGCCAGACGCTTGGCGCCGTGGTTGATGAATTTCTGGGCGAGTTGGAACAGGTGGGGCTTGCCTTTCCTGCGGGCATGGAAGGGGCGCTGACCATCATGGATGGCCATATCTCGGCCAATGCCGCCAGTCGGTTGCGCCGCTTGGCCGGGGCGTCGGCCAAGGCCGATCCGTGGGATCGGTTGACGGCATTGCCGGTGGACCGGTTGCTGCCCGTGCTGCAACAGGAAAGCATCGAAGTGGCCGCAGTGATGCTGTCAAAATTGCCAGTGCCCAAATCGGCAGAGCTGTTGGGCAAACTGCCCGGCGAACGTGCCCGCCGCGTGGCCTATGCGGTGTCGCAGACCGGAAATGTTGATCCTGAAACGGTGCGCCGCATCGGAATATCTCTGGTCAGCCAGCTGGATGCCCTTCCCCCCCGCGCGTTTGAGACGGGCCCGGTGGAACGGGTGGGGGCGATCCTGAACGTCTCGGCGGCGCTGACACGGGAAGACGTGCTGCAGGGGTTGCAAGAAACCGATGCCGATTTTGCCGATCTTGTGCGCCGGGCGATCTTTACCTTTGTGCATCTGCCGCGACGGGTTCTGGGCCGCGATGTGCCAAAGATCATCCGGCTGGTCGATCAACCGGTGTTGGTGACGGCACTCGCGGCCACCGTTGGCGTGGCGGAGCTGGAGGCAGCGGCAGAGTTCATGCTGGCCAATATGTCGCAACGCATGGCGCAGGGGCTGCGCGAAGAAATGCTCACCCGTGGTCGGGTCAAGGAGAAAGACGCCGAAACGGCCATGGCGGCGGTGGTCATGGCGATCCGCCAGCTGGAAGCGGCGGGCGAGATTGTTCTGGTGCAACAAGAGGAATAATGCGGCCTCCCCTTTGCGGGCGGGCCCCAACCGCCCTTGCCCCGAACCCGGCGCACGCATAGGGTCTGCCTTTGTTTCATGCCCGTGGCTTTATGCAAATTCTTGCCCTTCCCACCGCAGCCGCCACCAAAAAGGGCATCTTGCTGATGCTGCTGGGCATTGTGCTGTTCACGGCGATGGATGCTTTGGCCAAAGGTCTGATCGCGCGCTATCCAACGCCTCAGGTGATCTGGGCACGGTTCATGGGTCAGGCGGTGGTGGTGATTATCTTGCTGGGCCCAGGGCAAATCCTCCCGACCCTCAACAGCCGCTATCCCTTCCTGCATATCGCAAGATCGGCGTTCCAACTGGGCGCGACGGCGCTTTTCTTCGCCAGCCTTGGCTATATCGGCTTGGCCGAGGCCACGGCACTGACGGATATCAACCCGATCCTGATCACGCTTGGCGCGGCGCTGTTTTTGGGCGAACGGCTTGGCCCCCGCCGCATCTTCGGGGTTTTTCTTGCCATGATCGGCGCATTGATCGTGGTGCGCCCGGGCATGGGGGTGTTCAGCCTTGCCGCTTTGCTGCCTTTGGGATGCGCTGTATGCTATGCCGCAGCGTCACTGTTAACGCGCAAACTGGGCCAGCAGGAAGGCCCATGGACATCGCTGCTGCACGCAGCCCTGTTCGGTGCGATTATCATGGGGTTTGCGATGCCCTTTGTCTGGCAGCCCATCGCGGGAACTGATCTGATGAAATTTGCGGCACTGGGCATCTTGGGAACGGCCGCACAGCTTTGCGTGATCCGGTCTTTTTCGATGGCCGAAGCCTCTGCCGTGGCACCGTTTGCTTATATCGGCATTGTCTTTGCAACACTTTGGGGAATCGTTCTTTATAATGAATATCCTGACCAGTACACGGTTCTGGGCGCGCTTGTGATCGTGGCGGCGGGACTTTATGTCTGGCATCGTGAAACCGCCACCAAGCGACCGTAACCCAATGCCCGATGCACAAACCACATTTCAACCCCTTGCTTTTGCACAGAATCTGGTGGTTCGGGGCCTGATCGGTTTTGCGTTGATGATGCCTTACCGCCTGCGTGTGCCGTTGGTTGGCGCGCTGATGCGACGGGTGATTGGCCCGATCGCAGGCTATCGGCGGCGGGCAATAGACAATCTTGCGCTGGTTTGGCCGGAAATGGCACCATCGGCGCGGTTGAAAATCGCCGATCAAGCGCTCGACAATGCCGGACGGTTGCTGATTGAGAACTACTCGACACGCGCATTCACCGCCCGCCAAGCCGGGGTTGTCCCCACCGGCGCAGGCGTGGCCGCTTTGGATCTGGCGATGGCGGCGGGGCGACCGGTTATTCTGGTGTCAGGTCATTTTGGCAACTATGAGGCCGCGAGGGCCTGCCTTGTGGCGCGGGGCGCGCGGATCGGGGGGTTGTACCGTCCGATGACCAACCCCTATTTCAACGCGCATTACGTGGCCACGATGGAGGCGTTCGGCGGACCGATCTTTGCGCAGGGGCGCGCGGGCACAGGTGGTTTCGTGCGCCATCTGAAATCCGGCGGGCTGTTGGTGCTGCTGTTCGATCAAAGCGCCGCTGGAGAAGTCATTGATTTTCTGGGCAAGCCTGCGCAAACAGCGCTGTCTGCGGCAGAACTGGCGTTGCGCTACGGTGCCGATCTGATCCCGTTCTACGCCACGCGCCAATCGGATGGCCTGTCTTTCGCGGTTGAGCTTGAGGCGCCGATCCCGCCCACAACCGCCCTTGATATGACCCGGCACCTGACCAAAAGCCTGGAGGCCCGTGTGCGCGCCGACCCCGGCCAATGGTTCTGGATTCACCGGCGCTGGAAATAAGTCGCCCAGAGCGTTGCATTTAACTGGGGTCATCCCATTTCTAGTCGATTTCCGCCGCCGCCAAAATCTCACCAAAGCCTTCAGACTGGATAATCACCACAACCGGCGCATCGCCCGATGCTGTGGCAGATGTCTCAAGAGGCTGATCGCCCTGCCAACCGCCGACATCCGTCCATGACGTGACTATATTGCGGTAGGTAATTGATTTTCCAGCATTTTCACCCCGCTCTATCTGCACGGTGGACGCATTGATATAGCGCACAACCTGAATTCTTGTGCCCTGTGACAACGGCGGGTTGGCCACGGCACGGATGATGACCGTATCGCCGTCGCGGTCAATGATCAGCGTGACCGGGCTGTCCGCACCCAGCCCGCGTGAGACGGCTTTGGCCACTTTGGCCGCTTGATTGCCTTCGACCCGGTCGCGGCCATTCACAATGATTTGCGGGGTGTAAATCATCTTGCTGCCCGCCGCGTTGGCATAGCCTTTTTGGCGCTTGGTGAATTTGGGATCGGCGAACGTATCGCTCCAACCGATGTAATCCCAATAATCGACATGCAACGCGAGGGCGATCACACCCGGCGCATCAACCAGCGCCGCAAGGTTTTCATCGGCGGGCGGGCAAGACGAGCACCCCTGCGATGTGTAAAGTTCAACGACGACACCCTGTCTGCCCTCAGCAATCGCTGACATTCCTAGACAAAGCCACAGCCCCGCGGCTGCGCTGACAATCTGTCGCATGATGTTATTCTTTCCCCGAACGTGTAGCCTTGCTTGTAACCAACACATTCGGTCCGTGCCAATCAAGGTTTTGCGAGCCGCAGTTACCTGATCTTCACCCGGCCGCGATTTACTGGAAAAAATCTGCCCAAGGGGGTGGAATTACGGCATACAATGGTATACAATTTAACAAAGGCAAAGAGAACTGACTTGCGAAACCGTATCTCTTGCCGCAAAACAACGCCAACCCAGCCTCAGCCCGGAGCATAAGATGACCGTATCCGTCGGACATGACAGCGCGAACACCAAACGCAGCTTAACGGCGGGCGGCCAGACCGTTGCCTATTACTCCATCCCTGCGGCCGAAGCAGCTGGATTGGGCGATTTTGCACGCCTGCCCGCCGCGTTGAAAGTGGTGCTGGAAAACATGCTGCGCTTTGAAGATGGCAAGACCGTCTCGCTGGATGACATCCGCGCCTTTGCCGACTGGGGCAAGATGGGCGGCAAAAACCCGCGTGAGATTGCCTACCGCCCTGCCCGCGTGCTGATGCAGGATTTTACCGGGGTTCCCGCCGTGGTCGATTTGGCCGCAATGCGTGACGGCATTTTGGGCCTTGGCGGCAATGCCCAACGCATTAACCCGTTGGCACCCGTCGATCTGGTCATTGATCACTCTGTGATGATTGATGAATTCGGCACGCCGCGCGCCTTTCAGGCCAATGTAGACCGCGAATATGAACGTAACATGGAACGCTATGTGTTCCTGAAATGGGGCCAGAAGGCGTTTAACAACTTTCGCGTGGTGCCGCCCGGCACTGGTATCTGCCATCAGGTTAATCTTGAATATCTGGCGCAAACCGTCTGGACCGACACCGATCAGAACGGCACAATGGTGGCCTATCCTGACACGCTTGTGGGCACCGACAGCCACACCACCATGGTCAACGGTCTGGCCGTTCTGGGCTGGGGCGTTGGCGGGATTGAGGCCGAAGCGGCGATGCTGGGCCAACCCGTTTCGATGCTGATCCCCGAGGTCGTCGGGTTCAGGCTGACCGGCACCATGATGGAAGGCACCACCGCAACCGATCTGGTGCTGAAGGTGGTGCAAATGCTGCGCAAACACGGCGTGGTGAGTAAATTCGTTGAATTTTACGGCGATGGACTGGATCGGCTGCCTTTGGCTGACCGGGCCACCATCGCCAATATGGCACCCGAATATGGCGCAACCTGCGGCTTTTTCCCGATTGATGCCGAGACGATTCGCTATCTGCGCGGCACGGGCCGCGAGGAAAGCCGGATTGCCTTGGTTGAAGCTTACGCAAAAGCCAACGGCATGTGGCGCGACGCGGGCTATGATCCGATCTATACCAGCACGTTGCATCTGGACATGGGCACGATTGTGCCCGCGATTTCCGGCCCAAAGCGCCCGCAAGACTATCTGGCATTGACCGAAGCTGCGGCAGCGTTTGGGGATTACATCCGCACCACACGCAAACTGCCTACCGTGCCAATTGCCCAAACCGACGACTGGAAAGACGAAGGCGGCGCGTTGAAACCAGAGGTGCTGCCCGGCGGGTTTGACGGATTCTCCTCGGCCACGGTTGCGGGCGAAAACTATACTCTGCGCGACGGATCCATCGTTATCGCCTCGATCACGTCGTGCACCAACACCTCGAACCCTTCGGTGATGATCGCCGCAGGACTGGTGGCGCGCAAGGCCCGGGCTTTGGGATTGACGCGCAAGCCATGGGTGAAAACCTCGCTGGCCCCCGGCAGCCAGGTGGTGTCAGAATATCTGAACGCCGCTGGCCTGCAAGAGGATCTGGACGCCATCGGTTTCAACCTTGTGGGCTATGGCTGCACCACCTGCATCGGCAACTCCGGTCCGCTGGACCCCGCCATTTCCGCTGCGATCAACGAAGGCGATCT
>JAYUHO010000028.1:0-7072 GCA_043766915.1 Cypionkella sp.
TGGTTTGAGGCGCTGCCGCAGGCGGTGAAATCCAAAGCAGCACAGCGGTTGGGCGTGATCCAGCAGGTTGAGGCGCTGGAAGCACTAACCGGGCGCGGGCGGCACAATGCCATCGGCGATGTGGCCCGTCTATGTGGCGATGGCGTTCGGTCGATCTGGGCATGGTTTGCGATGATCGACGGCGTGCGCGCCGATGACCGGTTGGCGTATCTTGCGCCGCGCAACCGCGCAGCAGCGGCGCGGCAGCGGTCAAAAGACTGCGAGCCTGAGTTTTTTGAGGTGATCAAGAGCCTCTATCTGCGGCTGTCGGCCCCGTGTTTTACGGATTGCTACCGCGATGCCATCGACATGGCCGTCAAACAAAAATGGGACGTGCTGCCCGAACGCACAATGCGGCGCAGGCTCGATGCCTCGGTTTCGCAGCCGGTGCAGATTTTGGCCCGCAAAGGTTTAGAGGCGCTGCAACGGATTTATCCGCCGCAAGTGCGCGACAAGACCTGTCTGACCGCGATGGAGGCCGTGAACGCCGACTTTCACAAGTTCGACGTGTTTGTGCGCTGGCCAGCCCCCTTTGGGCAGAATGAGCCCGGCCAGATAGTTCGTCCCCAGATGGTTTGTTTTCAAGACATCTATTCAGGGCGCATCTTGTCATGGCGGATGGATTTGACCCCTAATGCGACCGCCGTGCAGTTGGCGGCGGGCGATATGATCGAGGATTGGGGCATTCCGGCCCATGTTTTGTTCGATAACGGGCGCGAATTTGGGGCCAAAGCCATCACTGGCGGGGCGACCAACCGCTTTAGGTTCAAGATCAAAGAAGATGATATCGACGGATTGTTCACCAACTTGAACTGCAAGATCCATTGGGCCACGCCCTATCACGGCCAAGCCAAGCCGATTGAGCGGGCGTTCCGGGATATGTGCCATTCGATCTCAAAAGATGTGCGCTTTGACGGGGCCTACACCGGAAATACCCCGCTGGCCAAGCCCGAGGATTATGGCAGCCGCGCCATACCGCTGGACTATTTCCTGAAAGTCGTCGGCGAGCGGATCGCGCGCCACAATACCCAGCAAGATCGCCAATCGGTCGTCGCCTACAAGCGCAGCTTTGCCGAGGTGTTCGACGAAAGCTATGCAAGTGCGCCGATCAGCAAAGCCACCGAGGCGCAGCGGCGGTTGTGGTTGTTGGGCACCGAAGGTTTGCGCGCCGATACCAATACCGGGGCTGTCTGGTTTCAGAAGAATGAATTCTGGGATGCCTGGATGCACGAGATCGCAGGCCAACGCGTGATCGTGCGCTTTGATCCGGCCGATTTTCTAGCGGGCGTGCACATCTACAGCCAAGACAACGCCTATCTGGGCCACGCGCCGGTGCGTCAGGCGGTTGGGTTTTTTGATGCCGACGAGGCGCGGGTGCATGCACGGGCGCGCAAAGACTGGATGAAGGCCGAGAAGGCCGCGCTGGCCGCGCTGCGCAAATACAATGCCATCCAGTTGGGCGGTATGCTGGACGATGTAGCCCCGGTAGCTGTCACGCCCATCGAGGCCAAAGTAGTCAAGCCTGTGTTTGGCAAAGGGGCCAAGCCGGGCCGCGACAAGCCAAACGCCGCTTACAGCGCGGATCACATCGCGGATGTGCAGGCCACATTGGTCACCCAACTGTCTGATCACCGCGCCGCAGCACCGGTTGTGGCGGGGGATGCAGCCCCCAAACAGGTGTTCCAACGCGCGATGGAGCTGGAGGCCATCCTGGCATCAGGCGGGGCCATCACACCAGAGCAGCGCCAGTGGCTCGCGCGCTATCAGACAACCCCAGATTGCCAGTCCCAACGCATCATGTGGGACAGTTTTGGCGATGCCTACTTTGCATGAAAAAGCCGCCGTGGGCGTGCAGGCCCAACGGCGGCGGTAACAAACGACAGGAGCAGATGAATGACACAGACCGACAATCCGATCAACACCGTAGCGCCCTTGGCCAATGTGGCGCGGTTGCTATCCTTGGTGACCACCTTGCAGACCCGCGCCTTTGGTCTGCCGGGCATGGGGTGCTTTTACGGCCCCGCCGGGCGCGGCAAAACCACTGCCGGGGTGTTTGTGACCAACAAATCGAACGCCTGCCACGTCGAGGCATTGCCCTTTGGCGGCACCAAGAAGCTGCTGGAAATGATCGTGATCGAGTTGGGACTGCGGCCCGCGAAAAGCGTGGCATCCCTGTTTGACCAAGCCGCAGCTGAATTGGCCGCGACAGACCGCCCGTTGATCATCGACGAGGCTGATCAGATTTTGACGGATCGCACGATTGAGGCCGTGCGCCATTTGCACGATAAAACCTTGGTGCCCGTGATCTTGATGGGCGAAGAGCAGCTGCCACAGCGCCTGAAGCAATGGGAGCGGGTCAGCGGGCGGATGTTGGGCTGGGTGGCCGCCGAGGCCGCAACGCTGGTTGATGTGGGCTATCTCGCCCCGATCTATGCCCCCAAGCTGACCATTCGGGATGATCTGAAGCAGGCCTTGTTGAAAGCCTCGAACGGGTCAATCCGCCACGTGTCGACCAATCTGGCGCGGCTTGCCACCCATGCCGATATCAAAGGCCTGACCCAGATCGGCATCGGCGATTGGGATGCCCGATCGTTTCACACAGGGCAGCCGCCAGACGTGCGGCGCGAAGTGGGATCGCCGGGACCAAATGCCGCGCGCAGCCGCAGGACAGCGGCATGAAGGCGTTTACCAGCCCCCAGTCGTTGGCCAAAGCCGAGGCCGCATGGGCCGCTGCACAACGCCTGCAGCAGTTCGGTTATGCCGAGATTTCGCGCGACGTGTCTGCATCGACCGAACTTGCCACCCACATCGTGCGCGGATGGGAGCGGGACGGCAAAATCAGGTTGATATCGGCGGTGCGGCGCGGGGGTGCGGCCCGCAAGGTATACGAAGTGGTGCCCGATCAAGAGATCAAGCCAGCGCCCGTGATGGGTGACGGCTTCGATCAGATGTGGACCTGCATGCGCAAGCTGTCGTCGTTTACTGCGGTCGATCTGTCGGCGCATTGTGCTGCTGCCGTGGCCGTAGAAGACGCCCGCACCTATTGCCGCACCTTGCTGGCCGGTGGCTATCTGCGGGTTGTGCAAAAGGCGGTGCCAAACCGGCGCGAGGCCATCTATCGGCTGGTCAACGCCACGGGCGTCAAAGCCCCCCGCGCACGCCGGGTGGTCTGCATTGTCGATGCAAACTTGGGGCGGATCACACCGCTGGCGGAGGCGGGCGCATGAAGCAAAGCTCGCTTGCCCGCGCGCGCGCCAGCTGGCCCGCCCCGTTGCCCGATTGGGTGGAAACACTGGCGCTGGAATGCGACCGCACGTCGCAAAACAAAGTGGCCATTTTACTGGACCGCTCCAGCGCCGTGGTCAGCCAGGTGCTGAACAACAAATATCCCGCCGCCCTGCATCAGATCGAAGACCGGGTGCGCGGTGTGTTTATGGACGGGCGGGTTGCCTGTCCCGGTTTGGGCGAGATCGCCACCCAACATTGCCAGGACTGGCGCGCCAAAGCGCCGAAGCTGGAAGTTGGAAACCCTTTGCGGCTGCGGATGTACCGCGCCTGCAACCGTTGCCCCCGCTTTGTTCAGGAGAAGCCCAATGACGCCACCAATTGATCCCGCCTCCATCACAATCCGCATCCGTGCGCTGGTTGATCTGCACGGCAGCATTCCCGCCGTCGCCAAACTTTCGGGGATCGCACAATCGACGCTTGAACCTGTGCTGGCTGGCAAAGTGTTGCCCAGCCTGATGACGCTGGTTTGCCTGTGCAAAGGCCTAAGCGTGTCCGCCGACTGGCTGCTGTTTGGCGCGGTGCCGGAATGAGCGCGAAACTGATGGCCGCGCAGGACTTTTGTCGTGAATTGCACAGAGCGATTGACCGGGTGCCGCCTTATTCGATGGGTGATCGCATGCAGGAAGCCGCCCGCAACGTGGCATTCGACAAGATCACTGCGCTGATCGAGGCCAAAGGAGGCACAGTGAAGACCGACTGGCAAGGCGTCTCAGTGCGCCTGTTTGGCATCCGTGCCAGCAGCACGGGCGGTTTGTTGCAGGCCTGCCAGAACTGGAAGGCACAAGTCACCCTGAAATCCATGGCGGCGAACATGGCAGCACAGACCGGCGGTGCCGCATGAGCGCGCTGTCCAAAACCGATGTCCTGCCCACCACGCTGATTTTGCAGCGCGCATCTGCCGCCCTTGGCCGCGTCGATCTGCACGGGCGGCGTGGCGTGACCGATCTGTCGGTCGATCAGATCGAGGCGATGGCGCTGTTGCTGGCCCTGTTGGGCCTGATCCCCACCTATCCGGGCGAACCCGCGCCGGAGGTATTTTTCACCCCCGTTAAGGAGCCACTGAAATGACCGTTCACACCCCCGTTGAAATTCCGTCTGGCCGCGTCGTGTTCCAAGGCGTGGAACACATGCATGATGCCAAAGGGGCATTGGTGCCCGTCAGCCTGATCAAGCCGCAGCATCTGTTGGAGGACGAAGTGGTGCGCCGGGTGATGGGCTTTGCAATCGATCTGTCAGACAGGGTCAGCCGTTTCAAAGCACACACCTTTGATGATCTGAGCGCGTTTGAGGCACTGCTGGCGCAAGAGTATGACGCGACCATCGGCGGGGCCAAGGGCAACAAAACCCTGACCAGTCATGATGGGCTGTTCAAGATATCGGTGCAGGTGGCCGATAACATCGTGTTCGGGCCAGAGTTACAGATCGCCAAGGGGCTGGTCGATGAATGTCTGAATGAATGGGCGCAAGGTTCGCGCGATGAAATCCGCGCCATCGTCACGCGGGCGTTCAACACCGACAAGGCGGGCCAGATCAACCGCTCCGAGATTTTCATGTTGCTGCGGTTGGACATCAGCGATCCGCGTTGGCAGCGGGGCATGAAGGCCATTCGCGATGCCATGCGCATTGAAGGGTCAAAGACCTATGTCCGCTGCCACCGCCGCGACACCTGCGCCAGCCCATGGCAGGCGATCAGCATCGATCTGGCGAAGGCGTAGGGGGGATGGCTGATGCAACCGCGTCGCGGCGTTTTACCGGGCAGGATAATCGCGCCCTTCACCAGCGAGGAAATAGATCATGACCGCCATCCCTTTCAAATCATCGGGGATATTGCGAGGCAAGGTGAGCGCGGGGCGCATCTGCCCGCCTTCCGCTTCTAGCGCTGTAGCTAAGGTTGCATACTGCCACCGCCGCCAAAGCTCTTCTGCCATACCCGACTTGAGTGTTCGGACTCCATCAAATTGCCCATCCTCGGCAATGCCGATCAGCCAATCGTCCGCTTGTGAAATGCTATCCACCGACCAATCGTGGCCGCTCTCTACAGCAGCATCCCTGAACATTTTTGCATTGTCGAAGAAAAGTTTCGCAACATCAGGAAAACTCACGAATTCCGGATCGCTAAGGTCACGTGCTGGAAAAGCGTTGTCGATCAAAATCTCTACGAGGGTTTGGCCAAGATGTTTCGTCATTGGTGATTCTCCGCGTGCGGCAATGCCCGCATTCGTTTTCTACAATCAGAATTTGACATTTCTGGGGAAAGACCGCATCTTTGTGTCGTTCGACGGCGATTTAGAACCCGCTCCGAACGCGATCACCGAAGGCGGTTACGCCCCGACAGAGCTTCTCAACCGAGATCAGCTTCATCCGGGTGCCATGTGCAATGTCCAAGGCTTCGGCCCAAAGGCACATGGAGATTGTCCTTCGGCAGTCGTTCTAACACCCGGAGCCGTTTCGGCATCCGTAACCGAAGGAGAAAAACATGACGACACTGTTCGATGTGTCGGGCATTCAGGCCCGCATATTCACCCTTCCCAATCGCCCACCCTTTCTGATCGCCGCCGATCTGGCCGAGGTCTATGGCACGCGGATCGACGCGTTGACCCAAGCCGTAAGGCGCAACCCGGAACGCTTCCCGGACGACTTTCTGTTCACCTTCACAGAAGCCGAAATGGAGCATTTGAAAACACAGAATGTGTTATCAACGAAGGCAAACCGGGCGCTGCCGGTGGGCTATACCCACGCGGGCGCATTGATGCTGTCGGCGGTTCTGAAAACCCCCACGGCGGCGCAGGTATCGGTAATCATTCACCGTGCCTTTGCGGCCATCGAGCAGGCCACGCTTTCGGAAGTGCGGTATCTGCTGGTGAAGCTGCGGACGGAAGAGACGATCCTGAAGCGCATCCGGTTCATGGTGTGCGAAGGGGTGCAGCAGGGCCTGACGTTCGAGGGTATCTGGCGGATGGGCAACTATTCCAAGCCGAAGGTGGCAGCAGCGCTGCGGGAATGCTTTCACATGGGGCTCATCGACCGCTTACCCAAGGGCATGCCCATGATGCAGGGGAGCCTGTTCGATATGTGACCACTGCTCCGAAGATCCGCGCGATGCGGCAGGGCAAGGCGAGAGGGCATTACTCGGCCTTCGCATCTTGCTGTCCGAACTGCCGCCCGGATCAGATTTTCAGTCCAGCCATCTTGAGCCGCTGGTGTCGCTTATCCACGACAGGCTGGGGCCAGCCATCAAAAAGCTGGAAGACTACGTTCCCCGCCTGCATCCCGCAGGCCAAATCTGATCACCATGCGGCCCTTCAATGGAGGGCCGCATGATGTTCCCTCGTTCCCTTGCCTTGGCCTGTCTTTGCGTCCTGGCCACCACACCTGCTGCGGCTGATCCGGATAAACTCTACATCCTTATTGGCAGCCATCATGTGGATGTGCAGCCGGGGTATCAGCCGTTTGTCGAGGTCAATCCCGGCGTGATGGCGTTTTATGCACAAGATGATTTCGATCTGGTCTTTGGGGCCTATCGCAACAGCTTTGGCAAAATGTCGGTGTCTGTGGCGGCATCCAAGACCCTGTTTCAGGGCCGCGATGCATCCCTATCCGTCTTTGCCGGGGCTGCGATTTACCCCGGCAATGGCGCAAACTTTGCCATCCACGCGGGCGATCTGGTGCCGATGATAGGCGTGACGGTTGAACTGGGGCCGACCTTTATCTCGGTTCTGCCCGGTGACGGCACATCACATGATGC
>JAYUHO010000029.1:0-7070 GCA_043766915.1 Cypionkella sp.
GCGGATCGAGCTTGATTCAGTTTACGGCGCAACCCACCATATTCATCAGGCCGTATTTTCGGCCCGATTTTTGGGCAAACATGACCGTGGATATGTTTATGAGTTTGAATTGCGCCCGTGGATCTGGGTGTTAAGCCGACAGACTCATTCACGAATTTTTGAGTATCAAACCGTAATCGAGATTATAAATAAGGTGATGGCCGAATACGCGGGTATTTTTCAGTGTCCGGTCGATTACAGATCGGCGGGTAGTTTTCCGGTGCTGGAATACACGGTGCAGTACGGCGAGACGGATCTGACCTTCATTCTGCGGCTGATGGAACAATTCAACATCTCTTATGTCGTTGAAATGACTGCGACAGGACAGACGTTGGCCCTGATGAGCGGTGCAACCGAATTTACCCAAGCTGACGGCCCCACAGCGCGCGCCTACAATCGTGGCGAAGCGAGAAACCAGCGCGATGTCGAAGTATTTGACCATTGGACTGACAATCGCACTGTGACGACCAGCAACGTTCGAACCGATGACTACAATTTCAAGACGCCAACCGCATCGCTGAGCGCGACTGCCAGCAATTCTCCTGAGCATAGCCTGAACATGACCGAAATTTTTGAGTATCCGGGCCGCTATCAAACCGAAGCCGAAGGCCGTGACGTTTCCTCAAACATTTTGACCGGCACAAACCTGCAAGAGGCTGTCATTCGGGCGACCGGAGATATGCGAAGCCTTGCTGCAGGCGTGCATTTCAATCTGATTGATCACGAAGTTGCCGCGTATAACCGCCAATACTCGGTCATCGCGATCCAGCATATGTTCACCGGAGAGCAGTTTCAAAGCGGCGGAAATGCACAGGCAACGTATCACGGGTCATACCGGCTGCTGAAATCAGACACGCCTTTCGGGCCGGAACGCAAAACACCCCGCCCTGTCATGCGTGGCCCGCAAACCGCAGTTGTGACGGACGGAGCAGACGGCACCGTCGATTTATATGGCCGGATCGTTATAAGATTTCATTGGGACAAAACGGCCACGTCGATGCCCTGCCGCGTATCGCAAATGTGGGCGGGCAAAGAATGGGGCACCATTTTTACCCCGCATATCGGCATGGAAGTGATCGTCGAGTTTTTGGATGGCGATCCAGATCGCCCGGTTGTTACGGGCTGCGTCTACAATGACGACAATATGCCGCCTTGGCCGTTACCCTCCAAAAAGCTGGTCAGCGGCATTCTGACCGTGCGCGACAATTGGTTGTTGTTCGACGATACCGAAGGGTCTGAACTTATTGATTTTCATGCCCAAAAAGACTTCACTGGCGTGGTTGAGAACGATGAAACCATCGAAGTGAAAAACGACTCCAAAAAAACCATCCGGGGCAAAGAGACGATAGAGGTAACCAAAGACCGGACATATACGGTAAACGGCGCTCAAACGACCAAGGTGAAAGGATCGGTTTTGCTGGAATCTGACACCAAGATCGTCATAAAAGTGGGCGACAGCACGATCACTCTGGAGCCGGGGGGCATAAAAATCAAAGCGACAAAAATTGAAGTGACTGCCGTGGGCGAGCTAAAGTCAACCGGTCTGACCGCCGAACACACCGCGACGGCCAATATGACGATCAAGGGTGCCATGGTGTTGATAAACTGATCCCATGACACAGCGCACCGACACCAACGCCCCGATCACCACTGAACCCGCACCCGGCCTGCGGATTCAAGAGGCATCGCAGCTTTTCAAAGCGATGCCGGACATTCAGAAATTCTTTACCCAAAAACCCGAAGAGGGCCAGCACTGCCTGGATTTCCTGCGGCGATTGCGGCTTGGGCCGGTGCCGGAAGAAGCGATCAGCTTGATGGCGTTTGGCCTGCAGCCGCGGCCAGCCGTGTGGTGGGGGCATGAATGCCTGAAGGCCGCACCTGATCTTTTGACAGAGCAGGATACGGCAATGATGGACCTAGTGGTGGCTTGGGTTGCGGAACAGGACGAAGACAGCCGCTATGCTGTGATGGATGCGGGCCAAGCCGTCAGTGATCGCGGCCCCGGCGCTTGGCTGGCACTGGGAGCGGGCTGGTCTGGTGGATCAATGTCGGCTCAGGGGTTGCCTGTCGTGCGTCCGCAAACAAGTCTGATGGGACAGGTGCTGAACGTCAGCATCAACGCCGCACTGGCCCGCGTGTCACAAGACAAACGCCGCCGAATGTTGGACCATTATGTCGGCATGGCCGAGGTTCTTGCGAAAACTGCATGACTGGAGTGACGTTTTTAGTCAGAAACGTCTTGGTCTGCGATGTATATTGCACCAATCAAGGTTATCTAAGACGTTGTGTCTGATAGGATTCGGCTGACAATGAAACTGACTCTGCGGATTGAAAACTTTGATTTCCTGCCCGATGGCGGGCCGCTGGAGTTTTCGGCAACGGCGCGCGGCTGTGAAGTGGGGCGCGATTCCGCGATGGATTGGACATTGCCCGATCCGACGCGGCACATCTCAAGCCGCCATTTTGAGGTGGCATATCGCGGCGGACAGTTTTCCTTGAACGATATTTCAACCAATGGCACCTTTGTTTATGGCCAGTCGATGCGGGTGTCTTCGCCGTTGCAATTGGCGAACAATGACCGGTTGCAGGTGGGTCAATACATCATCCGGGTGATCATTTCAGACCCTGCCCACGGACAACAAAATGCCGGACATCCTGCGCCCTATGCCGCGGCGGCACCTGCCGCTGATCCTTGGAGTTTGACACCAACGCCCGCCCCGATGCCAACACCGATGCCTGCGCCGAACCGCCCGTCACAGGCGATGGCGGGTCAGTATGCGGACAGCTTTATCGATGCGCCGCGTCAGCCGACCGCGCCACCGCCAGCCGCTCCTATAGCTCCCCCTGCCGCAGCAGCCCTGCCGCCGGTCGTTTTGGGCGGGGCGGCGGCCCGACAGCCCTCTGAGCCTTTTGCGCAAAAACCGCCGCCGCCTTTGCCTCCGGTCAACGCGGGCGTGCCTGACGCCCCAAAAGCGGCTGTGGCATCTGTTGGACCCTCGGCGTTTCTTGACGCAGTCTGCAAAGGTGCCGGATTGCCTGCGGGCAGTCTGAACAACACCGACGCTGCAAGTTTGGGCGAAGATATTGGCCGGTGTCTGCGCATCGCGACAGAAGAGCTGATGGCGCTTTTGGGCGCCCGTGCGGCGGCAAAACAGTTCGTCAAAAGTGCAAGCCGCACGATGATTGGCGGGTTGAACAACAGTCCGTTAAAGTTCAAACCCAACGCCACCGAGGCGATGATCACGATGTTTGCCCAGCGCCCCGAAAGCTATCTGGGATCAACCGCCAGTTTTCAGCAGGGATTCGACGATATCAAACGCCACCAAACCGCGGTCTATGCGGCCATGCAGCCGGCTTTGGCGAAGTTGCTGGAAGACCTTTCACCCGAGTCGATAGAGGGGCGGGCAGCGGGTGGCATCATGTCGTCTAAAAAAGCCCGCGCCTGGGAAACCTTCGTTGAACGCTGGGACGCCAAAACCCATCCGCATGAAAATGGGATGCTGGATGTGTTTTTGACCTATTTTGCAGACGCATACGACGTTGCCGTCAAGAAAACCGGTGGATAATGCGGCGATTGACCGGACCGGGTTGCAGCGTTAGCATCCGGGAAGTTTTTAGAAAGGTGTTGCTATGAGTTTTTTCATTTTTGCACTTCTGTCTTTCTGCGTGTGTGTTTTTGCCCTGCGCCCTGTACCGCTGCCGCAGCCGCAGCCCGTGCGCGCAACTCAGAAAACCCGCTGACGACACAAGCCCATGCGCGTTGAAGATATCTTAAAACCAATCTCAGCAGATGCGCCCTGTGGCGAAGACCTGCTTGGGTCGGATGATCCGGATTTCGTTGACTACTATTTCGGCGTCGAAGATCGCCTGCCCACCAGCTATTTCAACATTGCAAAGGGCACGCTGTTTGACAGCAAGTCAGTCGATCACAAATCCGAAACGACGCAGATTGATGCGCTGTTAAAGCGCGCCCGCGATCTGAGGTTGCTGGGGATCGAAGCCAAGTTTCAAATTCTTTCGGGTCGGTTCAAAGGGTTCGCGGATGCCGTGATGGCGATGGCAGGTCTGGTTGAAACCTATCCCGACGACGTGCATCCGATCGGGGCGAATGACCGGAAAAATGCGCTGGAAGAGTTGGACGCGCTTGTCACCGTCATCATGCCTTTGGATTATGCCACTCTGATCACCGACAAGCGCCTTGGCGATGTTACCTATCGGCCCTACGGCACTGGCGCGGGTAAGATTGAGCCGCGCGCGGAAGAAGTGCGTGGCGATTCCAATGCCATTTCAGGTGCGCTTGGTTCGTCCGAAAATGCCAAGGCCGTTGATCAGCTTTACGCGCACCTTGTTGCTTTGCGCGGCGCGCTGAAAACGATGGTTACCGTCAGTCAGGCGCGAACCGATGGGTTCATGCCGCGGTTTACCAATCTCGAAGCCAAGCTTGGCGATATTCTGGAAATGGTATTGGCCGCGCGCGGTGATCTTGCGGGTGGGGCTGCTGCTGCGGGGGGTGCCGAGCCGGGCGGTGCGATCTCTGATACTGGACCTGATGCTGCCGGGCCGGCGTCTGGCATCAGCGCGACGATCACAGTCAACGCCCCGGTTGGCGATGTGTCTGATCATAAAATGGCCTACCGGATGCTGCATGCGATAGAGCGGTACTTTTCCACCACAGAACCCGCGTCGCTGGCGCTGGTGTTGGTGACGCAATCGCGGCTGCTGATCGGACGCCCGTTGGTAGAGGCGTTGGACGCCCTGATGGAAAATTCGGCCGCCTATGCGTCAATCACCTTTGGCACGGATACCGGATTTGCGATTCCGATGGCGCGGATGCGCGAACTGTCGGGGCAGGCGAACATCGCCTCCACCGAGGATTGGTCGCAGTCATCTGACGAAGAAAACCCCGTGGCTGAAATTTTATCGCGCGAACATGCCGGAATGGTGCTAAAACAGGTAGAAGACTTTTTCCGGATCCGGGAGCCTGCCAGCCCGATTCCGATTCTTTTATTCAAGGCACGCAACATGCTGGGTAAAGATTTTCATGCCCTGGTAAGGGAATTGATACCTCCATCGAGCTAGGTTTTTATTGATCTGCGACGCACCTTGTGGAAGCGTGCGCAAATATGTTGACTTGTGACGCCCGTTGCGGCTTTCTTTGACTAAATTAGATTAGGAGATTGATATGGCGACTGCAGATTCAGCGACGGGTTTTATCAAGCGCAACCGTCCGCCACGGGTGATGATTTCTTACGCCGACCCGATTGATGCCAACAAGCAAATCGAACTGCCCTTCGTGATGGGCGTGATGTCGGATTTGTCGGGCAACGCGTCGAAGGTTGAAAAGGCCCCGATGGCAGATCGTGAATTTAGTCTGGTCAGTCAGGATACGCTGGACGACTTTATGGAAAGCGTCGCGCCTGGCCTTGCGATCAATGTGAAGAACACGCTTGATCCGGAAATGGGCGGCAAGCTGTCGGTCAATCTGAACTTTAAGAAAATGGCGGATCTCAGCCCGGGCGAGATTGCGCGTCAGGTGCCTGCCCTTGCGACCTTGCTTGAGGCGCGCGAACAGCTGGCCAACCTGCAACGCTATATGAACGGCAAATCGGGCGCGCAGGATCAGTTGAAGGCGCTGTTGTCTGATCCCAAACTCATGGCCGCGATGAATGAACGCCAAAAGGCCGCGAAACCGGACGACGCAGAATAGAAACCGAACATTTGGCCCGGATATCGTAAAGGGCCGGGTGCATTTCGTAAGAACAGCATTGGGAAGTCGACATGGCAACTGAATTAGAAAAAGACGGCGGAGCGGGTGGTGGCGCCCTTAGCGAGCTGGACGAATTTTCCGCGATCCTGAAGCAGAATTTCAAACCGCGCAGCGATGTTGCAGCGAAAGAAGTCGAAAATGCCGTCAGCACTTTGGTGCGTCAGGCCTTGGCGGATGGCAGCGTTATCTCGGATGATATCCTTGATACCATTGATGCCATGCTGGCCAAAATCGACGAAAAGCTGTCGGCCCAAGTGAATGAAATCATTCACAATGCTGATTATCAGAAACTGGAAAGCAGCTGGCGCGGGTTGGCCTACACGGTCAACAATTCGGAAACCGATGCATCGCTGAAGGTTCAGGTGATGAACGTGTCCAAAAGTGAGTTGGACAAAGAATTGCGCGGCTATCCGGGTGCCAAATGGGACCAAAGCCCGCTGTTCAAGAAGATCTACGAGGCGGAATTTGGCCAATTGGGCGGTCAGCCCTTTGGGTGCCTGATCGGCGATTACGCATTCGACCATTCCTCATCCGATGTGCGCCTGCTGCGCGATCTGGCGAAAATCGCGGCCTCGGCAATGGCACCGTTCATCTCTTCCGCCGCCCCTGCCCTGCTGGGCATGGACAGCTGGAATGAGTTGGGCAACCCGCGCGATCTGTCTACCGTGTTCGACACGCCCGACTATGCGGGCTGGAATTCGATGCGCGATTCGGAAAACTCGCGCTATCTGGCGCTGACGTTGCCACGGGTTCTGTCGCGCTCACCTTACGGGCAAAACGGCGAGCCGGTGGATGAGTTCAACTTTGAAGAAGTCACCGACGGCCATGAGGGCAAGCAATATGCGTGGATGAACGCGGCGCATGCGATGGCGGTGAACATCAACCGCGCGCACAAGGAACATGGCTGGACCGTACAAATCAGAGGTGTGACATCAGGTGGCGAAGTGGCCGCACTGCCCGTTCACAACTTTGATGTCGGCGATGGATCAACCGATATGAAATGCCCCACCGAATTTGCGATCAGTGATCGACGCGAAGGGGAATTGTCAAAGTCAGGCCTGATTTCATTGGTCCACCGCAAGAATACCGACCGCGCCGCCTTCATTGGCGCGCAGTCGCTGTATCGTCCTAAGAAATATCAGGACGTAGAGGCCACGGCCTCGGACAACGTGTCGTCGCGCATCCCCTATATGTTCGCCATTTCGCGGTTCAGCCATTACCTTAAAGTGATGGTCCGCGATATGATCGGGTCGACCAAAGAGCG
>JAYUHO010000030.1:0-7024 GCA_043766915.1 Cypionkella sp.
GACAGGAAACCTTGGCATAGACCCTCTTGCGGTTCGAAAGATACATGCGGCTCTTTTTGGTGTGTTGCGCTAAAGGAAAGGCAGGTCGACAGGACGCGCCTCAACCGGCCCGCTATCGCGTATCACCTGCACGGTTTCGCCTGCGCCCGTTTCCACCGAGATCAGCGCATAGCCGATGTTGGCTTTCATCCGCGGCGACCACACACAGTTGGTCATCATGCCAACGGATTTGCCGTTGTGCCGGATGTCTTCGCGCCGAAAGCCCAAAGGGGCGGGGTGGGTGCCGTCCAGGATCAGGCCCAGTTGATGACGCTTGACGCCAGCGGCCTTGATCTGGCGCAGGGCTGCTATGCCCACCACATCGTCGCCCACATCCAGATCGACGTATTTTTCCAACCGCACCTCGAATGGGTTTGTCGTATCATCGGTATCACCGCCGACCGAGACAAGCCCACTTTCGGTACGCTCCGCCGTGGCAGGCGCGCCGGGGCCAATGCCCCAGGGTTTGCCCGCTTCGCGGAAGATGTTCCACAACTGCGTGCCCTTGGTGCCGTCGCGCAGATAAATCTCGAACCCGCCCTGTTTGGACCAGCCCGACCGTTGCACTGCCACCGGAATGCCAGCAATCTCAGTCTCGCGGAACCAAAAGTACTTCAACCCCCGCACCCAATCACCACAGACCTGCGCCACCACGTTTTCGGCCATCGGCCCCTGAATCGCCATCGGCGACACATCGGGTTCTGACACCGCGACATTCAGACCGCGTTCAGCGGCGATGGCTCCGGCCCAAAACCAGATGTCGCTGTCGGCGATCGACAGCCAATAAAGATCATCCGCCAGTTTCAGGATGATCGGATCATTGATAAGGGTGCCGCGGTGGTTGCACAAAGGCACGTATTTGCCCTGACCCACTTTGCAATTCGACAGATCGCGGGGCGACAGGATTTGTGCCAGCCGGCCCGCATCGGGGCCGTGCAACTGCACCTGACGTTCAACCCCCACATCCCATTGCGACACGCCATTGATCAGCCGCCAGTATTCTTCTTCGGGGTGGCCATAGCTGGTGGGCATGATCATGCGGTTGTAAATGCTGGCTGCCGTCATGCCTTCGGCGACGGCGGATTGGTAGAATGGGGACGGGCGCAGCCGTGCAGTTGGAAAGACCGAGAACATTGGGATCCTTTGCGATTTGTCCGCACAAGATCGCAGTGGCGCAGGCGCGTCAAACGACCTAATAAGGGGCAATGACCTTATTTTTGTTATGGGTAGGTTAGGCAATGTCGATGAAGCCGCAGCTGCCGCCTCTGCCATGGCTTCGCGCGTTTGCGGCCGCCGCGCGGCACCTTAGTTTCACCCAAGCCGCAACCGAACTGAACCTGACCCAGGCCGCAATTTCCAAGCAGGTGAAATCGCTGGAACTGTATTTGCGCCAACCGCTGTTTATCCGCGGCCCGCGCAGCCTGACGTTGACCAAAACGGGTGAGGCCTATCTGCCGAAGGTCACAGATGCGTTTGATCGGCTGGCGGCTGGCACGCGTGAGGTGTTTGGCCGCCGCCGCGACGCCGCAGTGACGCTGCGCTGCGCGGTGTCATTCGCTGTCAACTGGCTGGCCCCGCGACTGCCCGATTTCATGGCGCGGCACCCGGGCAAGACGATCCGCCTGATTTCAAGTGTTTGGAATGACGCCTTTGACAAAGACCTGTGCGATCTGGATATTCAATACGGCACGGGCGCTTGGCCGGGCTTTACCAGTCACCGCATGACATGGGAACGGATCACGCCGCTTTGCGCCCCCGAGGTGCTGGCGCGGCTGCCGCCCCGGCCTGCGCCCGACGATTTGCGCCATCACAGTTTGCTGCATGTGCTGGGTTATCAGGAAGGCTGGGGCATCTGGTTGAACGCGGCGGGCGCGCGCGCTGTTGATCCGGGGCAGGGGCTGCAGCTGGATACGTCGCTGGCGGCGTTCGAGGTGGCGGCGCATGGCGGCGGCATCGCCCTGGGGCGTACGTCCCTGGCTGCCAAAGATCGGGCGGCGGGGCGGCTGGTGGCCCCGTTTGCGCTTGAGGTGCCGATAGGTGAGGCGTTCTATTTGTTGCAACCAACAATTGGAACCGCGCATCCCGATGCCGATTTATTCAAGGCGTGGCTGCTGGCCGCTTTGCCGCAAGATCGGCTCTGATTTTACCCGTCGCTGATCGGTTACTCCGACAAAGCACCTGCTCAGGGGCATAAATCAGCTAGACGCAGCCCAATCGGCCCTTCTATGGTCCGGCGATGATGCAGACGGATCTGGTGATCTTTGATTGCGACGGGGTGTTGATTGACAGCGAAGTCATCAGCGCCGCGATGCTTATTTCGGAACTGGCGCTCTACGGCGTCCGGATTGATCTGGAATTTGTCAGCCGCCAGTTTCTGGGCCGCAGCTATCCGGTGGTGATCAAAGAGGTGCGCGAAACCTTTGGCATCGTATTGCCCGATCATTTTGAAGCTGACTATCGCGCGCGGCTGCTGGCCCGGTTCGAGGCGGACCTGAAGATCATGCCGGGCATTCTGACAACGCTGAACCGATTGGGTGTGCGGTCTTGCGTGGCCACATCCTCCAGCCCGCAACGCGTAAACAGATCGTTGCAACTTGTTGGTTTAAAAGAAAGATTCGGAGACGATGTCTTTACCGCCAGCATGGTGGCCCACGGCAAACCTGCGCCCGATCTGTTCTTGTTCACCGCCGCGCAAATGGGGGTCGACCCGCGCGCTTGTCTGGTGATTGAAGACAGTCTGAACGGAGTGCGTGCGGGGTTGGCCGCAGGGATGCAGGTGTGGCGGTTCACCGGGGGCAGCCATTTGCGCGGGCTGGATCTGAACGCGCCACCCGATGCCACGGCGCACCGGCAATTTGATAGCTTTGACGCGTTTTATGACGGGCATGCCGATTTGGCCGGACCTATCGGACAAATGACATGATCGAAAAGCCCGATACCGATGCCACACCGCTGGACGATGCCGCGCGGGCGGGGTGGTTGTATTACGTTGGCGGGCTGACCCAGGATCAGATCGCGCGCGAGTTGGGCGTCTCGCGTCAACGCGCGCAGCGGCTGGTCAGCCGGGCGATGGCCGAACGGCTGATCCATGTGCGGCTGGAACACCGGGTGTCGGCCTGTCTTGATCTTGAGGCCGCGATGACCCGCCGCTTTGGTCTGCGTCTGTGCCGGGTGGCCCCCAGCTTGGGAGAGGATATTGATCCCTTGCCCAGCATTGCACCGACGGCTGCCGCAGAAATTGAGCGGGTGTTGCGCACCACCGAACCCTTGGTGATCGCGCTGGGCACCGGGCGCACCCTGCGCGCGACGGTCGAAGAGATGACTTCGATGGAGTGTGAGCAGCACCGCATCGTGTCGTTGAACGGCAACATCTCGCCGGATGGATCGGCGTCGTATTACGATGTGATCATGCGCATCGCTGACCGGGTGCGCGCGCCGCACTACCCGATGCCGATGCCGGTTATCGCGCAAAGTCTTGAGGAACGCGATTTGTTCCATTCGTTAAAACCCATCCAATCGGTGTTGCGGCTGGCGCGGATGGCGGATGTCACCTTTGTGGGCGTGGGCCAGATGGGCAATGACGCGCCTTTGCTGAAGGACCGGTTCATCACGCCGGAAGAACTGGCCGAGATGCAGGCGCAGGGGGCGGCGGGTGAAGTGGCGGGCTGGGTCTATGATTCGAACGGCCACTATCTGGACACCAGCGTCAATCAGCGGGTGGCGGGCGTGCGCGTGGCCGCCGAAGAGGGGCGCATGGCCATCGCCATCGCCGGCGGGCCGAACAAGCTGACAGCGCTGATTGCAGGGTTGAAGGGCCGCATTTTCAACGGCTTGATCACCGATGAGTTGACCGCGCGTAAACTTCTGTCCAGCTCGATGAAATGAAACTTGCCGATACGTCGCACAAGACCGTTGACAGACTCATAGGCATTTGTGAGTAATTGCCCACTAATTGATTTAATGCTCAATCAAGAGCACAGGGAGGATACCGATGACTTATCGTGTTCGCGCGCTTCTTGGCGCGTGCGCAGTTGCCGCGCTTTCAACTGCCGCCATTGCCGAAACCACCATCACTGTCGCCACCGTGAACAATGGCGACATGATCCGCATGCAGGGTCTGATGGACGATTTTTACGCCAAGAACCCCGACATCAAGGTTGAATGGGTGACTTTGGAAGAAAACGTTCTGCGCCAGAACGTCACGGCCGATATTGCCACCGGTGGTGGCCAGTATGACGTTGTTACCATCGGCACCTATGAAGTTCCGATCTGGGGCAAGCAGGGCTGGCTTGAAAGCCTGAACGATCTGCCCGCCGACTATGACGTGGACGATCTTCTGCCCGCCATCCGTGGCGGCCTGACGGTTGACGGCAATCTTTATGCCTCGCCCTTCTATGGCGAATCGTCTTTTGTGAACTACCGCAAGGATCTGGCTGAAAAGGCCGGCATCACCATTCCAGATGCGCCAACCTGGACCGACATCAAGGCTGCTGCAGCCGCGATGACCGATGCCGATGCTGGCATCTATGGCATCTGCCTGCGTGGCAAGGCCGGCTGGGGCGAGAACATGGCGTTCCTGACCTCGATGGCCAACTCTTATGGTGCGCGCTGGTTTGATGAAAACTGGAAGCCTCAGTTCGACAGCCCGGAATGGAAAGCCGTTTTGACCGACTATGTCGAGATGCTGACCAAATACGGCCCGCCCGGCGCATCGAACAACGGCTACAACGAAAACCTGACGCTGTCGCTGCAGGGCAAATGCGCGATGCGCATGGACGCCACCGTTTCGGCATCGTCGCTGACCGATCCTAAGCAGTCCGAATTTGCTGACAAGGTCGGCTTCGCTTTGGCACCTGACATGGGTCTTGGCAAACGTGCAAACTGGCTTTGGGCGTGGTCTTTGGCGATCCCGGCTTCGTCTGATGCCAAGGATGCTGCCAAAACCTTCGTCAATTGGGCGACCAATAAGGACTATCTGGCCCTTGTCGCGTCCAAAGAAGGCTGGGCGGCTGCTCCTCCCGGAACGCGTACTTCTCTTTACGCCAACCCGGAATACGCAGCCCTGCCTTTCGCCAAGATGACGATCGACAGCATCAACGCAGCTGACCCGACCCACCCGACTGTCAAGCCGGTGCCTTATGTCGGCGTGCAGTTCGCAGCGATCCCCGAGTTTGCGGGTCTTGCAACGTCGGTTGGCGAAATCTTCTCGGCGGCTTTGGCCGGCACGAAGACAGTTGATGACGCCCTTGCAGAAGCTCAGGCTTTGGCGACCGAGGAAATGACCTCGGCTGGTTACATCAAGTAAGTCTAGATACCCGGCACTCGTGGGCCGGGTATCATATTTCCTCCCGCATTTCCCAAGATGCGGGAGGATACTGCCCGGCTATGGCCGCACAATTGGCACAACCCCACCTTGAAACAGGAGACAAACGTGGCAACGCAATCTTCCCGCACCGCTGCCCGTCTGATGGTTGCACCATCCGTCATTGTCCTGTTCATCTGGATGATCGTGCCGCTGGTCATGACGATCTGGTTTTCCTTCCGCATCTACCGGCTGCTGTCGCCCGAGCGTAACGGCTGGGCTGGTGTGCGGAACTATACCTGGTTCTTCAATTCACCCGATTTTTGGCTGGCTATATCGAACACCCTTCTGTTGGTCGGCGGCGTTCTGGCCATCACCGTCATTCTTGGCGTGCTGATTGCGCTGCTGATAGATCAGCCGGTCTGGGGGCAGGGCCCTTTGCGCATTCTGGTCATCTCGCCGTTTTTCGTGATGCCGCCGGTCGCTGCATCAATCTGGGAAAACCTGTTCATGCATCCGCAAAACGGGATGTTTGCGTCGCTTGCCCAAGGGATCGGCATGAAGCCTATCTTGTTTATGGAAAACTACCCGATGTCGTCGGTGATTTTCATCGTGTCATGGGAGTGGCTGCCGTTTGCCACCCTGATTTTGCTGACGGCGCTTCAATCGCTGTCGTCGGAACAGCTGGAGGCCGCGGAAATGGACGGGGCAGGGGCCGTCAACCGCTTTCGCTATATCGTGTTGCCGCACATGACCCGCGCGATCACCGTGGTGATCCTGATCCAGACGATTTTTTTGCTGGGCATCTTTGGTGAGATTTTCACCACAACCCAAGGCGGGCCGGGCGCTGCCTCGACCACATTACCCTACATGATCTACAAACAGGCAGTGATCGCCAAGGATATCGGACGTGCGGCCGCTGGCGGCATGATTGCCGTTATTCTTGCCAACATTATTGCCTTCTTCCTCATGCGCAGCATGGGCAAGAACCTAGACGCCTGAAGATCGGAAAAACCCATGGCCCGCTCAGTCACCCCCCGTCGCAAGCTGCTTTACACGATAGCGGCATGGTCTGTGGCCCTGCTGATTTTCTTTCCGGTGTTGTGGACCATCCTGACCAGCTTCAAGACCGAAACCAGCGCCGTCGCCTCGCCGCCCGAATTGTTCTCGGCGGATTGGACGCTGGACAATTACGCCGAAGTTTGGGGCCGGTCTGACTATCCGCGCTTTTTCTGGAACTCGGTGGTCATATCCGTTGGGTCCACCCTGCTGGGGCTGGCCATCGCCATCCCGGCTGCGTGGTCGATGGCCTTTGTGCCCGGCAACAAGACCAAAGACCTTTTGATGTGGATGCTGTCGACCAAGATGATGCCTGCGGCGGCGGTGCTGATCCCGATGTATCTGATCTTTCAGCGCACCGGGTTGTTTGACACCCGCACCGGTTTGGTTCTGGCGTTGATGTTGATGAACCTGCCGGTGATTGTCTGGATGCTGTATACCTATTTCAAGGAAATTCCCGGCGAAATCCTTGAGGCGGCCCGCATGGACGGCGCGTCTTTGCGCAACGAAATTCTCTATGTTCTGACGCCGATGGCGATACCCGGAATCGCCTCGACGATGCTTTTGAACATCATCCTTGCCTGGAACGAGGCCTTCTGGACGATCACGCTGACCACCGTAAAT
>JAYUHO010000031.1:0-18395 GCA_043766915.1 Cypionkella sp.
GGGAAATACTGAAAAAGGGCCACACAACGCCCGAGCAGGTCATGGCCTTCTTGGACAGCCAAGGCTTTGCGAACAAGTATCGGCGCTTGCATTGGGACAAGCCGTCTCACACTGTGGTTGCCCACATGGCTAGGGACTGCTCCGACTTTGTGCATCCTGGCATTGACCGATTTGTCAGCGTCAGGGAAGCTGCGCGCCTGCAATCCTTCCCCGATGCCTATCGCTTCCCCGGCTCACAGTTTGTCCAGTTTCGGCAGATTGGAAACGCTGTGCCACCACTGCTTGGTCTCGCAATGGCCAAGACCATCAAGGCCACGATTGCTTAGGCCAACTCAGCCAAAAGGTAGTCGGTGAAGTGGTCATTGGCTCCTGCAAACCCGCTTACAAAAATGCTCCGGCCGCTCGCCGTGGCAGGTCCTGAGGGAGTGGTCCGCAGGTTGTAGCTGTAGCAGGCCGAGAAATCGCCGTGGCCTTCAATATAGCGGCGCTTGTCCGAGGGATTGGCCAGCGTGCCCAATTCTCCCCGGTTCACCAGGTCTCCGTGGGGTGGGGGGAAAGACTTGACGTCCAGAGTAGACAGGACGCTCAAGAGCCCTTCAGCCATCATGATGCGGCTTGCGGGAATGTCGTCCGAGACCCTTTCGGCAAGGCTGACCTTTGCATGGATGCCACCGACCACACCGAAGCCATCAAGACCTGGCGCAAGGCCTGCACCTTGCTTTTCAATCAGCACGTCAACCTTGCTTCCACCGACACGGCCAGTCAGCCCCATACGGTCAAGTGCACTCACCTTTTCTCTGCCCGATATGAGGCTGGTCATTCGGATGCCATATGGCGCAAGGACGGGGTTGTAGCGTTCCACCAAGGCAATCTCGAACCCCTCGCCAGACGTCCGCACCCAGCTTTGTTCGGGGTTGGTTCCGATCTTCTCCCGGCAGTAGGTGCGGTAAAGGACGTGGTGCCAGATGTCCGAAGGGTTGGCATCAGGGCAGAGATTGGTAGCGAAGACGAACGCACCACCGATGGCCACACGGCTCTTTACTCTGGCGTCATTGACCAAGGGCACGAAGTAATTCTGGATGCGGGCATACTGATCTTCCGAAATGTTTGCGAGGTCTACGTGGGCAAGACCCACCCTGCCAAAATCCAAATCCAAACGCACCCGAGTCCCCCGCAACTTTCTGTTTGCAACAGATGGGACGAAAGTGGACAAAAGATCAAGGCGTTGTGCGCCTGTGGACAACGAGGCGCAACAGGTGGAAGCCTAGAGCCCAAGGAGCCTGATCTTGGTCAAGTATGGTCTAAATTGAGTTTTGTGGACTTTCGGACAGCCACCGAGCATCCCCTGCGAACCATATTTACTAAACAAAACATAGCCTTAAGCACTTACAGTCACCCCGGACAGGCTAAATCGCCATCTATTCGACAATTACATGCCGTTGGCCGATTGGCGCGAGGGCGAGGCACATGCCGATGCGGCTTACGGTGATATCCACAATGCCGCCTATTTGCGCGCCAATATTGCGGGCGGTGAAGGGTTTGATTGGTATTACGACGGGCCTGCAGGAGAGGCCGCACAACTGCGCCTGCCCCTGCTGGATGGTGCCTATTCCGAGCCTTGGGTTTACCGCTATAAAGACCTGCGCGGGTGGTGGGGGCAGTCGCATTATAACCGCATCGCAGGCGTGCAATCCGGCAGCCCCACCGCGTGGGTGCCGCAATCAAAGCCGATCAGGTTCACCGAATTTGGCTGTGCCGCCGTCGACAAAGGCGCAAACCAACCCAATCGGTTCTTAGACCCCAAATCATCAGAATCCGGGCTGCCAAAGTATTCTGATGGCCGGCGCGATGATCTGATGCAGCTGGCCTATTTCCAAGCCATGCATACGCATTGGACCGATCCTGCCAGCAATCCCACCTCGGCTCTCTATGCAGGCCCGATGGTCGACTATGCCAATTCACTGGCCTGGGCGTGGGATGCGCGGCCTTTCCCCGATTTCCCGCGCAACACGGCGCTGTGGTCGGACGGGGCGAATTATGAAACCGGGCATTGGCTGAACGGGCGGGCCTCGGGGCAGCATTTGGCCGCAGTTCTGGGGGAAATCTGCGAAAACGCCGGGGCAGGGCCGGTCGATCTGACCCGCGCAACGGGCTATCTGCGCGGCTATAGCTTGCCCGATACCCTGACCGCGCGGGCGGCGCTGCAGCCGCTGTTGATGGCCTATCCCACCGAAGTGGTCGAACGCGAAGGCCAGTTGGTGTTCCGTCCCCGCAATGGGTTGGCAGCCGCCGCGCTTGATCCGACAAAACTGGCGGTTTCCCCCGATCTGGACGGCACATTCGAGACCACCCGCGCAGGCGATATCGAAACCCCGATGCGAGTGCGCATTGCCTATCTTGAGGCCGAGGCGGATTTTGCCGTCACCACATCGGATGCGGTGTTCCCGGGCGCCGACCGCGACGTGACCCAGGCATCCGAACTGCCGTTGGTACTGACGCCTGCCGAAGCCGTGGCCATCGCCGAACGCTGGATGGCCGAGGCGCGGGTGGGCCGTGACAGTGCGCGGTTTGCGTTGCCACGCTCGCTGATGGCGCTGGGAGCGGGCGATACGGTGGATCTGAACGGCGCGCGCTATCGAATTGACCGTATTGAACAATCCGATGCCCAACTGATCGAGGCCGTGCGGGTTGATCCCAATGTCTATGAACCCACGACCGTTTTCGCGCAACCGCGGTCTTGGGCTCCGTTCGTGCCGGTGCTTCCGGTCTATCCGCTGTTTCTGGACCTGCCCTTGCTGACCGGCTCTGAGGTGGATCATACCCCTTTTGCCTGCGCCGCTGCCAGTCCATGGCCGGGGCCGGTTGCCGTGTGGAGCGCCAGTTCCGATGATGGGTATACCCTTAACAAAACCCTTGGTCAGCCTGCCGTGATCGGCGTGACCGAAACCGAACTGCTGTTCTCGCCGCCCGGCCGCTGGGACAGGGGGGCGGCTTTGCGGGTGCGGATTGACGCTGGCGCGTTGTCGTCAGCGACCGAATTGGCTGTGCTGTCCGGGACCAATGTGGCGGCCATTGGCGATGGGTCGGCGGTGAACTGGGAGGTGTTTCAGTTTACCACCGCCACACTGGTTGCGCCGAAAACCTATGACATATCCGTTCGGTTGCGCGGCCAAGTGGGCAGCGACGGGGTGGCACCTGCCGCGTGGCCTGTGGGCAGCACCTTTGCGCTGATCAATCCTGCCTTACAGCAGATCGACCTGCCGCTGTCGGCCCGGGGCTTGCCGCGCTATTACCGTATCGGTCCGGCGTCGAAAGGCTTTGACAACCCAGCCACTGTTTTGCGCATTGAAGCGTTCGATGGCATCGGCCTGCGGCCCTATCCGGTGTCGCATCTGAAAGTTGCGGCTGCGGCGGGGGATCTTGCGATTTCATGGATCAGGCGCACGCGGATTGATGGTGACAGCTGGCAATCGCCCGAAGTCCCCTTGGGAGAAGCGGTGGAATCCTACGTGGTGCGGGTTCTGCAAGGGGCTGCGATCAAACGGGAAACCATAGTCTCTGCCGCCAGCTGGATATATACATCCGTACAACAAGCCGCTGACGCGGTATCGGGCACCCTTACAGTTTCGGTGGCACAAAATTCGGAACGTTTTGGGCTTGGTCCATTCCGATCCGTCCTGCACGGGCTGTAAACCGATTGCGCCGCTGCTTGATTGGCGATGTTCTGGCAGCGGCCTCTGCACTTTCTTTCGCTGATTTGCCCCAAATGCAGACCCAGGCGGCGCGGCTGATTGCCGAGGCGGACGCTGCCCATCGCTATGCCAAACGCCATGGCCGGCCACACCCGATGTGGGGGAATGGCAGCCTGATGGCGCGGGCGATGGCCGACCCCCCTACCATACCGCCCAATTTTTCTTGCCCCACATATCTGGCAGCGTGCCACGTCATCATCACCGCCCTGACCAATTTCCGCCACTATGCCCGCAGCATGGCCCTGTAAACGCCCCGGCAGCTGTGCTAGATTGACAGCAACCCGGAGGACACCTGATGGCTGAAGCGCACTCAAAACTTTCCGCTCTTGATCCGGTTTGGAACCGTGTGCGCGAGGAAGGCTTCGCGATGGTGCGGTCTGAACCGCTACTGGGCGGTCTTGCCCATTCCAGCCTGCTGCACCATCCATCGATGGAACGGGCCCTTGCCTACCGCTTTTCGCTTAAACTGGCGAGTGGCGAGATGAGTGAACAGATCCTGCGCGAAATCGCCGATGAAGCCTATGCGGCCGAGCCTGATTTAGGCCAAGCCGCGCGGGTCGATCTGACGGCGGTGTTTGACCGCGATCCGGCCTGTCTGCGGTTCATCCAGCCGCTGTTGTTCTTCAAGGGCTATCAGGCGGTGCAGGCTTACCGCATCGGCCATTGGCTGTGGGAAAACAACCGTCGCGATCTGGCGTATTTTGTGCAAATGCGGGTGTCCGAAGTGTTCGGCGTCGATATCCACCCGAATGCCAAAATCGGACGCGGTATCATGATTGACCACGCGCATTCTATCGTCATCGGTGAAACGGCAGTGGTCGGCGACAATGTGTCGATGCTGCATTCGGTGACGCTGGGCGGTACGGGCAAAGAAGACGGTGATCGTCATCCGAAAATTGGCAATGGTGTGATGATTGGCGCGGGGGCAGCGGTTTTGGGCAATATCACCGTAGGCTATTGCTCGCGCATTGCCGCAGGATCGGTGGTTTTGCAAGACGTGCCGCACAATACCACCGTTGCTGGCGTGCCAGCGCGCGTGGTGGGCGAGGCGGGCTGCGCGCAGCCATCGGTCACCATGGATCAGCTGATCAACGGCGAGATATAGCCTGGCCAATCGCCCCGGCGCAGGCCGGGGCGATTGGTAGCCCCTACGCCAACATCGCCATCGGGTTTTCGAGGTTCTCACAAATCGCCTTCAAAAACTCTGCCCCCAACGCGCCATCAATCACCCGGTGATCCACCGACAATGTCATCGACATCACCGTGGCCACGCCCACCGATCCATCCGCCATCACAACCGGCTGTTTGATCCCCGCACCCACCGCCAGAATAGACCCATGCGGCGGGTTGATCACGGCGTCGAAATTCTCGATCCCCATCATCCCAAGGTTCGAGATCGCAAAACTGCCGCCTTGGTATTCATGCGGTGCCAGCTTTTTGGTCTTGGCCCGCCCCGCCAGATCTTTCATTTCCGCCGACAGTTTCGACAAAGATTTCTGATCCGCATCGCGCAGCACCGGGGTAAACAGCCCGCCCTCGATCGCCACGGCGACCGCCACATCCGATTGTTTGATCCGCAAAATCCGGTCCCCCGCCCAAACCGCATTGGCATTGGGCACCGACTGCAAGGCCAAGGCACTGGCTTTGATGATGAAATCATTCACCGACAGTTTAACGCCACGCGCTTCCAGCCCCTTGTTCAACTGCTCACGGAAGGCCATCAGCGTATCCAGCCGCACCGACCGGCGCAGATAGAAGTGCGGGATGGTCTGTTTGGCCTCGGTCAGCCGCGCCGCGATGGTGCGTCTCATGCCGTCCAGCGGCACCTCGACAAAGCTGCGATCCGCATACATCTTCATCACGGTTTCCGCCGACATGCCTGTCGGCATCCCGGATGTTGGTGCGGCTTTGGCAGGGGCAGGGGCAGCAACACCGGCTGGTGCACCGGCGGCCGGGGCCGCCTTGGCCCCTTCAACATCCGCCCGAACGATCCGGCCATGCGGGCCAGACCCTTGCACGCCCGCCAGATCAAGCCCTTTTTCCGCAGCTATCCGCCGCGCCAAAGGCGATGCAAACACCCGCGCGACGGCAGGTTTTGCCGCCGCAACAACCGGGGCTGTAACCACTGCCGGAACAACCGGGGCCGTAACAATCGCTGCAACCGCCGCCGCCGCAGGTTTAGCCGCCACCGGGGCAGCCCCCGCCGCATCACCATCCTCGATCAGCACGGCAATCGCGGTGTTCACCTTAACCCCCGCTGTGCCCTCGGCGATCAGAATCTTGCCGATGGTGCCTTCGTCCACCGCCTCAAATTCCATCGTCGCCTTATCGGTTTCGATCTCGGCCAGGATCTGCCCGGATTTCACCCGGTCACCTTCTTTGACCAGCCACTTCGCCAGCGTGCCTTCCTCCATCGTCGGAGAAAGCGCGGGCATCAGAATTTCAATCGCCATTTTCCCCTCCTTCAGCGGTAGCAAACGGATTTGACGGCAGCGACCACTTCGGCGGTCGTCACAAGAGCCAGCTTTTCCAAGTTGGCGGCGTAAGGCATCGGCACGTCTTTGCCGGTGCAGGTCACCACCGGCGCATCCAGATGGTCAAACGCGCGCTGCATGATGGTTGACGCCAGATGATCGCCGATGGACCCCACAGGAAAGCCTTCCTCGACCGTCACACAGCGGTTGGTTTTCGCAACACTTGCCAGCACCGTGTCATAGTCCAGCGGGCGCAGCGTGCGCAGATCCATCACCTCAGCGGAAATCCCGTCTTTGGCAAGGATATCAGCGGCTTCCAGCGCATAGGTCATCCCGATGCCGAACGACACTATCGTCACATCCGACCCTTCACGCCAGACCCGCGCCTTACCGAACGGAATGGTGAAATCATCCAAAACCGGCACGTCAAAACTGCGGCCATAGAGAATTTCGTTTTCCAGAAAGATCACCGGGTTGCCATCGCGGATTGCCGATTTCAGCAGCCCTTTGGCATCCGACGCCGAATAAGGCATCACCACTTTCAGTCCCGGAATGGCGGCATACCAGGCGGTGAAATCCTGGGAATGCTGCGCACCGACCCGCGCCGCAGCGCCGTTGGTGCCGCGAAAGACGATAGGGCAACCCAACTGCCCGCCCGACATGTAATTGGTCTTGGCGGCAGAATTCAGAATATGATCAATGGCTTGCAACGAGAAGTTAAATGTCATGAATTCGAGGATCGGCCGCAATCCTCCCCATGCCGCTCCGACTGCAATGCCGGTAAAGCCCATTTCGGTGATTGGGGTATCCACAATCCGCTTGGGGCCAAATTCATCCAGCAGGCCCTGACTGATCTTATAGGCGCCCTGATATTCGCCCACCTCTTCGCCCATCAGCATCACCGCCGGGTTGGCGCGCATTTCTTCAGCCATCGCCTCGCGCAGCGCTTCCCTGACTGTCATGGTCTTCATCGCCGTGCCTTCGGGCCAATCGGGCGAAGCCTTTGACACCACCGCAACTGCCGCAGCAGGAAGAGTTTTCGGCGAAAATTCTTCGGCAACAGCCGCTGGCGCCGCAATGGCAGCCACGGGGGCAGGTGCTGCATCAGCGGCCTCACCCGGCTCAACCAGCACCATGATAGGGGTGTTCACCTTGACGTTTGCAGCCCCCTCGGCCACCAGAATTTGCCCAACAATCCCCTCATCGGCGGACTCGAATTCCATCGTCGCTTTGTCGGTTTCAATTTCGGCAATGATCTGGCCGGATTTGACCACATCGCCCACCTTAACCAACCATTTCGCCAGCGTGCCTTCTTCCATCGTCGGGGATAAGGCCGGCATAAAGACTTGAGTTGCCATGGTTTTCCCCCTCAGGCGTAGATATCGGTGTACAGTTCCGAAACATCAGGTTCCGGACTGGCTTTGGCGAATTCAGCAGCGGCGTTGACGACTTCCTTGATCTCTTTGTCGATCACTTTCAGATCCTCATCCGACGCAAGCCCCGCATTCAGCAGCATATCGCGGACATGTTCGATCGCGTCCTTTTCGTCTTTCATCTTCTGCACCTCTTCGCGGGTGCGGTATTTCGCGGGGTCGCTCATCGAATGGCCGCGATAGCGGTAAGTCATCATTTCCAAAATATACGGGCCATTCCCGGCCCGGCAATGCGCCACCGCCTTGGCCCCAGCCGCCTGAACCGCCAGCACATCCATGCCATCGACCTGTTCGCCGGGAATTCCGTAAGCCAGCCCGCGGCCATACAAGGTTTCCGATTTGGTGGACCGCGCCTGCGAGGTGCCCATGGCGTAGTGATTGTTTTCAATCACGAAAATAACCGGCAGCGCCCACAATTCGGCCATGTTATAAGTCTCATACACTTGGCCCTGATTTGCCGCGCCATCGCCAAAATAGGTGAAGGTCACGTTGTCGTTGCCCATGTATTTGTCAGCAAAGGCCAGACCCGCGCCCAGCGGCACTTGGGCGCCAACAATGCCATGCCCGCCGTAGAAGTGTTTTTCACGGCTGAACATGTGCATCGAGCCGCCCTTGCCGCGCGAATAGCCGCCCGCGCGCCCGGTCAGTTCCGCCATCACACCGTCGGCTGCCATGCCACAAGCCAGCATATGGCCGTGATCGCGGTAGCTGGTGATGCGCTTGTCACCTTCCTTGGTGCAGGCCTCCAGGCCCACCACAACCGCCTCCTGGCCGATATAAAGGTGACAAAACCCACCGATCAGCCCCATGCCATACAGCTGGCCCGCTTTTTCCTCGAATCGGCGGATCAGCAGCATCTGACGGTAGTATTTCAACAAATCGTCTTTTGAGACGTTTGATTTTTCAGCAGCTTTTTTAACAGCCACGATGGCATCCTTTCGTCATAGCGTGGGATGGTTGAGCGTTAAACTATCTATAGCGCAACGGTGAAAAAAGGCCAAACTGAAACTTCCCGGCGACTTTCTTTGTGCCGATGTCACGAAAACCAGTAAAACTTTCCTAAAATTTGCTTTTTCTGTTCAAAAATATCCCACGGGGGTATTACCGGATTGGCGAGGCCAATCCGTCTGGGTGTGAAACCCCCACCTTGCTGCGGATACAGCGATCAAATGGCTGGTGAAATCAGCGAATAACAATCTCATCGGCGCGCAGATAGCCCAGCACATCGCGTGCCTGCTGATCCAGCAAATCCATATCCAAAAACCGATCCGACAGTCGATGCGTCAGGTTCCGCATTTCGTCCAACTCTGCATAAAGCTGGTCCCGCTCCATTTTCAACGACACCGCTTCGGCATTGATCTGCACCCGTTTGAACACGCCGAAATCGCCTTGCACGGCGGCAAAGGTGAAATAGCTGCCCAAAGTAATGGCCAGCACCAGATACATTAGGCCCCCAAGGGCGGGCTTGGCGTTGGAAACGGTCATCTCTGCCTCGTGTCCATCCCTCATGCGGCGGGGATGGTTTATCAAATCACCCTGACACAGCTGATTCGCTTTGGGAATCCCAAAAATGAACCCAAACGAAAATAGTCGCTTGGGTTCATAGGGTTGTGCGGCGCTGTGCAGAGCCGTTGTGAAGATCGGGCGCTAGGCCTTGCCCTTGTAGATCTCGACCAGTTTGGCCAGCATGTCCAAGGCATCGGCGCGCGGGCGTTGGAACGAATTGCGCCCGATGATCGACCCGTGCCCGCCGCCGTCACGGATGGCGCGGGCATCGTCATAGACTGCATCTGCCCCCTTCGATGCGCCGCCCGAAAACACCACAATCCGCCGCCCCGCGAACGACGCATCCATACAGTGGCGCACCCGCGCGGCTTGGGTTGAGACGTCAATTTTCTGCGCCTCATACACCTTTTTTGCCTCTGGCAGCATCAGATGAGACGTCGAAAGCTTAATCTTGATGATATGGGCGCCCAGCAGGGCCGCGATTTGGGCCGCATAGGCCGCCACATCAATTGCGGTTTCACCGTCTTTGGTCACCGCCTCGCCGCGCGGGTACGACCAGATCACCGTGGCCACACCTTTTGCCGCAGCTTCCTTGCGCATTTCACGAATTTCTTCATACATATCAAGCTGAAGGTCAGAACCGGGATAGATCGTAAAGCCAATCGCGGCACACCCCAAACGCAGCGCGTCTCCCACCGACGCCGTCACGGCCTGATTCTTGCCCGCTGTATCAGACATCAGCGAGTTGGCCGAATTGCATTTCAGAATCGTCGGGATCTGGCCGGCAAAGGTATCTGCCCCCGCCTCCAGCATCCCCAAGGGCGAGGCAAAGGCATTCAGCCCCGCATCAATGGCCAGTTGGTAATGGTAATGCGGATCGTACCCCGCTTGGTTGACCGCATAGTTGCGGGCAGGCCCGTGCTCAAAGCCCTGATCGACGGGCAGGATAATCATCTTTCCGGTGCCGCCCAGTTTGCCCTCCATCAGCATGCGGCACAGATTTGCCTTCACGCCGGGGGTTTCGCCTTCGTAATTCGACAGGATTTTTTGAACAATTTTGGTCGCGCGCATGAGATGCTCCTAAGGCATGGTGGGTTCTTTATCCGGTGCTAGAAAGGTTCTGTCTACCGCGCAATATCGGTTGCGCTAACACAGGCTGTTATCCCTCCAGCGCTGCGACACCGGGCAGGGTTTTGCCCTCCATCCACTCCAGAAACGCGCCGCCTGCGGTGGAGATAAAGGTGAAATCATCCGCAGCACCCGCTTGGTTAAGCGCGGCCACCGTATCGCCGCCGCCTGCCACCGACACCAGCTGCCCGGCACGGGTCAGCCGTGCAACACAGAGCGCCGCCGCATTGGTTGCCGCATCGAATGGCGTCAGTTCAAACGCGCCCAGTGGCCCGTTCCAGATCAGGGTTTTGGCGGATGCGAACAGTATCTCCAGCGCGGCCACTGTCGCGGGCCCCGCATCTAAAATCATCGCATCCGCAGGGCAGGCGCTGGCGGCAACTGTTTCATGCGCCGCATTTGCCTTGAAATCCCGCGCCACAACCACGTCAACCGGCAGATGAATGGTGCACCCTGCCGCTTTGGCCTTGGCCAAAATTTCTAACACTGTCGGGGCCATATCGCGTTCGGCCAAGGATTTTCCGACCTCGATGCCTTGTGCGACCAAAAACGTGTTGGCCATCCCGCCGCCGATCACCAGATGATCAACTTTTGCGACCAGATTGCCCAGAAGTTCCAGCTTGGTCGATACTTTCGCCCCCCCGACCACCGCCACAACGGGTCGTGCAGGGTTGCCAAGTGCCGCCTCAAGGACCGCCAGTTCCTCGGCCATCAACCGGCCTGCAAAGGATGGCAGCAAACGCGCCACGCCTTCGGTCGATGCATGCGCGCGGTGGGCTGCCGAAAACGCATCGTTGCAAAAGAAATCGCCCAAACCCGCCAAAAACTGCGCCATCTGGGGATCGTTTGCCTCTTCCATCGGTGAAAACCGGGTGTTTTCCAGCAAAACAATGGCATTCTGTGGCAAAGCATCAATCGCGGCCCGGCTGGGACGTTCCATAAATGTGACGCCATGGCCCAAAGCCGCTTCAAGTGCGGGCTGCACCAGCCGCAGGCTCATGGTCGCATCGACCTTGCCTTTGGGCCGCCCAAAATGCGCAAGCAGCACCACCTTTGCCCCGCGTGCCACCAGATCAGCCACGGTGGGCACGATTTTTTCGATCCGGGTGGCGTCCGTCACCACGCCGTTTTCCATCGGCACGTTGATATCGACGCGGCACAGCACAACCTTGCCCGCCAGCGCCACATCGTCGATTGTCTTGAACGCCATTGTCGACTCCATCGTTGTTTGATCCTGTTTCCGCGCAATGCACGCGTTCGTCAACCGTTAGGCCTTTCCTATCGGCCCCACCCCCGCTAGTTTGCCGCCCAGAAAAACCCAAGGAAACGAACCATGGCCGATATCAAAGATCCAGAAAACACCATTATCATCACGCTGAAAGACGGCGAAGTGGTGATTGCGCTGCTGCCCGATGTGGCCCCAAAACATTCTGAACGGATGAAGGCATTGGCCCGCGCAAAATCTTACGACAACGTGGTGTTTCACCGCGTGATCGAAGGCTTCATGGCGCAAACCGGCGATGTCGAACATGGCGTGGCCGGGGGCGCAAACCTGCGCCGCGCGGGCACGGGCGGGTCGGATCACCCGGATTTGCCAGCCGAGTTTTCCAAACTGCCGCATGATCGTGGATCGATTGGAGCGGCGCGCTCATCCAACCCCAATTCTGCCAACAGCCAGTTTTTCATCAATTTTTCCGAAAATTCCTTCCTGAACGGCCAATACACCGTGTACGGCCGGGTTATCTCGGGGATGGAGCATGTTGACAAAATTGCGCGCGGTGAGCCGCCGGCAAATCCTGACCGCATGATCACCGTTCGGGTGGCTGCCGATGTTGCGTAAAGCGTTGATTCTGGCGGCGTTCACCGCAAGCCCCGCCTTTGCCCAAGCCGTTGACGGCCCCGGCCCAAACCTGACCATCGAAGTCGGTGGGGCCACAACGGGCACTGTTGTGATCGACATGCTGCCCGATCTCGCGCCCAAACATGTGGCGCAGATCACCGCTTTGGCCGCTAAGGGGGCCTATGACGGTGTGGTGTTTCACCGCGTGATCGACGGGTTCATGGCGCAAACCGGGGACGTTCAATACGGCAAATCGGGCGGCGATACCTCGATGGCGGGCATGGGTGGGTCTGATATGCCAAACATTCCGGCAGAGTTTTCGAAGGAAACCTTTGATCGTGGCGTCGTTGGCATGGCCCGCTCAAACGATCCCGACAGCGCCAACAGCCAGTTCTTCATCATGTTTGCCCCAGGCGCGTTCCTCGACGGCCAATACACCATCGTGGGCCGGGTGATCTCGGGCATGGACGTGGTCGATGCCATCACCAAAGGTGAGCCGCCAGCCGCGCCTGATATGATGGCAAAGGTCACCGTTACCGAGTGAGTTCCAAAGGCGGGGGGACTTCACGTCCCCCCAAGCGGCAATCGCAAAGGCGATTGCCGCATCCCCCCTGTGGGATATTTGGGAACAGAAAAAACCTAACCGCGCGTGATCATCGCATGGCGTTTCTTGCCTGCGGTCAACTTTAGCGGCAGATCGGACGCCGCCACGCGCACACCCGCATCCGTTACCACCACATCATTCATCCGCGCGCCGCCCTCGGCGATCAGCCGTTTGGCGTCTTTGCCGGACGCTGAAAGACCGCTGCGGACCAGCAGCTGCACGATGCCCAAGCCTTCGGTCAGTTCCGCCTCTGTCATTGCAAAGCTGGGCAAATCGTCACCGACGCCACCGCGCTCAAACACCTCGCGCGCTGTTGCCTCGGCGGTAGTGGCGGCATCTGGCCCATGCAGCAGCGCCGTCACCGCATTGGCCAGCACGATCTTGGCCGCGTTGATATCCGCCCCCGACAGCGCGCCAAGGCGGTTACATTCGTCCAGATCAATCTCGGTATACAGCTTCAAAAACCGTCCGACATCAGCATCGGTGGTGTTGCGCCAGAACTGCCAAAACTCATAAGGTGACAGCAGATCAGCGTTCAGCCAAACCGCACCCCCCGCCGATTTGCCCATCTTTTTGCCATCCGATGTGGTCAGCAAAGGCGAGGTCAGCCCGTAGACCTCGGCATCAATCACCCGGCGCGTCAGATCGACGCCGTTGACAATATTGCCCCACTGATCCGACCCGCCCATTTGCACAAGGCAGCCGTAGCGGCGGTTCAGTTCAAGGAAATCATAGGCTTGCAGGATCATATAGTTGAACTCAAGGAAACTCAGGCTTTGCTCGCGGTCCAGCCGCGACTTGACGGACTCGAACGACAGCATCCGGTTCACCGAGAAATGCTTGCCGATATCGCGCAGAAACGACAGGTAGTTCAGATCATCCAACCATGCGGCATTGTTCACCATCACCGCATCCGTTGGCCCATCGCCAAACACCACATAGGGCGCAAAGGCCCGTTTGATCCCGGCGATGTTGTCGTCAATCTGCGCATTGGTCAGCAAGGGGCGTTCTTCGGCGCGAAAGCTGGGATCGCCCACTTTCGTCGTCCCGCCGCCCATCAGAACAATCGGTTTGCCACCCGATTTTTGCAACCAGCGCAACATCATGATCTGGATAAGTGAGCCGACATGCAGCGATTTTGCTGTGGCGTCAAAGCCGATATAGCCCGGCACCACGCCCTGCACAAAAGCCTCATCCAGCGCCTGATAATCCGTGCAGTCGGCCAGAAAGCCGCGGGTCATCATCACACGCATAAAGTCAGATTTCGGATGGTAGGTCATGGCACACTCATGCTTTAAGATGCGTGCGGTATAGCGGGCAGGGGGCCGAAGGGGAAGATGCGACAGACCGGGGCGATCTGGGCACTGGGCGCGATGTCGGGCACGTCTTTGGACGGGGTTGATGCGGCGATGGTGTTGACGGATGGGCATAAAATCCACGAATTTGGCCCGCATGCTTACCGCGCCTATACCGCCGCCGAACAATCGGTGTTGCGCGCCGCACTGGGGCGCTGGCCCGGAGATTCCGGGGTGAGTGCGGCCGCTGAAGTGGTCGAAACTGCCCATGCCGAGGTGCTGGCGCGGTTTTCAGGTGCCGAGATCATCGGCTTTCACGGCCAGACGCTGGCGCATGATCCAGCCGGGCGTGGCACCCATCAGGCGGGCAATGGCGCAGTGCTGGCGCAGGTTCTGGGCCTGCCGGTGGTCTGGGATTTCCGGTCTGCGGATGTGCAGATGGGGGGGCAAGGCGCGCCGCTGGCGCCGTTTTTCCATTTCGCCTGTGCGAAGTTTATCCAGGCAGATCAGCCGGTGGCGATCCTGAACATGGGCGGGGTCGGTAATCTGACATGGATTGATCCCAGCTTTGCCGCGCCTGAAACACCTGGGGCCTTGCTGGCCTTTGACACTGGCCCCGCCAACGCCCCGATCAATGATCTGATGCAGATGCGGCGGGGGGTGGCCTGCGATGAAGGCGGGGTATTGGCGGCGACGGGTGCGGTGAATACCAAGATCCTCGCGCAATTTGCGACACACGGATTTTTCCATAAGATCCCGCCCAAATCCCTTGACCGCAATGATTTTCACGCCCTGTTGCGGGCGGTGGCGGGTTTGTCGGATTCCGATGCGGCGGCAACCCTGACGGCAGCGACCGCGCTGGCCGTGGCCAAAGGGGCAGAACATTTCCCCAAACCCATTGCCCGGATTTTTGTCACCGGCGGCGGGCGGCACAACGCAACCCTTATGCGTGACCTGGAAAGTTACATGAACTGCGAAGTGCAACCAATTGAAACTGTTGGTCTTAACGGAGATATGCTGGAAGCGCAGGCTTTTGCCTATCTCGCCGTTCGGGTGGCGCGGGGTCTGCCGACATCCTGTGCGGGCACGACAGGTGTGGCCGCAGCCGTGGGGGGCGGGCAGATCAGCCGACCCTGACTATTTTCCCGCAGCCCGGGCCTGCCGCACCATCGAGATCGTATAAATCACCAAAGCCGCCCAGATCATCGGAAACGCGATCATCTTGGCCCGGCCAAACGGCTCATCGAACACAAAAACGGCGATCAGAAAAATCATCGTGGGCGCGATGTATTGCAGGATCCCGATTGTTGATAATCGCAGCAGTTTCGCGCCATTGGCATAGATCATCAACGGCACGGCAGTGACGAAGCCTGCGCTTAGCAACATGCTGGTGTCAAAGGGCACGCCCATGAAGAAGTGGCTATTGCCCCTGATCGCCAGCCACAGAATATAACCCGCCGCAAAGGGCGACAGGATCAGCACTTCAAGAAAGAAACCCTGGTTCGGCCCGATGGGCAGGGACTTTTTCAGATAGGCATAAAAGCCCCAGCTTATTGTCAGGCCAAGGGCCGCCCAAGGCAGTTTGCCGCCTTCAATCGTCAGCACCGCCACGGCAATCGCTGCCAGACCAATCGCCAGTTTCTGCGCCAGACTAAGGCGTTCGCCCAACAAAACCGCCCCCAGAAATATCGAAAACAGCGGGTTGATGTAATACCCCAGCGCCGCGTCAAGCGCGTGGCCCGACCCGATCGACCAGACATAAATCCCCCAGTTGAAGCTGATCAGCGCTGCCGTGCAGCCCGCCATCGCCAGCATCCGCGGGTTTCGAATGGCGGCACGGATATCCGCCGTGCGCCCCAGCCAGATCAGCACCGCCCCCGCGATAGGGATCGACCAGATCACCCGGTGCGCAATCACCTCGGCTGGCGAGATATGCGCCACCGCCTTCATGTAAATCGGCAAAAATCCCCACAGCAGATAGGCGGTCAGCGCAAAGCCAAAGCCGCGTAAGGTGTCTTCGTTTTTGGGGGGCGTCGGGCGGTCGGACATAGGCGCAGTCCTATCGGGGCGGGCTGCAAAGGGAAACGGCAAACTTGTGTCGGTTACATTCGCCGCCGCCCCAGATACGCCTTGGTGAACGCGGCATAGCCCTCCGCCGTTACCCGCAATTCCGTCTGCATCAACCCGTGCAGGACAGGCAGTTTGTGGAATGGCACCGCCGGGTAAACATGGTGTTCCGCGTGATAAGGCATGTTCCACGCCAGCGCCCGCACCGCGCGATTGGTGAATGTGGTGCGGGTATTTTCGAACATATTGGCCACACGCGGGCAATCGCCGTGTTCAGCCAGCAGATACAGCCGCAGCGCAGGTTGGCCGATCAGCGCGGGCAATAGCCAGACCCAGAACAGCAAAGGCGTCACCAGAAGTGAGGCCAAGGTCAGCCCATATCCCACCGCCATCCAGCGCGCAGCCGCAATAATCCGGGGCAAGGCGGGTGCAGGTAAAAAGCGCGCGGTGGCGCGGCCCGCGATAAGGGCGCCCATCAAACCGATCTGGGCGCGCCAATACGGCAGACCCGACACATGCCGCAACCACGCCGCCCGTGTCGTCAGATCGGGGCCGTCAAGTTCAGGGTCTTGGCCTGCAATATTGGTGTGGCGGTGATGCGCCAGATGGAAATAGCGAAACCAGTCAAACGGCAAGATCAGCGCAAAGCCGCAGATATGGCCGACCGTTTCGCTTAACCGTGCATTGGCGAAAGGGGTTTTATGCGTCGCCTCATGTTCCAGAGTGAACAGAAAGCTGATCAGCACGCCTTGCACGGGCAGCAAGATCCACCACCCCGGCACGCCCGTTGTGATCAGGATGCCACACAGCACAATCGCCCCGAAATGCCCCATCAAATGCCGCAGCCCTGCGGGATCGGATTTTTCAATCGATGCGGCTTTGGTCGGGGCTGGCAGACCAGCCAGAAAGGATTTGTGATCCATATCAGCGTGGTGTCCTTGGCAGATCAAAGTCTGGTGCGGCCAGTTCGAACCCCGCAAACTGAAAGCCGGGGGTAACGGTGCAAGACACCAGACTATACGCCCCGGTCGTGCGCGCCGCTTGCCACCAGCCCTTTGGTACCACAATCTGCGGCGCATCACCTGCCAGAACATCCGGCCCCAGCCGATAATCGGCGGCGTGATCCACTCCCATCGACAAGATCAGCGGTACGCCCGCATGCCACAGCCAAATCTCGTCGGCGTCCACCCGGTGCCAATGGCTGCGCTCGCCCGCCTGCAACAGAAAATGGATCGCGGTGCCAATCGGGCGGCCATCCACCATCGGCCCCGCCCAGGTTTGCCGATACCACCCTCCCTCGGGGTGGGGCGCAAGGTTCAGTTTGGCAATGATCAGGTCTGCCGTCATGGTTTGACCTTTCGCAACGGCGTTCAGCATGCCAGCATCGCGGCACCGAAGGAAGCCCCATGCAGCATATCGTCATCATCGGAGCAGGCGTAGTTGGTGCGGCGATTGCCTATCATCTGCGGGGCCGCGCAATCGTGACGGTGATTGAAAGTCACGGCGTGGCGGCGGGGGCGTCGTCAAAAGGGTTTGGCTGGATCTACGCCAGTTTTTCCGAAACGCCCGCCTATCATGCCCTGCGCCGCGCGGCGATGGCGGCGCATGGTGATCTGAACTTGCCTGAAACCCGGTGGGGTGGGTCGCTGTGGTGGGAAGCGGAAGGTGCTGCGTTTGATGCGCAAGTGTCCGTGCTGCGCGGGATGAATTATCCGGTGCAAGTGCTGGATCAGGCAGCGTTCGTTGCCCTTGAACCCCATATCGCCCGGCCACCCGACCGCTGCTTGCTGGCCCCCGCCTTAGGGGCGACCGATGGCGCAGCATTAACACGGGCGCTATTGGCGGCGTCGGGTGCTGTGGTGATGTCGGGTCAGGCGGCCAGGCTGACGTATAAGGCCGGACGGGTGACCGGCGTCAGGTGTACAGATGTGCAGTTGGCTGCCGATGCTGTGGTGGTTGCGGCGGGGGCGGGGGCGGGGTCTGTTGATCTTTTGGCACCGTTGGGCCTGACGCTGCCGATCACCGCCAAACCGGGGCTGATCCTTTATACCAATCCCGCGCCGCCGATACTGAATCACCTGATCCTTGCCCCCGGCATTCACTTTCGCCAAGCCACAGATGGCCGCATCGTTGCCGACGAGATTTTCTCGGGCGATGGGCCGGGGGCCGCGCGCATAACAGCTGATCCGCTGGGTCTGGCCAAGGATATGATGGTGCAGTTGCGGGCCCGGTTGCCAAAGACCGACCTAAGAGTCTGATTCGAAACTATCTGTGTGATGTCATGACCTTGCCAGCA
>JAYUHO010000032.1:0-7006 GCA_043766915.1 Cypionkella sp.
AAACGGTGGCAGATGCCATCGCCTACCGCCCCGGCACGACTTCGGCCCATACCACAGCGGCCACGGCCTTGGCGCAAGGCGAAGGCGTGTGCCAGGACCACGCCCATGCGATGATCGCCATCGCGCGGGCCGCTGATATCCCCGCGCGCGATGTCTCGGGCTATTTGCATTCCGGGGCCGATGGATCGGCGCATGAGGCGGCGCATGCCTGGGCAGAACTTTACATCGCGGGTTACGGCTGGATCGGGTTTGATCCCGCCAACCGCTGCTGTCCGGATGCGCGCTATATCCGGCTGGGGTCGGGGTCAGATGCCCAGGATGCCGCCCCGATCAGGGGGGTGTCGCGCGGGCAGGGTGTGGAAAGTCTCGATGTGACAGTTGCGGTTCAAAGCCAGGACCAATAGGGTCATGCTGGCAGGTACGGGGGGGCAAAATGACCTATTGCGTGGGACTGTTGTTAAACGATGGCATGGTGTTGCTGTCTGACACCCGCACCAATGCGGGATTGGACAATATTGCCACCTACCGCAAGATGTTCCACTTTGAAGACCCCGGAGAGCGGGTGATTTCCATCACCACTGCAGGCAGCCTGTCGATCACCCAAACCACCATTGCGCGGCTGCGCGAGGCCATCGAAGACCCCGATGCCACGGACGAAACCTCGATCATGCGCGCGCCCACCATGCTGAAGGTGGCGTCGATCATTGGCGGCATGCTGTGCCGGGTGCGCTTGGAAATTGATGACCGGCTGGCCACGATGAAACAAAGCGCTACCGCCAGCATGATCGTGGCCGCCCAGCGGCGGGGCGGGGCGATGCGGTTGTTCCTTATCTACCCCGAAGGCAATTTCATCGAGGCCACCGAAGACACACCATTCCTGCAAATCGGCGAGCATAAATACGGCAAGCCGATTCTGGACCGTGTGGTAAAGCCCACCACGTCACTGGCGGATGCTGAAAAAGCCGTGCTGCTGTCGATGGATTCCACCCTGCGCTCTAACTTGTCGGTGGGCATGCCGCTGGATTTATGCGTGATAGACCGCGATGCCTGCCGGGTGTCGCGCGCGCGCCGGATTGAGCCGGGCGATGAAAGCTTCCGCGCAATGTCAGATGCGTGGTCGCGCGCGCTGCGCGAGGGGTTCACGCAGATCACGCTTTAGCGCGCAAACCCGAACAATTTGACTAAAATTCGCCCTTTTTTCTGTTCAAAAATATCCCACCGGGGGTCCTACCGGATTGCTCGCAATCCGCTTGGGGTGTGAAACCCTCCGGCTCTGAATGCAGCAAACCACCCCGGCAAGCCCGCTAGCGGTTTTGCCCAAACAACGCGGCAGCCTCATCGAAAAACCGCCCCCGCGTCGCCGGGCGTTCCATCATCACTTCATGTTCCGACCCCGCATACAACTCCAACCGCCCGCGCGGCCAAATTGCCATCCGGGCATGAACCGGGGCCACATCGACGATTTTTTCCGCCGTGCCCAAAACGCACAAAGTCGGACAATCCGGTGATGGCAGCAAAGACAGCGCCTGACATTCGGCCAAAGCAGTGTTCAGCCACCCCAGACTGGGGCCGCCCAACGACAGCTCGGGGTGTGCCAGCGCCTGACGGCGCATATAGTCCCACATCTCGGCATCTGTGGTCAGAGTGTTGCCGACGAACGGGCTGTCCACCACATAGGTCGATGGGCCGGTGCCGGGCGCATAGCGGCCGTCAAAGCTGAACCAGCGCGCGGCGGTAGAAAGTGCGGTGGCCACCGGACGCATCCAGCTGGCCATCAGAATGCCCCACATCGGCGCCGAAAACGCCGCAGCCTTCACCGGCAGCCCGCGCATCAGCGCGCGCAAACCAATGCAGCCGCCCATCGAATGGGCAATCAGATAATAGGGTTCGGGCAGGCCATCCGCCCGCGCAAATGCGATCACCGCATCCAGATCGGTCTGAAAATCGGTAAACTGCGCTATATGCCCGATCATCCGGTCGGACAGCGCCCGATCCGCCAGCCCTTGGCCGCGCCAATCCACTGTAACGGTCGCATAGCCCCGCGCGGCCAGATCGATGGCCGCGCGCCCGTATTTCTCGATGTACTCTGTGCGTCCCGGCAACAGCAGCACCGTGCCTTGCGCCGCCGGCGCAGTCCAGACCGCCACGCGAATACGCACGCTGTCAGCCGTGGTCAGCCAAACTGCCCGTCCCCCGGCCGGTGCGTCTTCGACCTCGGAATAAAGAGGGGCCTCGCTCACGCCAGCGCCGCGCCCAGCTGCATCGCCAGCCCCATGCTGCCATCCACTGCCAGCTTGCCCGACATAAACGCCATCGTCGGGTTCATCTCGCCCGCCAGAATGGCCTGAAACACCTCGGTGCTGGCGGTCATCGTGACATCTGCCGGATCATCGCCCGCGCGCACGCCCGAGGCGTCCATCATGATCGCGCCTTCGCCGGGGATCACAAATTTCGCCAGCCCGTCAAAGCCATCCGGCATCTTTGCCGACAAGGCTACCACGGCTGCATCTATAACTTTGCTCATTGCTATCTCCATCGTGAACAGTCGCATCTTTCTTTTCGCGCCCGATACGTTACCTTACAAACTATGAAAGTCCTATTCGCGTTACACAATCGTATTCTTGCGGCACTTGTGCTGGTTTTTTTCGCATGCCTGCCCGTAGCGGCGCAAACCGTCAAATTGGACGACCTGTTCGCCAAGCTGTTGACCGCCGATGAAGAAGCCGCCCCGACCATCGAGCAAGAGATCTGGATCGAATGGTCCAAATCCGGCTCGCCTGCGATGGATCTGCTGTTGGAGCGCGGGCGCAACGCCATGGCCGAGGGCGTGCCCGAAGTGGCAATTGAACACCTGACGGCCCTGATTGACCATGACCCCGAGTTTGCCGAAGGCTGGAATGCGCGGGCCACTGCCTATTACCAAACTGGCAATTTTGGCCCGGCGATCGCAGATATAGGCCATGTTCTAACGCTGAATCCGCGCCACTTCGGGGCGCTGTCGGGGCTTGGGTCGATCTTCGAAGAGCTGGAGCGCCCCAAGCAAGCCCTGGAGGTTTACAAGGCCGCATTGGCTATACATCCTCATCTGGTGGGGGTAGTAGAGGCCGTAAAACGGCTGGAAGCCGAATTGCAGGGCCAAAACCTTTAAGGGCAAAAGTCAATGAATGTGCCCCCAAGGGTGACGGCGGTTCTTGGACCGACGAACACCGGCAAAACCCATTACGCCATTGACCGTATGCTGTCACACCGCACCGGGGTGATCGGCCTGCCGTTGCGCCTGCTGGCGCGCGAGGTGTATGACCGGATCGTGGCGCTGCGTGGCCCGTCGGTGGTGGCGCTGGTGACGGGCGAGGAACGCATCGTGCCTGACCGCGCCGCCTATTGGGTATGCACTGTTGAGGCGATGCCCTTGGAAATCGGTGCGGATTTCGTGGCGATTGACGAGATCCAACTCTGCGCCGATCTGGACCGCGGCCATGTGTTCACCGACCGGCTGCTGCGCGCGCGCGGGTTGTTGGAAACCATGTTCATGGGGGCCGAAACCATGCGACAGGCCATCGCGGGGCTGGTGCCGGGCGTGCAGTTTATGCACCGCGAACGGTTTTCCACCCTGACGCATACGGGATCAAAAAAGATCAGCCGGATGCCGCCGCGCAGTGCCATCGTCGGGTTTTCGGTGGAGAACGTCTATGCCATCGCCGAGTTGATCCGCCGCCAAAAGGGCGGCTGTGCGGTGGTGATGGGCGCGCTGTCGCCCCGCACCCGCAACGCGCAGGTGGCACTTTATCAAAACGGCGATGTCGATTATCTGGTGGCCACCGACGCGATTGGCATGGGGTTGAATCTGGATATCAAGCACATTGCGTTTTCTGCCACCGCCAAATTTGATGGCCGCCGGATGCGCGGGCTTTATCCGCAGGAACTGGCCCAGATCGCGGGCCGCGCCGGGCGGCATTTGGAAAACGGCACATTCGGCGTGACGGGCGAAGCCCGCCCGCTGGATGAAGAGGTGGTTCATGCGATCGAGAACCATCAGTTTCCACCCGTCAAAAAACTGCAATGGCGCAACCATGCGTTGGAGTTTGGCACGGTGGACCGGTTGCTGCGCAGTCTGGAATATCCGACCGAGAACGACTGGCTGAGCCGGGCGCGCGATTCTGATGACATGGTTGCCTTGAAACTGCTCACCACGATGCCGGACGTGATCGACAAACTGACCAGCCCGGCGCGGGTGAAACTGCTGTGGGATGTCTGCCGGGTGCCGGATTTCAGATCGTCCACCGAAACCGAACACGTGGGTCTTTTGCAACGCATTTTTGATTTTCTGACCGGGCGGGGGTTGGCGCAGACCCGAATCCCGTCCGACTGGCTGAAAAAGGCCGTCGAGCGTATTGATAATACCACAGGCGATATCGACATTTTGTCAAAACGGCTGGCCTATATCCGTACCTGGACCTATGTTGCGCAGCGCAAGGGTTGGGTTGATGACGAAAGCCATTGGCGAGCCGAGACGCGCGCTGTAGAAGACCGACTGTCAGATGCGCTGCACGCAGCCCTGACGCAACGATTTGTTGATCGGCGCACCAGCTTGTTGCTGCGCCGGTTGAAGCAGAAGGAGACCCTCGTGGCCGAGGTGAATGACAAAGGCGAAGTGACGGTCGAAGGCGAATTTGCCGGCCGTTTGGAAGGGTTTCGTTTCCGTATGGATGCGACCGGATCACCGGATGAGGCGCGAACGCTGCGGCAGGCGTCTTTTCAGGCGTTAAAGCCGGAACTGCATCTGCGGGCAGACCGGTTTTACAATGCCCCCGATACGGAACTGGATTTCACCGAGCAAGGTGGTCTGATGTGGGGCAGCAATGCCATCGGCAAGTTGATCAAAGGCACCGAACCCACGCGCCCTGCCGTCGAACCCTTTGTCGACGAAGAGGCCGGCGCAGATGTGATCGAAAAGGTCCGCCGCCGCTTGCAGCATTTTATTGATCGCAAAGTGGCCGCACAGTTTGAACCCCTGTTGGCGTTGGGCCGCGATGAAACCCTGACCGGCCTTGCGCGCGGTTTTGCGTTTCGGCTGGTCGAAGGTTTAGGGGTGATTTCGCGCGATACCATCGCGACCGAAGTCAAAGAGCTGGATCAAGAGGCACGCGGGGTGTTGCGCAAGCATGGCGTGCGTTTTGGCCAGTTCACGGTGTTTTTGCCCTCGGTTCTGAAACCCGCACCAACCCGGCTTCGACTGGTGCTGTGGTCGCTGTGGAACGGCTTGCAGGAATTTCCTGAAAGCCCGCCGCCCGGACTGGTGACGATCCCTAACATTCCCGACGTTCCCAAGATGCATTATACGCTTGCGGGCTATCACCCGTCTGGCAGCCGCGCCATCCGCATTGATATGCTGGAACGGCTGGCCGATATCTTGCGCACCAAAGACAGCCGCGCCGGGTTCGAAGCCACGCCTGATATGTTGTCGATCACCGGCATGACGCTGGAGCAGTTCAACGACCTGATGGGGGGCCTCGGCTATGCCGGGCTGCGCAGCGAACGTGCCAAGGTCAAGGCGGCCCCGGTTCCGGTGCCCGTCGATCCCGATGCGCCGATCCAGCCTATCCCGGAAGGCGAATCTGCCTTTGTGCTGCCCGATCCCGAAGCGGCCCCGGAAATGGAGGCGTTTTACACTTTCACATGGGCCCCAAAGCCGCGCCCGCGCCCGGAACGGCCAGTGCGCCCCGAACGCCACAACCGCGCGCCCGCGGCCCCCGCTGTGGAGGGCGAGGCGGCAACGCCATCGCCGGATCGCATCCCCCGACCAGATCGCGGGCCCCGTGGGGATGGCAAGCGTCATGATCGTGGACCGCGCAAGGAAGGCGAAGCTGCAAAAGTTGACGGTAGCCCGCGCCCCGACCGTGGCCCGCGCCCGGAAGGTGACAAAGGCCCCCGGCATGGCGACAAACCCCGCGATGACAAGCCGCGCGAAGGTTATAAGGGCAGCAAGCCCGCCTATGGTGCCAAACGCGATGACCGGGATAACAAGCCTAAAACCTTTGAATCCCGCCCGCCACGGGTGGAAAAGCCGATAGATCCTGACAACCCTTTTGCCGTCTTGATGGCGCTGAAGAACAAGGTTTGATTGGGGGGGGATTGCAATGTTGGCGCAGCCTGTCAAACTTCGCCAACACTAGGAGAATGACATGGCAGACGGAGCATCTCCCCCGCTTACTCCAAAAGAAGCCATTGCACTTGGCATGACTTATTTCACCGACCTGATGGAAGGACAGCCGACGGTTCGGGTGTTGCTGGAAGGATTGGAACTTGACCATGACAGCGGCAACTGGGTGGTGACGTTTGGGTTTGATTCGAAACGTGAAAAACCAGTCGGCGTTTCACCATTCGCCGCCTTAAAACCAATTCTTCGGGCCCCCGAAGTAGAAATCCTGCGCGAATTCCGTTCGGTTCATCTGTCATCTGAAGATGGGCAATTCGTCAAACTGGAACACGCTTGAGGTTGCTGCTTGATACCAATGTGCTTTTACTTTGGATCGTAGGATTGCTGAAACCTTCGCTGATTGGTACGCACCGACGCCTGACAGACTTTGACGGTGATGACTTTGTGCTGGTCAATCAACTGGCAACTCAGGTTCCGCAACATATCTCCACCCCACACATCCTTGCGGAAGTCTCCAATTTCCTTGGGTCAGGGCCGCAGCAAATGGTTGCTGGCGGCACCTCGGCGTTGGCTGACTACATCGTTGTTCTCGATGAGATTTACACGCCAGCACGCGATATAGCTGCCACGCCAGAATTCCACGCCCTTGGCCTCACCGATGCCGCCATTCATCATCTTGCGCAGTCGGATACCCGCGTGATCTCGATGGATTTTCATTTGTGCAACCGGCTGGCCGCAAAAGGAATCGACGCGATCAACCCAAGGCACTTCAGAACGCCAAACTATGGGTGAAAAACGCCCCAAACTGCGGCTGGACAAATGGCTGTGGGCGGCGCGGATTTTTCAAAT
>JAYUHO010000033.1:0-6946 GCA_043766915.1 Cypionkella sp.
CTTTGCCCCGTTGCCATGCACCGCCCCTGCCCTGATCTGTGGCCTGCAGCATAGGGCCTAACGTCTTAGCAAAGCGTTGACAAAGCCCACTCTAAACCAGCGGTTTTTCCAAACGCAGCGGCACCATCACGCGAAACCCGGCGCCCTTTTGTCCCGGCAAATAGGTCACCGTGCCGCCCAGATTGGCCATAACCTCGCGGCAGATCGCAAGACCAAGCCCCGCACCGCCGTCCCGGGTCTGATCGGAAAGTCGCGCGAATTTCTCAAAGATAAGACCTTGGGATTGCTTGGAAATCCCAACTCCATTGTCGATGAAGTCTATCACAACCCGCCCCGCTTTTTGCTGCACCGCAATGCGCAAAACCGGTTTGGCTGCGTCGCAATATTTGCGGGCGTTCGATATCAGATTGATAAACACCTGCACCAGACGATCTGCATCTGTGCGCAAAAAGATCGCCTCGGACGGATAGCTGCGCTGGATGTCAAAGGCGCGTTCGGGCCGGATTTGGCTGGTCGCTGCCAGCGCGCGGTCGATCATCTGTCCCAGATTGGCCATGCCAAGCGTCAGTTGCACCGATCCGTTCTCCAACACCGAAAGATCCAGCAGATCATCCAGCAGCCGGGTCAGCCGGGTCGCCTCATCATGGATGATACGGCCATAATCGGCCACTTGCGGGGCGGGCAGACTGGCTTCGGACAATATCTCGGAAAACGCCGAAATAGAGGTCATCGGCGTGCGCAACTCGTGGCTGATCTGGCTGAGGAAAGCGTCTTTTTGCACCGACAGTTGCGTCAGTTTTTCGTTCACCTCGCGGAATTGCCGGGCGGTGCGCGACAACTGATCTTGCTGCTGCTCCAACTGGGTGGAATATTCTTTGATCACAGCAGCTTCGTTGGCCACGGCCATCAGGTCTTCCACCGTCACAGTGGTGCTGCCGACCATCTGCGCGATCATCGCATGTGCCGTGGCCGCCCCCACCGACCCTGCCAAACGCCGCTCCAACCCCGCCAGAAACGCGGGAGTGAGATCGGGCAAAAACCCGGCTTTGCCCTGCGCGCGGGCCTGGGCTTCAAAATACGAGATTGCAGCGTCTTGCCCAAAAATACGCTGTGCCATGTTCAGCATCGCTTCGGGTTCGACCTGTCCATGGCTCCAGCCCAACCGATCGGCTGTGGCTTCGGCATCAAAGGCGTTGACAAAGGCCGCGCCCTGCACGCGCTCTACCGGGCTGGGGAATGACAGGATGGATCCGGCACAAAAGACCCCGGTGTTCAGCGCCAGCGACCACAGGATGGAATGCAACAGCGGGTCCATGCCTGCGGTGCCAAACAGCGCCTGCGGGCGCAGCCAATCAATACCAAACAGGCCGGATTGAAACAACTGGGCTGAGAGGGCGCCGTCCTGGCCAAACGACGGCAGAAATAATGTATAGCTCCAGACGATGAAGCCTGTGGCCAACCCTGCCACTGCGCCTGTTTTGGTGGCCCCGCGCCAGAATATCCCACCCAGCAGCGCGGGCAGAACCTGCGCCATGCCTGCAAAGGCAATCAACCCGATGGCCGCCAGCGCCGTTGAACCCCCCGAAAGACGAAAATACGCAAGCCCAAATGCCAGAACCGCCACAATCGACACCCGCCGGGCCATCAGCACACCGCCGCGTAAGTCCCCCGACAGCGCTGCCGATGGCCGCGCCCACAGCCAAAGCGGCATCAACACATGGTTCGACAACATCGTGGCCAGCGCGATGGTTTCCACGATCACCATCGAGGTGGCCGAGGAAAACCCGCCAAGAAACGCCAGCATCGCAAGGCCGCCCTGCCCCTGCGACAGCGGCAGCGTCAGCACCAACATATCGGGATTGGTGTCGGGCGGCATCAACTCCAGTCCCATGACCGCGATGGGCAAGATGAACAGGCTCATCAAGAACAGATAAAGCGGAAACGCCCACGAGGCGCGGGCCAGATGGCCTTCGTCCACGCATTCCACCACCATCACCTGAAACATCCGGGGCAGGCAGATCACGGCGGCGGCCGATAGAAAGATCAGCCCGCCCCAGCGCCCGGGCTGCAAGGCCCAGTTTGGATTGTTGGCGGGATCGGCAAAGGCTGCGATCTTATCCAGCATCGCCGCAGGGCCCCCCGCCAGCCCCCAGACCACAAAGATGCCCACCGCAAGCAGTGCCACAAGTTTGACGACCGCCTCAACCGCAATGGCGGTGACAATGCCGTGGTGCTGTTCTTTGGCATCCAATGTGCGGGTGCCGAACAGAATGGTGAAAGCCGCCAGCCCCACCGCCACCCACAGCGTTGTCGCATCACGATTGGGCAGCGCCCAGCCTGTGGGGGTATCTGACGCAAACACCCCAAAAGAAAGGCTGATCGACTGTAACTGCAACGCGATATAGGGCGTGGCGGCCACCACGGCAATCACGGTGACCACCACCCCCAACAAGTTCGATTTGCCAAAGCGCGACGAGATTAAATCGGCAATCGAGGTCACCCGCTGTTGCCGCCCGATCCGAACCAGTTTGCGCAACACCCACCACCAGCCCACAAACACCAGCGTTGGCCCCAGATAGATCGTCAAAAACTCTAACCCCGACCGCGCGGCATAGCCCACCGCGCCGTAAAACGTCCAGGCCGTGCAATAAATTGACAAGGACAGCGTGTAGACCATCGGCGATCGCAAAAATCCAACGCCGCCGCGGGACGCACGCCGTTCCACGGCAAAAGCCACCAGAAACAGGAAAATCACGTAACTGAGGCAAGTCAGCACAAGGATGTTAAAGGGCATGTCAGCGGGCCTTTTCATCCTCATCCGGGCCGGTGTCGGACGCGGCAAGACCGGGCGCAAGGCAGGCAGCCACTGCGATCAGCCCGGCCCAAACCGCAAGGATGTACACCCATTCGCGCCCCGACGCATGCGAAGCGGTGTCCGCCGTCCAAAGCCCCGGCATCAACAGCAAAAACAGCCCCAAAACGGGCAACAATCGCGCAGCGTCCCGCAGACGGCGTTTGCGATAGACGGCCCGGGCCAGAAACAGCGGTGCTGTGGGGCGGCGCATCAGGGCGCCCCCAGCAAATCGCGCACTGCGGCGCGAATATCGCCGTTGGCAAAAGGTTTGGTCATAAATGCACTGACGCCCGCGCGCTGCGCCGCGTCACGGTCGCGCCCTTGGCCCTTGGCCGTCAGCATCAAAACTGGCAGCGGTGCGGTGGCAGGATCGGCCCGCAAAGCCGTCAGAATGTCCAATCCCGAGATATCAGGCAGCATCAGGTCAAGGATCACCAGATCGGGCTGATACTGGGCCACCGTGGCAAGCGCCGCCCGGCCTTCCCCCAACACCCGCACCTGCCAGCCATCGCGGGTCAGGATAAAGCGGATCGCCTCGGCGATATTGGCTTCGTCCTCGATCAACAGCACACGTTTGGTCATGTCAGCCCCCGGATTGCGCGACTATCACGGCAAATCGGCATCAAGTCAAAAGCCGATACCAAGGTGCGGCGGCACGGATTGATCACGACGTGACGATAGACGGCTCGCGCCGCGCCGGACAACTGGCGCGGGGACAGGTTCGGCAGGTTGATCCTATGGGTTGGGCAGCCCCCACCCGTGCGATATCTGGCAAGATGATCATTGCAGCACTGCGCAATTCCGGCCCGTGAAATCCTCCGGGATGGCTGGGCTGGCAGAACGCCCGCACCAGAAAGCGCCGGGGTACAGGCGCGGGGGTTTCAATCACCGTCTCGATCGGGGTCATCGGACGCCCCAGGGCAGTGAACAACGGCCACAGCGGGCAGGCCGCCCCAAAGCGCGGCAGCGCAAAGCCGTCGATGGGTTTGCGAAACACGATGGTACCAGAGGCATCGCAGAGCACCAGACCTACGTTTGCGCGCGGCATCAACGCAAGGCGACGAAACACCGGCAGAACATCCGTTCCCATCCGGGCCGCAATCTGCACGGGGTCTGGGCCAAATTCGGTAACTGCGGCCGCAAAGCCTGCGTCCGGCAGAAGGGCCAAATCGGCGGCCACGACATCAAGCCACCCCTGCGCCATCTGCCGCGCGGCCTGCGATTGCACTTCGCCCTTGGCCACCGGCTTGCCCACCCGTCCCGCGAGCGTCCATTCCATGCCCGCCATCCAGACCTCAACCTCTTCCTGCGGCGACGCGATGGCAGACGTTTCGGCTTGTTCAAACCCCTCAAGATAGCTGACCAGTGCGCGCGCGCCCGTGGCAAGACGCTCACTGTCTTGGGCAAGATTGGCGTGAAACCGCAGCCGCCATTCAGGCTCCAGATCATCGGTTTCCACCAAAATCCCCGTTGTGCTGCGCAAAGAGCTGACCGCCGAGATCACCTCGTGCAGCGAGGCCGACAAATGCGGGTCTTGGGTCATCCGGTCATTCAATGCAGACAGGCTGCGCTGCAAACCGGCATTGCGATGCTGCACTTCGGCCAAAAGCTGGGCCCAACCGGGATAGCGGTTGGCAAATTCCTCAACCCGCTCTCCCTCCAGCATCACGGCAGACCCCCCCGCCGCACTGCGCAACTCTTCCAACAGCGCCCCACTAATATCGTCGTGAAACGCCGCCACGGCCTGACCCAGAACATCAGCCAGCCGTTGCAACAAAGCCCCATCAATCTTGCGGCGATTGTGTTCGATCAGGTTCAGATAGCTGGCAGAAATTTCCGCACGCCGGGCCACCTCGCCCTGCCGCAGCCCAAGGGCAATGCGCGCCGTGCGCAGTCTGGTTCCGGTCAGGGCAGAAGGGGGCATTGGCACGTCCTTTGTAAAGGAATTTACAAGATGGATCGGAATTGACAAGCAATAGAAAAGCGCGCCCGGTTGCCCGGACGCGCCGTTATATGGATCAGAAAATCCCTGTTATTGCAGGGCTTTGTCCGTTACAGCATGGGTCCAGGCCCCTGCAGGTTCTGCGGTGATCACCGGATCAGATCCGCCCGACATCAGCGCGGCCACAGTGCGTTTGTAATCCGCTTCATCCAGCGCGCCGTTCGATCCTGCGGTCAGCTTGGCAATCTCGCCCATCATCCGCTTTTGATGCTCAATCGTCTGCGCACCGGTCGTGTCGTTGTCCAACACGATCTGGGCTGCCTCATCCGCATTGGCTTCGGCGTATTTCCAGCCTTTCATGCTTGCCCGCACAAACCGCACCATCTTGTCTTCAAACGCCGGATCGGCCAGCTTGTCTTCCATCACGTAAAGGCCGTCTTCCAAGGTGGCGACGCCCTGTTCTTCGTATTTGAACACCACCAGATCTTCGGGTTTGATGCCCGCGTCAATCACCTGCCAGTATTCGTTATAGGTCATGGTCGACACGCAAGCCGCCTGCTTTTGCAACAGCGGGTCCACGTTGAAACCCTGCTTCAGCACCGTCACACCACCGGCCGATCCATCGGTTTTCAGACCCAGCGTGTTCATCCAGTTCAGGAACGGATATTCATTGCCGCCAAACCAGACGCCAAGGGTTTTATCGGCGAAATCGGCCGGGGTGGCCACGCCTGATTCCTTGAGGCAAGTCAGCATCATACCCGATGATTTGAAAGGCTGTGCAATGTTCACCAGCGCCAACCCCTTTTCGCGTGCGGCCAGTGCCGATGGCATCCAATCGACCACCACATCCGCACCGCCCCCGGCGATCACTTGGGTCGGGGCCACATCCGGACCACCGGGCAGAATCGTGACGGCCAGACCCTCTTCGGTATAAAAGCCTTTGGCGGCCGCCACATAGTAACCCGCAAACTGCGCCTGCGTGACCCATTTCAGTTGCAGCGTCACCGTATCTTGGGCGGCTGCCTGGCTGGCAAATGCGGCAAACAGCGCTGTCGTCAGTAACTTTTTCATCGGTCGTCTCCTTGTTGATGGCCCCTTTGGGCCTGTTTTTAATTCCTTTGCGACGGATGCCAATGCGTCACCCGCGCCTCAACCAACGCGACCAGCCCATAAAACGCCGATCCCGCCAATGCTGCAACCGCAATCTCGGCCCACACCATATCAAGCCCAAGCCGCCCCACTTCGGCGGTGATGCGAAATCCCATGCCCACGATGGGGCTACCGAAAAATTCGGCAACAATCGCGCCAATCAGCGCCAGGGTTGTCGCAATTTTCAGCCCATTAAACACAAACGGCATCGCCGCCGGCAACCGCAGTTTGATCAGTGTCTGCCAATAGGTCGCACTGAAGGTCGCCATCAGATCGCGTTGCATCCGGTCCGCCGCCGCCAACCCAGCGACGGTGTTCACCAGCACCGGGAAAAACACCATCACGACGATCACTGCGGCCTTCGATTGCCAGCCAAAGCCGAACCACATCACCATTATAGGCGCTATTCCCACGATTGGCATGGCGGATATGAACTTGGCCACCGGCATGAACCCGGCCTGCAAAAACGCCGACCGGTCCATGATGATCGCGGCCAAAAACCCGGCGCTGCAGCCGATGACAAAACCCGACAGCGCCCCTTTCAGCACGGTCTGCACAAAATCCGCCCACAGCAGGCCCAGATTACCCGCAATAGCCGCGCCAATTTCGGATGGCGCAGGCAAAATCACGCGGGATACATCCGCCCCCCACACAATGCCCTGCCAGACCACCAACACCGCCAGCCCAAAGATCGCAGGCACCAGAAACTGTCGATGTGGCAGGGTGGAGTTCGACAAAACCACATTCACCCGCCATGCAACCAGCCAGCCAATCAGGGAAAGCACGATCCAGATCATGCGGCCATCCCCATCCGGCGCAGGGTGATCCGCTCGACCACTTCGATGATTAAAACCAACGCCCCCGCCATCATCGCCGCCACAAACAGCGTGGCCCAGATCATCGCGGTTTGCCCGTTGTAAGACCCGCTGAGGAGCCGCGCGCCCAATCCGGTCGGCTGGTTCAACTCGGCCACAATGGTGCCCACCAAGGCCGCAGCTATC
>JAYUHO010000034.1:0-18213 GCA_043766915.1 Cypionkella sp.
CCGAGGCCTCCTCGGTGCAGCCCTTTGCCTATCTGCAAATCGTTTTTGTCTCGATCATTGGCATGACGATCTATGACGAAACGCTGGCGCTGCCGGTGATCATTGGCACCACGTTAATCGTTGCAGCTGGAATTTACGCGCTGTGGCAGGATCGGGGGGCCGCGCAAATCAACCCCGCACCGCCACAATAATCCCGACATGCTGTGGTGACCCCGGCGTGATTCGAACACGCGGCCTACGGTTTAGGAAACCGTCGCTCTATCCGGCTGAGCTACGGGGCCATGCGCCTACATGCGCCAGAACGGGCATTGGTTGCAACAGGGGGGACTGGGTGAAAAGTAAGGGGGAGTGAATTTTTGGCCCACCACCCCCCCTTAGGGCCCGCGTAAGGTGCAGAGAGCGTGCATCATGCGCAGGATATCGTCAGCCATCTGGATGTTACCGCTAACATATCGGCATAACCGGGCTTGGACAAGGGGGTGTTTTGGCGCTAACAAAGGGGGTACCCCAACACAGGCGCCCGATGTGAGCAAACCTATCAACCCCGACAGCCGCCGCACCCTGACCCTGCGCGATGTTTCCGAAGCGTCGGGCGTCAGTGAAATGACGGTCAGCCGGGTCTTGCGCAGCCGGGGTGATGTGTCGGAAACCACCCGCATCCGGGTGTTGGAAGCCGCACGAAAACTGGGCTATGTGCCGAACAAAATCGCGGGCGCCCTTGCCAGCCAGCGGGTCAATCTGGTGGGGGTCATTATTCCATCGCTGTCGAACATGGTGTTCCCCGAAGTGCTGACGGGCGTGTCAGAAATTCTGGATGACACCGGGCTGCAACCCGTTGTTGGTGTTACGAATTACTCGCCCGAGCGCGAAGAACATGTGTTGTATGAAATGCTGTCGTGGCGGCCTTCGGGCGTGATCCTGGCCGGGCTTGAACACACCGATGCCGCACGGGCGATGCTGGCGCAGGCGGGTATTCCGATCGTTGAGATTATGGATATTGACGGCACTCCGGTGGATAGCGCTGTCGGCATTTCGCACCGTCGCGCGGGCCGCCAGATGGCCGAGGCGATCATTGCGGCAGGTTACCGCAACATCGCGTTTCTGGGCACGATGATGCCTTATGATCACCGCGCCCGTAAACGTCTGGAAGGGTTTGAAGACGCCCTGTCAAAGGCCGGACTGGCTTTGGTGGACCGCGAGTTTTATTCCGGCGGCTCGGCCCTTCTGAAAGGGCGCGAAATGACCGAAGCCGTTTTAACCCGAAGCCCGGGTGTTGATTTTCTTTATTATTCCAATGACATGATCGGGGCAGGCGGGCTTTTGTATTGCCTGCATAAGGGATTGGATGTGCCGGGGCGCATTGGGCTGGCGGGATTCAACGGCGTCGAATTGCTCGACGGACTGCCGCGCAAACTGGCCACGATGGACGCCTGCCGCCTTGAAATCGGTCGCCGTGCCGCCGAAATTATCGCAGGCAAGCGGCCCGGTGGCCATACCGGAGGTGAGGTGATCGAGTTGTTTCCAGTCCTGCAACCCGGCGACACCATTCGGGGGGATGGAGCCTAAAATCAGGGTGCTACAAACCTGCTACAAAGCGTCTTTATTCCGTCTACACCCCTGACGCACCAAAGACGCCTTTCATTCTGGCCTAAAGTGTTTTGCATCTTATGTGGTGCACCACATAAGATGCAAAACGCAGCATTCCAAGTCTCGATTTGTCATGGTTTGCAGTCAATCTGACACAGATTGACTGCAAACCGTTGTAGGTATCCGCGCCGGAGACATATTGCTTTGTTGCAAATGCTGCCTGACGGCATGATCGATCAAACGATGCACTCATGGTAGGCCCCTACAACATCGCCGCCAATCGAGCCCCCTGATCTATCGCGCGTTTTGCATCCAATGCGGTTGCAACATCCGCACCCCCGATCACATAAGCGGCGATGCCCGCCGCCGCCAGCCGGTCTGCAAGGCTGCGGTCCGAGACTTGACCGGCGCACAGCACCACGTCATCAACCTCGATCACCTCTTCGATGCCGTCGCGCGTGATCATCAAACCCTTATCGGTGATGGCCTGATAACTGATGCCGCCCATCATCTTGACGCCCTTCATCTGCAAGGCCGCCCGGTGAATCCAGCCGGTGGTTTTACCCAAGCCACGCCCCGGCTTTTCAGCTTTGCGCTGCAGCAACCAGACCTGTCTTGCCGCCGCTTCAGGCACAGGTTCGGCCAAACCGCCCGGAACGTCCGCCGGATCGCCCACGCCCCATTCGCGCTGCCACAGGGCCAGATCGGTTGTCGGACTGGGACCGTCCTGCACCAGAAATTCGGCCACATCAAAGCCGATGCCCCCGGCCCCGATGATCGCCACCCGGCGGCCCACGGGGGCGCCCTGCAGCACGTCGCGGTAGCCCAAGGCACGGTCTTGCCCCGGAATGCCCGGATCGCGCGGGGCAACGCCCGTGGCGACAATCACCTGATCAAACCCACGCAGGTCATCAACCGTTGGCGTCACCTTAAGGCGAAGGGTTAAGCCTGACCGGGCAACCGATCCTGCAAACCAATCTACCAACCCGTCAAATTCTTCTTTCCCCGGCACTTGGCGGGCAAGGTTCAACTGGCCGCCAACCTGATCTGCACGTTCAAACAGCGTGACTTTGTGGCCTCGGTGCGAGGCCACCAACGCCGCCATCAATCCCGCAGCGCCCGCCCCGACAACCGCCACTGATTTGGGCAGCAAAGCCGGATCATAAGACAAAACCGTTTCGTGGCAGGCGCGCGGATTAACAAGACAGGATGACAGTTTCCCCGAAAACGTGTGGTCAAGGCAGGCCTGATTGCAAGCGATGCAGGGTGCGATTTCGGCCGCGCGGCCAGAGGCGGCTTTGGCCACAAAATCGGGATCGGCAAGGAAGGGCCGCGCCATCGACACCATATCAGCAGCGCCTGACGCCAGCAGCCCCTCGGCCACATCCGGGGTGTTGATCCGGTTCGAGGTGATCACCGGGATCGTCACCATCGGGCGCAGCCGGGCGGTCAGATGCGCAAAAGCCGCGCGCGGCACCGATGTGGCGATGGTGGGAACCCGCGCTTCGTGCCAGCCGATGCCCGTGTTCAACAGACTGGCCCCTGCTGCCTGCACGGCCTGCGCCAACAGCACCACCTCGTTCCAGCTTGATCCGTTGGGGATCAGATCAATCAGAGAAATGCGGTAGATCAGGATGAAATCATCCCCCACCGCGGCCCGCACCCTGCGGACCACTTCAACCGGCAGGCGCATCCGGTTGGCATAGCTGCCACCCCAGTCATCGTCGCGCTGATTGGTGTGGGTTACCAGAAACTGGTTCAGGAAATAACCTTCCGACGCCATCACCTCGACACCGTCATAGCCCGCCTCACGGGCGCGAACGGCGGCTGTGACGATGTCAGCGATCTGTTTTTCAATCCCGACCGCATCCAGCGCAAGCGGCACAAAGGGCGAGATCGGCGATTTTATGGCAGACGCGGAAACGCATCCCTTGCCATAGGCATAGCGGCCTGCGTGCAGAATTTGCATCGCAATAAGACCGCCCGCCTGATGCACCCGATCGGTCACCATGCGATGATTGGCGATGTCTTGCGCGGTATAAAGCCCTGCAGCGCCGGGAAACACGCCGCCTTCGGGATTGGGGGCCATGCCCCCCGTGACCATCAGACCAACCCCGCCCCGCGCGCGGGTGGCATAAAATTCCGCAACCCGGTTCCAATCACCGGTTTCTTCAAGGCCCGTATGCATCGACCCCATCAACACACGGTTTTTCAGAGTGATGTGGCCCAGATCAAGCGGGGCCAGAAGGTGGGGATAGGGCATAGGCAGGCATCCTTTGATTGCGGCAAAGATGCCTGTTTGGGCAGCAGCTGTCACGGGCAACGCGGCGTCATCGCAGGGAAACGCCGATGTTACGACACGGTTTCCAAGCAATGCCGCCGAAATGCCCGTTTCAGCATATCCAATTCTGCCCGCAGCAAATCCACCTCGGCCCGCATGTCATCTTCCATTGCCACACCGGTGATGATGGTGAAATGCTCTAACCGCGCGCCGGTGGCCTTGTCATGGATCAAAAACGTCTGCACGCCTTCGGTCAGCAATTCCACCGGGATCGGTACGCGCACCAGCCAGTCGCCCGCCCTGTCGGAAATGGCGGAAACGCTGACTCCCGGCACGGCGACCTCAAGGTGCAGAACTTCCAGCACCGGCTCGATGGCCGCACCGGTTAAAACGCCTTCCCAAACCCCGGCGCGGATGCGTGTTTTGGTCAGCTTGGTTTCATTCATCTCTGGCTCATAATTCCGCACGCGGACGGCGGCTGAAGGTGACATCGCGCAGAATAATCTGGTTCATTTCGGGGCCTTCAAAGATCAGATCCACCCACAACCGTTCCACCCGTTTTTCGTTCATCTTGGAATAGGCCAGATCAAATTCAACCATGACCTCTTCTTCGTTCAACGGCAGTTCGCGCACAATCTGTTCCACGTTGGGGCCGTGTTTGATGTTCAGGCGCGCAAAGATTTCCAGCGGCTTTTCCATCTCGACGATCACATCCAGCCGGATCACGTGCTTTTGCTTTAACCCCCGCGCGGCGTCTTCCGGCAGATCGAGAACCAAAGACAGAAATGAGCCGTCAAACCGGAACACATCCATCCGAAAGCCAAACGGCGCGATGTCCGCTTCGCGGGTGTTGCGAATTTGGCGGACGGTCAATTCGGTGCGACGGCAATCGTGAAAAATCGTCGCACCTTCGTAAACCAGCGCCTTACCCGGAACGCTGGCAAAACCGGGGACTGGAATCGGGCCTTTCCACAATTCGGGCCGCCATGCCCAATCGGTGCCCAAAGGTTTGCGGATCACATTGGGGCCAATGACGGGCAAGGCAAGCCGATGTTCGGCTTGATGGATCACCCGGTCAAGGTTGCGGCGCAATGCGCGCGCGCGGGTGCGCAGGCTGCGCAGACCGTCCATAGAGCTGGTTGCAGCCTGATCGCCCGCTATGCCCCATCTGCGCAAAACGCGCTGATAGAGCAACCTGTCGATCAACCCGGACATAAGCCCTGCCATAAGATCTTTACCCATCCATTGTTTCGCAACTGGAAACGATTCTTTTTATTGCTGCAAATCAGTTAATACTCCACCCCGAAGGCAGACCATCCCGAAATTGTTTTTCACAAAGCTAAAAAGGCCGCGTCAACTGGCCGTTTGATTGGCCCTGCGCAGCGCGGCCAGCACACTTTCCAGCACCTTTCGACTGTCTGCGGCGGTCAGGGGCAGTTCGGGCGTGCCCGTGGCCGACACCGTGACCAGCCGACCCTTTACGCCGACCACCGCGCGCCAGTATTCGCCTGCACGCCGATCCTGCAGATGCAAAAAGAACGCGTCGCCAACGCCCAATGCCTCAATCACTTTTATATCGGACGCCCGCCCATCGCGGCTGAGGGTTGCGCGGCCTTCTACCGAGGTAAAGAACGCGGCCAGCGCCGCCCCCCCCGCCGTCATCACAGCCCCCGAGGCTGCCTGACCAATAGACACCGACACCAGCGCGGGAATCGCTTGGGCGGCATCATTACAGCGGCCCATCAGGATAACAGCGTTATCGCCGCGTTCACGGCTGGCACCGCCATCAATGCAATAGCCCGGCGGCACCCCGATTTGCAGCGCGCCTCCCAACACGGGTGCAGACCGGGATGAGCCTATCCCTGATTGCGGCACGCAACCTGCTATCAAGACCGCTGCAAGGGTTAAGCGAAAGACGCCGTTACTGATCCATATAGACATGTTTTTCGGCCTTCGCTCCGGGATGGGTCACTGCACCCCAACGCGCGCCGCCAACCAATTTGGCAAATTTCCAGATCGCTCCGGTTTCGTATTGTGTGGCACGCGGTCCAGCCCATGCCGCCTTGCGCGCCGCCAGTTCAGCGTCGGTCAAAGCCACCGACAACTCGCCGGTCAGCGCGTTCAGCGTGATCATATCGCCGTTCTGTAACAGCGCGATTGGCCCGCCATGGGCAGCCTCTGGCCCGACATGGCCCACGCAGAACCCGCGCGTGGCACCACTGAACCGACCATCAGTGATCAGCGCCACCTTTTTTCCCATGCCCTGACCCGACAAGGCGGCGGTGGTTGACAGCATCTCGCGCATCCCCGGCCCACCTGCGGGGCCTTCGTTGCGGATAACGATCACTTCACCTTCATTATATGCGCGGGCTTTCACGGCAGCGAAGGCGTCTTCTTCGCATTCAAAAACACGAGCAGGGCCGGAAAATACCTGTTCAGCGGGGGTCATACCGGCCACTTTCACAATCGCCCCATCAGGGCATATATTGCCCTTCAGCCCGACAACCCCGCCGGTTTTGGTGATTGGCGTGGCGGCAGGGTAAATCACCCGGCCATCAGCCTCACCCGTGATCTTCTCCACTTCTTCGCCAAGCGTTTTGCCCGAGGCGGTGATGCAATCTGTGTGCAGCATGCCGATTTTCATCAGCTCTTTCATCACCACGGGAACGCCGCCGACTTCATACAAATCTTTGGCCACGTATTTTCCACCCGGCCGCAGATCGACGAAATAGGGCGTGTCGCGCATGATCTCGGCCACGTCGAACAGATCGAAATCAATCCCCGCTTCATGCGCCATAGCGGGCAGATGCAGCGCTGCGTTGGTGGACCCGCCGGTGCAGGCCACCACGCGGGCGGCGTTTTGTAGCGATTTCAGCGTAACGATGTCGCGCGCGCGGATGTTCTTTTCGATCAGGTTCATCACGGCGACGCCCGACGCTTCACCATATTGATCGCGGGATTCGTAAGGTGCCGGCGCACCGGAAGAGTTCAGCAGCGCCAGCCCAATCGCCTCGGACACGCAAGCCATCGTGTTGGCGGTGTATTGCGCGCCGCATGCGCCGGACGATGGGCAGGCCACGCGTTCCATGATGTCAAGTTCTGCGACACTCATCGTGCCTGCCTGCACTTTGCCCACGGCCTCAAACATATCCTGCACGGTGATATCCTGGCCCTTGTAGCGGCCCGGCAGGATGGACCCGCCATAGATGAACACCGACGGCACGTTCAGCCGGATCATCGCCATCATCATGCCGGGCAGGGATTTGTCACAGCCTGCCAGCCCTACGATGGCATCATAGCAATGCCCGCGCATCGTCAACTCCACCGTATCGGCAATCGCATCGCGGCTGGCCAAAGACGAGCGCATGCCTTCATGCCCCATCGCGATACCGTCGGTCACGGTGATGGTGGTAAACTCACGCGGGGTGCCGCCACCCTTTTTCACGCCATGCTTGACGATCTGCGCCTGCCGGTTCAGCGCGATGTTACAAGGGGCCGCTTCGTTCCAGCAGGTGGCCACGCCGACCCAAGGCTGATGAATCTCTTCTTCGGTGATCCCCATGGCATAAAAATACGACCGATGCGGCGCGCGCGCTGGCCCCTCGGTGACATGGCGGCTGGGAAGTTTGGATTTATCAAAACGCTGGTTGGTCGACATGGCGGCTCCTGCAACTTGGCTTGGAAGCAGGGATAATGGGGCACGGCGCGCGGGGCAAGAAGGATTGCGTGGGAAGATGTGGTGCTTGAATGGGATGGTGGAACTGGCGCAGAACTGGCTTGGTTTGGCCGGAAGCCACAATCTAACGTTTTGTTTCTTAGTCCAAGCGTCGCTTGCGTGATTTGACACGCGTCAAATCAGGCCGCGCCTGACTGCCCGCGGCAGGCGCGATTCTCGCACCAGCCCAGTCAGGCGCGGCCTGATTTCCAAGCGATAGTCCCAACCCAACCGCCCTTGCCCGCCGGCTTGCGCCTCTGGGCAAAGGACACGCCCAGCTTTGCACTGCAAAGCTGTAAGATGCGGTCCTCGGCTAAATTGTTCGGGTTGGTTTATGGTGCAAACTGGGAAGTGGTTCCATCCGGCCCAATCCCGCTTTAGGCTATACCAAACCAACCAAGGCCCCGCCCGATGCGCGCCGTCTCATCCTTTGCCATGCTGGAAAAACTGGGCCGCATCCGCCTGTCGCAGCATTTTTTCCTGCGCGATTTCCTTTACTCTGAAATCGGCAATTTTCATGGCATCCCGAACCTGCCTGACAATCCCGATCTGATGATTGCATCCGGCACCCGGTTGGCCACAGATTTGCTGGACCCTATCGTTGACACGTTTGGCCCGATTGCAGTGCGCGGATCGTATCGCAGCCCAACCGTGAATGCCTTTGGCAACGAGAATGGCTTCAACTGCGCGGTTAACACGACCACTTATGCGGGCCATATCTGGGATCACCGCGATGCGAAGGGCCGCATGGGGGCCTGTGCCTGCCTTGTGATCCCGTGGTTTGCGGGCCAATATGAACAGGGCCGCGATTGGCGCGATCTGGCGTGGTGGCTGCACGATCATCTGCCCTATTCCGAGATTTACTTCTTTCCCGTTCGTGCTGCGTTCAATCTGACATGGCGCGAGGAGCCTTCCCGGATGATCTCTTCCTACATCGCGCCCAAGGGCAAATTGCTGGCCATCCACGCCGAGCCTGCCGAGCCCCTGCCCGTCCGCCAAGCCCGCTATGCCGATTTTCCGCCCTTTCGCGGCATCCCCTATCCCAAATTGCCCCCAAAATATGATCGGATTCCGCAATGATCACCGCTGCCTTTCTGAATGGCCAATCCGATCTTTACACCGCCCTGCGCAGTCTTGGTGTTGGCGACGACGCGTTGCCCGCCATTCTGGACGCCTGCGATGCCGCAACGCGGGCGCGGCTGTTGTCGGTCGATCAGGGGCTGCTGCGGGCAATCATGCGGCAAAGCGTGGGCGGATCAGGGGCGGCTGACAGCATCCGTGCCTATCTGACCGCAGCCTCACCCTTACCGCTGTTTCAACCCGATGTGGCAAACAGCACGACGCTTGCCCTGTTAACCGAAGGCCAGCACCCCGGCATGCCCACGTTTTCCGATCATGCCTTCGATCCGTGGTTTGCGGCCAAAGGGGTTACATATGGCCTGGGATCATATGGCGAGAAACGATCCGTCTATGAAACCGACGCTTTCGCCGATGCCGCCAGCCCCGAACGCCGCACGGTGCATTTGGGCATCGACGTGTTCGCCCCGGCCATGACGCCTGTTTATGCACCGCTGGCGGGCCAGGTGCTGCATGTCACCTACAACCCCGATTATCTGGATTACGGCAATACCTTGATCTTGCAGCATCACGCGGGGGGCGTGCCGTTCTACACCCTTTACGGCCATCTTGCTGCATCTTTGCCGGGGCTGCTTGCTGTGGGCGATATCGTAGCCCCCGGCCAACTGATTGCCCATCTGGGCGATTGGCATGAAAACGGCGGCTGGGCGGCGCATCTGCATTTCCAGATCATGACAGATATGTTGGAACAGCTGTCAGGCAACTTCTTTGGGGTCGGCCATGAAAGCCTGTTGGACGTGTGGAAAGACATCTGCATCGACCCAAACCTCATCCTGCGGATATCTGCTGAAAAATTTACACTTTAAGGCCAAACTGCGTCGTTGTTCATTGATTTACAACGAATATCCCCTGCAATTATGTTTCCACATGCTCAACGATCCGCGATAATACCCCGGATAGAACGCGAATGCGCCCCGATCCTGCCTGATTTGACCGCCAATAAGGTCTGATCTGCCCACTCTGCTGCCTTGGGGAAAACAATGGATCGACTAACCGAAATGGAAGCCTTTGCCACGGTCGTAGACCAAGGCGGCTTTACAGACGCTGCAAAAAAGATGGGGATTTCGAAATCTGCCGTTTCGAAACACGTCTCTGCCCTTGAGGCCCGCCTTGGGGCGCGGCTTTTGAACCGAACAACGCGCCGTGTCTCACCTACCGAGATCGGCCTTGCCTATTATGACCGTGCCCGCCGCGTCTTGAACGATGCCGGAGAGGCAGATGCGCTGGTCACTTCGATGCAATCGGCCCCGTCAGGATTGTTGCGGATATCGGTTGCCACCGATTTTGGGGTAAACCTGCTGTCGCCGATTTTGGGTGATTTCTTGCTGGAATATCCAGATATCACCGTCAACATGGTGCTCAACAACCGCTATGTGGAACTGATTTCCGAAGGCTTTGATATGGCCATCCGGGTGGGAGAGTTGGAAGACAGCTCGCTTCGTGCCCGCAAACTGACCGAAACCACGAAACGCATGATCGGCTCGCCGTCGTATTTTCAGAAATACGGCCGGCCCCTGAAGATTGACGATCTGAACGACCACAAACTGCTGCATTATTCCAACCAGGCCAATGGCAACGTTTGGAAAGTAACCGCGCCGTCGGGTGAAAAGCGTCAGGTGCGCACGGCTGGATGGTTGACGGTGAATGATGGTCAATCCTTGCTTAACGCCGCTGTTTCCGGCCTTGGCATCGCCTTTCTGCCCTCGTTTCTCTATGCCGAGGCAATGAAGGGTGGCCACATCGAAGAGGCTATTCCGGGCCTGCCTGTAGAAACCCTTGGTATCTATGCGGTTTATCCGCCGGGGCGTTTCACCCAACCCAAAGTGCGCGCGTTTATCGACTTTCTGGCGCGGCGCTACATCGATAAAGGCCCCGACCTGTGGTAAACCGGCCTTGCAAGGCTGCATAGGCAAGCGTAGCCAGTGATCGGGTAAAATTAGGGGGTCGAGGTTATTATAACCTCGACCCTTCGGTTTTTCTGCCGTCCAATATCAGTGGCATTGGTATCGCGCGGCGACAGCGATCCTGCCCCTTCGGCGGCAATCTGCACTGCCGGAATGTCAAACTCTGCCAACAGGTGTTGCCGCACGCTTTGCGCCCGCAATTTCGACAATGAGAGATTGGCCGCAACGCCCCCCGTTGCATCGGTATGACCCACCACCATTGCCGTCTTTTCAGGGTTAGCCCGCAACCACGCCGCCAACGCGCGCAATGACCCATAATCGCCTGTCGCAAGGGAAGACGATCCGGACGGAAACACCAGATCTTCCAACACCAAAGGCAGCCCCTGATCCAGCATTGCGCCCAAATCTGAGGGCGCGGCGATTGGTTTTGCAGGCTCAACCGGTGCGGCCACTGCGGGTGGGGTCGCCACAAGCGCAGGCGTTTTGGTTGATTCCGTCAGCTTTGGCTCTGCGATGGCAAAGCCGCCAACCTGGGTAAGCTGCACAAAGCCATGATCGGGCGAGCGGCTGACGATCAGGCTTAGCGTATCCTCTTGCGCCGCCCTGTTTCGCGTCGCCGCCAAATAGCGGAAATCGCCCAGATCTATGTGCATTTCCGGTTCGGCCATCACGTCGGTGCCATAACGAAAATCAAAGCCGCCGCAGGTTTGGGTTTCACATTCGTAGATCACGGTAAAACCCGCCGCCGTGATCTGATCGCGGAGCGGTTGCATCAGTTGCAGCGTCGATTGTCCCGGCGCGTTTATTTTGAACGCCGTTTGTTGCAGCGGCCCCTCGGCCAGCAATGTGGCAATACTGCCCAGCGCAAACGGACCAATAGCAAAGCGGAAGGATGTCAACGGCTCTGCCCGCACAGCCGTTGGCTGGGCCGGGGCGGAAAACGACAGGTCAAACACCGGGGCCGCGATGGCGGCGGTCAGGCCTCCAACCAAACTGCAGGCAAGGGCAAAGCCTGCCATCGGCGCAGGTCGGTTCGGTAGCGAAAGCCAAGGAAACTGCAAACCCATCACCCGTGCTGGCCTCTGATGGGCTCATTTCTGTCGATAATGATACTGTCCCACAACCGTCATGCCAAAGGAAGCATAGAGCCTGCGCGCCGGATCATTCGCCCGCATCACCACCAATGACAGCGTCTTGGCCCCCTGATCAAGCGCCCAGACCGCAGCAGCCCGCAACATGTTGTGCGCGGAACCTTGCCGACGCATAGATGGTGCTACCTCTAATGCGTGCAGCATTGCGGTTTTACCGGACATTGCCACAAAGGCCACGCCCGATGCACGATCATTGGCGCGGGCCAGAATGGCGGTTTTGGGGCCGGTTGCGCGGTGCATCACCGCCAAACGACCAGAGTCGATGCCCCCCATCGCCCAAAGATCAACCGCGATGGCCATCGGTGGCCAATGGGCAAAAGTGGCCATATGCGGCGGCGTTTGGGCCAATTCAACACAAGGCGCTGCATAGGCCACAACGGGGTCATGCAGCGCGTATCCCTGCGCAGCCAGTGCGGCATCCAGCACGCCATCCGTCTCGCGGATCAAAAACAACGGTGATTGGCCCAGCGCCCGCATCGCCGTTTCGGCCAATGCCAGATCATCCCCCGTCACGTCACCCTGTGCCGATGCCGCCGACACACGTTGCCCGCCGCCCAGACCCTTGCGGATCAGCCATGGACCAACCGACTGCACTGACGCGGCAGGCCAGGTTTCGTCCATCACCTTTGCCAATTCGGCGGGTGTCATGGGCCGAACATCACGGCCAGCCGGGTCATAGCCGCAGCAATTTGTGCCGCATCGGTGCCGCGCACCACCAGATTGGTGCCCATCGCGCCATTCACACTGAACGGATAAGATCCCATCGACAAATCCGGGAACTGCGCCGCCAAATCGCCGAACGGGCCGGCGATATCGCCTTCACCGCGCATCACGCGCAACGATTGGCTTAGCAGTGGCGCCCCTCCGGTTAATTTGGGTAACACTGAGGCCAGCATGGCCTGAAATATGTTCGGCACCCCGGCCATGACATGCACGTTTTGCAGGCTGAACCCCGGTGCGATGGAAACGGGATTGTCGATCAGAACCGCCCCATCGGGGATTCGCGCCATCCGTTGGCGGGCATCGTTGAACGGCAGGCCGGACCGGGCATAATGCGCGCCCAGCACCGCCATCGCATCAGCGCGGTGGGTGATCGGCACGCCAAAAGCCACAGCGATGGCGTCGGCGGTGATATCATCATGGGTGGGGCCAATGCCGCCCGAGGTGAACAGATGATCATATTGCGCCCGCAGATCATTTACCGCCCGCATGATGGCTGCAGGATCATCCGCGACAATACGGGCCTCAAGCAAGGCGATGCCATGCCGCGTCACCTCTCCGGCCAGATAATGCAGGTTGGAATCGCGGGTGCGGCCAGACAAAATTTCATCACCGATCACCAGCATTGCAGCGGTTGGGTTGGTCATGGCGGCTCCTGTTTGCGAATTGCGAGTGGTATAGGGCGCGGCACCCGGCTTTCAAAGCCTTTTGCGGCGGAAGACGGTGCGCATTGGTATACTTCGCCCTCTGGCCAAGCCGCTTTGGTTGGCCTATTTATGCTGAAACCGGAGGAACCCCGTGGACGATATCAGAGGACGCACCACCCGCGACGGCATCCGCATCTATGAAGATGCGGATTTCGCAGGCATGCGCGCCGCAGGCCAGCAGGCAGCGGACATCCTTGATATGGTTGCCGCTTTGGTCAAACCCGGGGTGACCACAGCGGTGCTTGACGAATTCATTCAGGAAGAAACTGTCCGACGCGGCGTCACTTCGGCGACAATTGGCTATAAGGGCTATCAGCATGCGTCCTGTATTTCGGTAAATCATGTGGTCTGCCATGGCATTCCCGGCGCCAAGGTTTTGGTCGAAGGCGATGTTCTGAACATTGATGTGACGGTGATTGTTGACGGCTGGTTCGGCGATACCAGCCGGATGTATGTGGCGGGTGCGGCGTCACGTAAAGCCGAACGGTTGATCGAGGTGACGCATGAGGCGCTGATGCGCGGCATCGCCGCCGTCAAGCCCGGCAACACATTTGGCGATATCGGCTTTGCCATTCAAAGCTTTGTCGAGGCCAACCGCATGTCGGTGGTGCGTGATTTTTGTGGCCACGGTCTGGGCCGGGTGTTTCACGCCCCGCCAAACGTGCTGCATTACGGACGCGCGGGGACAGCGGCGGTGCTGGAAGAGGGGATGTTTTTCACCATTGAGCCGATGGTCAATCTGGGCCGACCGGAAACCAAAGTGCTGGCAGATGATTGGACAGCGGTGACGCGGGATAAATCCTTGTCAGCGCAGTTTGAACATTCTGTGGGGGTGACGGCGGTGGGATGCGAGATTTTTACCGCGTCGCCAGCAGGAAAGTTTCACCCGACCTGGGGGTAGGAAAATTCTTAAGGAAGAATTTTGCGTCTGGTCTGGTTGACGGATCGAGGGGGACGTTGTCCCCCGCCGCGCCGCGGCCCCCCTAGGATATTTGTGAACAGAAAAAGCCGTTGCAGCGGGCGGTTGCGGGCTATGCCATCACATCGGACCTGATCAGTCCGCGACCTCAAGGATCGTCACCAGCGTGTCACCGTATTTGCGTTGATCCAGAGGGGCAAAGCCTGACGGAAGCAGGGGTGCTTTGCTGTCCTCCCATACGATCAGGGCATTTGGTGCCAGCCATCCGGGTGAAAGTGCCGCCAGCGCCACTTCGCCCAGTCCTTTGCCATAGGGCGGATCGAGAAAGATCAGATCATAGGGCGGGTACGGATTTGCCCCCGGTTTGGTCGCGTCGCGGCGTAACACGTCAGAGCGGTCGGCGGCGCGCATCAGATCTATGTTGCGGCGCAGCAGCCCCACAGCCGTGGCGCCATTTTCGATAAAACCGGCATGCGCGGCCCCGCGCGACAGCGCCTCCAGCCCCAGCGCCCCGGTGCCTGCGAAAACGTCCAAAACGCGGGCCCCCTGCACGGGATTGCCATAACCGCCATTGATCAGCAGGTTAAAGATTGCCTCACGCACCCGGTCTGATGTCGGGCGCAGATGGGCGGAGGCGTCGCCGTCGCCCACCGGGGTAAGATGCAACCCGCGCGAGGCGCCGCCAATGATCCTCATGCCTTTAGCAGGTCTTTCATCACGGTCGCGGGGTTTGAAAGTGCCGCCTTGGCCGGGGATTTGCCCTGTTCGATCAATCGCTTACCCACCATATAGGATCGCGGATCATTCATCGCATCCACCGCCAGCAACCTGTCGGCACGGAAATACCAGAAAGAGACTGACGGGCCATCCGGTCCGCGCGTGACGATGTTGTCATAGCCGGTATTCAGCCCGGCGATTTGCAGTTTGCAGTCATATTGATCCGACCAGAACCATGGCTTGGCAGCATAGGTCAATCCCGCGCCCATGATATTATCCGCCACCACTTCGGCCTGATCAATGGCATTGCCCACCGACTCCAACCGCAGCCGCCCGTCTTGCCACGGAAACGAGGCACAATCGCCCGCAGCCCAGATATGCGGATCGGATGTCCGACCCTGCGCATCGGTTTTGATGCCGTTCTCAGTCGCCAAACCCGCCGCTTCGGCAAGGGCGGTGCCCGGAACAATCCCGACACCGGCGATCACGAAATCGGCGGGCAGAACGCGGCCATCGGCCAAACGCGCGCCGGTGACATGGGTATCGCCGATCAACTGGTCAAGGCCGGTGGATTCGAGAATCTTGACGCCATGCGATCCGTGCAGCGCGCGGAAATAATCGCTGGTTTCAGGCGCCGCCACACGTTGCAGGATGCGCGGGGCCATTTCCAGCACTGTCACATCCAGCCCCAGTTTGACGGCAACGGCCGCGGCCTCCAGCCCGATATAGCCGCCGCCCACGATCACCACCCGGCGGCCTGCAACAAACTCTGCCTTCATCGCGTCAACGTCCGCTAACATCCGCACGGTATAAACGCCCGCCAGATCCCCGCCGATGGCCGCAGGCAGACGGCGCGGCGATGACCCGGTGGTCAGCACCAGCTCATCATAGGCGATCACATCCGTGCCCATCGTCACAGTCTTGGCTACGGGATCAATCGCGCTGACCCGCGTGCCCAGACGCAGCGCAATGTCATGTTCGGCGTAAAAGTCAGACCCGCGCAACCAAAGCCGTTCTTCGTCCATTTCCCCCATCAGATAGCCCTTGGACAGCGGCGGGCGTTGATAGGGAGGCGCGGTTTCTTCGCCGATCAATGTGATGGCCCCGGTGTGCCCGGCACTGCGCAGCCGCGCAACCACGGCCGCCCCCGCCTGGCCTGCGCCGATCACCACAACATGTATCATTTCTTTACCCTCTGGCCGAATGCCGCTGTGCAGCCTATATCCGCAGTGAACGAAAACACAACGCAAGAGGGTTACACAATGACGATATCTGTGGGGGCAACACTGCCAGATGCAACACTTTTGCAGATGGGGGCTGATGGGCCAGAGGGCGTGTCTTTGGCAGCCAAACTGAAGGGCCGCAAGGTTGTACTGTTTGGTCTGCCGGGTGCCTACACCGGCCCCTGCACCACGGCGCATATGCCAAGTTTTGTGCGCACGGCTGCGAAATTGGTCGCAAAAGGCGTGGATGAGATCATCTGTGTCGCGGTGAATGATCCCTTCGTGGCAAAGGCCTGGGCCGACACCACCGGGGCCACAGGTGTGGGAATATCGGTATTGGCCGATTCCGATTCTGCTTTTTCAAAGGCGATTGGGATGACCTTCACTGTGGCTGCACTGGGGCTGCATGACAGATCCAAGCGCTATGCCCTTTATGCCGAAGATGGGGTGATCAAGGTGTTCCATCCTGAACCTGCGACGGGCTGCGAGATTTCGACCGGCGAGGCGATGCTGGCCGCGATCTGATTTCAGGCGGTTTTGCTGGCCTTGATCTGGCACAAACAGGATACCGGTTCGGAGTGGTCACGCACAACTGTGGCCTCTCCGGCGAACTTGTCCATCTGGGCGGCAAGCTTTGTGTCAAGGTCCGACAGCCCATCGCAATCATGGGTGCTAAGCGTCACATCGACCACATTGTAGGTGTTTGACCATTCCGGGTGATGATTCAATTTCTCGGCAGCCAGTGCTGCACGGCTCATAAACGCCCAAGCTTCGGAAAAATTGCGGAACTTCCAGATTTTGCGCAGCGCGTCGCGGTTTGGCACCGCCCCCCAACCGGTTTCCCCCAACGGCGGGATCAGGGATTGGCGTTCGTCATGGGATAACAGATTGGCCATGGGGTTTCCTTTCGATGACGATCAGTCTTCACTGTCAACCCGCCGAAACGGGCCATAGGCGGTAAGCACTTCTATTTCCTCATCCACTGCGCGGCGTTCTTCGGTCAGATAGCGCGCAACGGCAGCCCGAAACCCCGGATCAGCAATCCAATGCAGCGAATGCACCGGCGTCGGCAGATAGCCGCGCGCCAGTTTGTGTTCGCCTTGCGCGCCAGCCTCTACCCGTTGCAACCCATTGGCAATTGCCCAGTCGATGGCCTGATAATAGCACAGTTCGAAATGCAGGCAGGGGTGATCTTCGCTGCAACCCCAATAGCGGCCAAACAGCGTATCACGCCCGATAAAGTTCAACGCCCCCGCCACCGGGCGGGTTCCATCAAACGCCAGCACCAACAAAGCATCGTCGCGCATCGTGGCCTGCACCTGATCAAAGAACGCGCGGCTAAGGTAGGGCGTGCCCCATTTCCGGCTGCCGGTATCTTGGTAAAACGCCCAGAACGCATCCCAGTGATCAGGTTCGATCTGATCGCCCGTCAGTGCGGTAATGGTCAGACCTGCTGCGCGGGCGGTTTCACGTTCCTTACGGATCATCTTGCGTTTGCGCGATGACAGGTCAGCCAGAAAATCATCGAACCTGCCGTAGCCGCGATTTTCCCAGTGGAATTGCTGGGTGATGCGGTGCAGCAAACCGTGGTGTCCGGCCAGTGCGGCAGCCTCATCTTCGGTGCAAAAGGTGATGTGCAGGGACGAGAGTTTGTTTTGTTCCGTCAGGCCGATGGCCGCGTCCAACAGGGGTTTGCGCAATTCGGGCGCACACAGAAACCGCCGACCTGTGGCAGGGGTAAACGGCACGGCGGCCTGCAGTTTGGGGTAATACTGCCCCCCTGCGCGTTCGTAGCCCTGCGCCCAGCCGTGATCAAAGATATATTCGCCCTGACTGTGGTTTTTCACATAAAGCGGCAGCGCGGCGGTGACCGTCTGATCGCGCAAGATCAGCGGGCGGGTTTGCCACCCGGTGCCCTTGCCGGTAGAGCCTGACCGATCCAGCGCCGACAAAAACCGGTGCGTGGTGAACGGGTCAATCGGACGTGGGCTGGCTTCGGGGCAGGCCAAGGCATCCCAGTCTGCGGCCGCGATGTCGGACATGCCGTTAAGAAGAAAAGGTTCTGTTGCCATGACCGATGCTGTGATTGCTAAGGTGCCGGGGGCGGTTTGCCCCCGGACCCCGAGGGATATTTCAGGACAGATGAAGGGTG
>JAYUHO010000035.1:0-6903 GCA_043766915.1 Cypionkella sp.
GATGTTGTTTTCCACCACCCGCGCGGGGTTTCCCATAACGATGCTGTTGGACGGAACGTCGCGGCCGACAACAGAATTGGCGGTAACAATCACAGAATCTCCTAGGCGAACTCCGGGCAGGATGATCGCTCCATACCCAATGAAACAGTTCTTTCCGATATAAACATCGGTATGAATCCGATTGATGAAATCATGCGTCAAAATGGCGGCGCCAGACGTGATTGCCGTAAAATCACCAATATGGATGCCTTTGGGGTTGGTCTTATCAAGCCGCGCCCCCATTGAAATGCGCACGTTTTGGCCGATGTCCATGCCGTAAACCCGGCGGTAAAGAAACATCATGCCGGGCTGAACCATGTTGCGATGAGCAATGGTTCTTAACGTTGAAAACAGGGACATGCTCGACCTCAAATTTATATCGTCCTGTACGATACCATCGACATGGCAGCAACTCTTTGGATTCAAGGTTCAAGTAAAGGGTTAAGAGGAAGGTCAGGCTTTCTTCGGCCCTTTGTGCGCGCTATGCTGCCGGAATGTCCATTTCAAACGCAGAGTTGACCGCCGTCGCCTATCAAAACCACCGTCTGGCAACACGCGGTTAAAGCGGCGTGGCCACCTTACAGCATGTAGTTTCATCTTTGTCGGGGCAGCGTGCAACCACGTGGCGTGTCTGCCGGCAATAATGCGCGGATATGTCAATCCTGCCCCTGCGCTATTTGTAGTCCCCCCCAAACACATCCCCAACCGGTGGGGATTTTATCAGCGCGGCGATGTCCTGTTCCCACCACTGGCTAGTCTCAAGTTCGGCCATCCGGGTTGCGTCAAACCGCATCTTTATCAGGCGCGCGGGCACGCCGCCCATCACCGCATAGGCGGGCACGTCGGCGGTAATCACCGCCCCTGCCGCTAGCACTGCGCCATTGCCGATATGGCGACAGCCTGCAAGGATCGTCACCCGGTCGCCGATCCAGACATCATTCCCAATGGTCAGCGGGTTGTCGCGGTCTGCGGGGATGGTGTCTTTTGTCAAAAGACCAAGGGTGGCATTGTAAAAGAACGGGTGCAGAAATGGCCGCTGCAGCGGATGGTCGCGGCGGCGGATGATCAGGGCGGTGCCCACCGAGCAATAGGCCCCCACAAGGCTGCCGGGCGGCAGAACGCCTGCGCGCAGGATATCGCCGTAACTGTATTGGCCCACATCCGCGCCGTGATAGTCCCGCAAGATCCGCCGCCAGGTAGCCGACATCATCGCCCCGCCTTCAGCCCGCGCGCACAGCCGCGCGCACAGGCTGCGCAGCCGGGGATAGTGGTAAAGGCGGTGAAGCAGACTGCCAAAGCGGCTTTCGGACCGGGTAGCGGCAAGGTTCGCGCGCGCCACAGCGTCGGACCGCCACGCAGGGTTCAAAAGGGTAGGGTCGATCATTGGGGCAGGGCCTATGGCGTTTTAAGAGTGCGTATATAGGCGCGCAAATCGGGCATCACCGCAAGACAAAGCGCCATACCCGCCCCTGCCGCGGCCCAAACCAACAGCGGGGCAACATCCGTCGGGGCCGGGGCGGTCAAAACCCAAGCCACTGCGCCCAGCACCACCGCCGCCGCAACGCCATGCGGCATCACCATGGCGCGGTTGCGCAGATCAAGCGTGTCGCGCAGCAGCCACAGCGCCACCATATAGCCCAACACTTCGGCAATCGTGGCCACCCATAAGATGGTCAGCAGATCGCCCGATGTGGTGGCAATATACCAGCACAGTGGCAACGCCGCGACCCGGATCAGGTTGGCCAGCATGGCATTGGCTGTGCGGCCTTGGGCCACCGCCACAATCGCCGGGGCGGCCTTTAACACGCGCAGTGCTTGCTGGATGGCAAACCAGAACAACAGCGGCAACAGGGCGGCATATTTCTCGCCCAGCAGCAGATGGGTGACGGGTGCGCCAATCAACAGAGTGATCAACGCAAATCCAAGGCCCAGCAGCAGCAGCAATTGCACCGCCGCCGTCGCCATCCGGCCAAAGCGCGCCGGGTCGTGATTGGCGGCTGATAACCGCGGCAGCAAGATATTCTGCACCGATTTCGCCAGCACCAGCGTCGGCGTCAGGGTCAGCGTCAGGCCCATCGAGAAAATCGCCAATGTATCCATGCCCAAGGCGCGCCCGAGGATCAGCTTTTCGGCGTTGAACACCAAAAACAGCAACACGCCATTGGCCAGCAGCGGCCAGCCGAATCGCAGGGATTGCTTTATGATTGTGGGGTCGAATGCCAGCTTATAGGGGCGCGTGGCCACCAGATGTGACACCGCAGCCCCCAGCACCGCCTGCACCACAATCGCATACAGCATCACCCGCCAATCACCGAACCACTGCGCCAGCGGCCACAGCGCCAGCACCGAGGCCAGTGCAGGCAGCGCCCCTGTCAGCAGCATCGGCCAGAACACCCGCTGGCGGTTCAGGCGGTGAATATCGAAATGCACCAGCGCATTCAGCAGCGGCACCAGTGCCAGCAATTGATAGGCCCAGATCACCTCGGGGATGCCCATGAACCGCGCCATGGGTCCGGAAATCGCAAACAGCACCACGGCCGAAATCACCCCGCGCACCAGCTGAAATCCCTGCAGCGCTGCCTGAAAATGCGGATCATCGCCTTGTTTGGATTGCACGATCTGCTGTTGCAGCCCCAAGGCCGAGGCCATTTCCACCACCGCCATGGCCACCGCAAAGGTCGAGGCCACGCCATAATCGGCCACGGGAATCATCCGCGCCACGATCAGATTGCGCGCCAACAGCAACAACGAGGCCGTCGCATTGCCCGACAGGATCAAAAGCGCAGAGCGCAGCATGGCAGGCGGGCCTTTCAACAGGGGGTATTTGCGGGCGAAAACCAGCGGGCTGCACAAAATCTGCGCCGCTTGTTTCCTTTTGCTGTGCTTTGGTCAAGGCATCCTGATAAAACGCTGGAAAATCTCTGCAAATCCGGGCTTAAGGGCGCTGATCTTTGCCCTTGGAAGAAGTGTTTTACCTGATGCCCCCTGCGCCGTTCAGCCCAGCCCTAGCCCGCGTGGCGCGTGGCAGTCTTTGCGCGGGCTGTGGGGCTTGCGCGGGGCTGACCCCCGACAAGATTGCCATGCAGGTTACCGCGCCGGGGTTTTTGCGCCCGGTTCAGTCCGCCGCTTTGACGGGTGCAGAAGAGGCGCAGCTTGCGGCGATCTGCCCCGGACTTGGCCAAACGGTTGTCGCTGCCGGTCGTGCCGATCCGGTGTTGTGGGGGCCTTATGTGGCGATGGAAACCGGATGGGCCACAGACCCTGCGGTTCGATTTGCCGGATCATCGGGCGGGGCGCTGTCGATGCTGCTGATCCATCTGTTGGACAGCGGCGCGGTTGAGGCCGTGGTGCAAACCAGCGCCGATGCAGCCTTGGCGATTGGCAATACAGCCGTGATCAGTCTGACGGCGGGCGAGATCGTCGCCGCTGCCGGGTCGCGCTATGCGCCCTCGGCGCCGTTGGCCGATGTGGCCGCGCTGATCGTCGATGGCCGCCGCTTTGCCTTTGTCGGCAAGCCTTGTGACGTTGTGGCGCTGCGGGCGCTGACGATGCGTGATGCGGCGGCGGCGCGGGCTTTTCCGGTGATCTTGTCGTTTTTCTGCGCTGGGGTGCCATCCCATACCGGCGGTCGCGCGGTGCTGGCGGCTTTGGGCACCACCGAGGCCGACACGGCGGCGTTCCGCTATCGTGGCAATGGCTGGCCTGGTGAGGCTACGGCGCAGCTGCGCGATGGCAGTACGCGGTCGATGAGTTATCACGACAGTTGGGGCAAGATATTGTCCAAACACGTGCAGCACCGCTGTAAAATCTGCGCCGATGGCACTGGGGTGGCCGCCGATATCGTCTGCGCCGATGCGTGGGAGTCGGATGCCCAAGGTTACCCGAAGTTCAGCGATGCCCCGGGCGTCAGCCTGATCGTGGCGCGCACCGAACTGGGGGCACAGATGATTGCGCAGGCCAAAGCGGCCGGGCGGATTGAAACCACCACATTCGACATCGCCGGTTTGGCCGCGATCCAACCCGGCCAGCGCGAACGTCGCCGGGCGTTGCTGGCCCGTCTGCTGGCCTTGCGTCTGGTGGGCCGCCCGGTGCCGCGTTATGTTGGCCTGCACTTGTTCGCCGCCGCCCGGCAAAACCCGCTGGCGCGCAATCTGAAAAACTTCCTTGGCACCCTGCGCCGTGCGCTGCGCCAAAGACAACCCCCCCTCATCTGACCCAAAACGGATCTGACCTCAAATGCCCCAACGCGCCCTTCGCATCTGCCTGATCATGCATTCCACCCGGTCCGACAACCTTGGGGTGGGGGCTCTGACCGTCTCGGAAGTTGAGATTATCCGCAGTCTGGCCCGAAAAATTGGCCGGGCGGTTGAGATTACCACGCTGGATTGGAAAGACGCGCGCACCCCCTATGTATCGGGCCCGGATATCCGCATTGTCGATCTGGACGCGCGGGCGATGCTGAACCCGTTTGGCTATTTCGCCACGGTTTTGCGGTCGGATGTGGTGATCGACATCGGAGCGGGCGACAGCTTTACCGACATCTATGGCACCGGGCGGTTGCGGCGGATGTTCTGGCTGAAGTTTCTGGCGCATCTTGCGCGCACACCTTTAGTGGTGGCCCCGCAGACCATCGGGCCGTTTTCGCGCCCGATGACAAAGTTTCTGGCCCGCCTGTCGCTGCGCCTGTCGGCTGTGGTGGCCACCCGCGATTCGATGTCAACGGCGGCGCTGCGCGATCTGGGCCTGCGCGGTGCGGTGATTGAGGCGTCAGATGTGGCGCTCCGCCTGCCATATGATCCGCCCGTCCCGCGTGCGCCGGGGGGGCCTGTGCAGGTGGGGATCAATGTGTCTGGCCTGTTGATGGGTGGCGGCTATACCGGCAAGAACGAATTTGGCATTGCCCTGGATTATCCCGCGTTGATGCGTGATCTGATCCGGTATTTTCAGGGGGTTGGCGCGCAGGTGCATTTGGTGCCGCATGTGATCGTGCGCAGCGGGCGCATGGTGGGCGAAGATGACGCCCGCGCTTCGGCGGCGTTGGCGGCAGAATTTCCCGGCACCGTGCTGGCCCCGGCGTTTGACACGCCGTCGCAGGCCAAAACTTACATTGCGGGGATGGATTTCTTTATGGGGGCCCGCATGCACGCCTGTATCGCCGCGTTTTCGTCGGGCGTGCCGGTGATCCCGATGGCCTATAGCCGCAAGTTTGAGGGCCTGTTCGGATCAATCGGCTACAACCGCACGGTGGATTGCACCAAAGAGGAAAGCGCGGCCATTCTGGCCAAGATCATCGCAGGATTTGCTGCGCGCGATGCGCTGAAAGCCGAAGCTGACACCGCTTTGGCGCAGGGGCTGGAAAAACTGGCGAAGTATGAGGCGGCATTGGGGGGGGTGTTGGGGCGTGCGGATGGCTGACGCGGCGATTATTGTTCCACATTACAACGATGTGGTCCGGTTGGGACGCTGCCTTGAGGCGGTGCTGCCGCAGATCGGCGCGGGGGTTGACCTGGTGGTGGTCGACAATGGATCGACCGACAGTCTGGACCCGGTGCGTGGCGCCTTTCCCGCCCTGCGGATCGTGACGGAACAGCGTAGAGGGGCTGCCTGTGCGCGCAATCGTGGGGTGGCAGAAACCACCGCGTCGCGGTTGTTTTTCCTTGATTGCGATTGCGTGCCGGCCCCGGATTGGCTGGCCACTGCCTTGCGGCTGGCCGATCATGCCGATCTGGTCGGCGGCGCGGTGCGGGTGTTTGATGAAACCCCGCCGCCGCGCAACGGCGCACAGGCGTTTGAGGCGGTGTTCGCCTTTGACAACCACGCCTATGTGACGCGCAAAGGGTTTTCTGTTACCGCCAATCTGCTGACCCGGCGCGACGTGTTCACGGATGTTGGCGATTTCATCCCAGGTGTTTCGGAAGATTTGGATTGGTGTCACCGCGCGCGTGCCAAAGGATACCGGCTGATCTATGCGTCTGATCTTGTGGTGGCGCATCCGTCGCGCGGTGATTGGGCGGCCCTGCGCCACAAATGGCGGCGGTTGACGCAAGAGGCGTTTGGCGTGAATGGCAGTGGGATGCGCGCGCGACTTGGCTGGGCCGTAAAGGCGCTGCTGATGCCCGGCAGCATTCTGGTTCATGCGCCGCGCGTGCTGCGATCAGACAGGCTTGCAGACGGGGCAGAGCGCCGCGCGGCCCTTGCCACCTTGATACGGCTGCGCCTGATACGCAGTTTCTGGATGGTGCAGCAGGCCGTGGGGCGGTCAATCTAAAGCGGATTGCAGCCAACCTGTTTCAGATTGACTGCAACCCAAGACAAACCGAGACCGGGACTGTTGCGAGTTGCTTTCAATGTGGTGAACCCCATTGAAAGCAACTCGCTTTAAGTCCGCATCCTGATCACCCGGGCGGGCACGCCGGCGGCAATTGCGCCTGCGGGCACATCGCGCGTCACCACCGACCCGGCCCCGATCACACAGCCATCGCCCAAGGTCACTCCGGCAGTGATCACGGTCTTGGTGCCAATCCAGCAATCTGCCCCGATGATCACATCACGTTCGATCATCTCTTGATCTGTGATGCGCGTGCCAGCGGCAAAGCCGTAATCGGCGGCGGTGACAAAACAACCCGGCCCAAAAGTGGTGCGAGCGCCGACCCTGATCCATGCGGTCGATCTTCCCGCCCAAAGCGCACCATATTCGCCAAGTTGCACCTGATCGCCCAAAGCAATCCGCTCGGCGTTGCGAAAGGATGTGTTCGGAGCCAGCCGGACGTCGCGCCCAAGGGTCAACTTTTGGCGCGGCCGCACGTGGCTGTAGCCATAATAATGCAGCATCCGAAACGGATGAATCAACACTTGCAGGTTCAA